>JABDKV010000162.1 GCA_013002045.1 Gammaproteobacteria bacterium
GAAATCTGCGCCGACGGCTTGCGTGAACGACTGTCGAGCATGCGGAACACCGCCCAGTGCTGGCACGGATCAGAAACCATGGTCATATTGCCCCAAGGCAACGGAATACCGTTGCCACGGTACACAGCACGCAGGTTGCCCGGGGGATAGGCATCAAAATAATGCCAGTGCGGGTAGGGCGACACACTCGACATGCGTCGCATCACCAGCGTAGTGCTCAGCCCGATCGCGTCACCGCAGTCGATCCGATAGGCATGCCGTGCCAGGTACTGTCGAAAGGGCGTTTTGGGTGCCAGCAACGCTGCTGCGAAATAGCTGCACTCGAAGTCGCGCCATGCATACAGAATATCGCGCGAATCGAGATTACCCGCCTCCGATGACAGTACCCGTTCGGTACTGCGACCGCCGGACAACTGCGGTGCCCGCGCACCGTCGCCTTCATGCAGGACCTGGTGCGCTATGTGATTGGCGATGTCGTACTTGAGCCGCGCCGGCGACGCTTCAAGTGCGCGGTTGATCAAAATCGTCCCGGGCGCACGATAGCGCGAACGTATCAGTGTCTTCAGCGCAGCATCTTCATGGTCCTTGACGGGAGGCTGTTCGAACCACTCGATTTCCATTCCCAGCGAACGGGCAATCGCGATCAGGTCGTCAACATCGAGGGGGAATTGTTTGCGACCGGTTTTTTCCGCGGCGCGTTCGAGATCGGCAAATCGGTTCTGATTCGATTCCTGGTAAGCGCGAATTAACAGGTGTGCAAACTGGCGGCCGGTTGTACCGGTCTGCGACAACAACTCGGGTATTGCCCGTTGCAACAGGTTGTCGGAAAAAAGAAACCCCGGTTCCAACGGCATACCGGCAACCGCGGCCTGTGGCGTCGTATCGATTACCGGACCATCAAGCGACTCATCGAAAAACCACGACACTTCCTTCTGGAAAATACCGGCGATGATCTCCAGCAGTTTGGCCGACGGCACTCGCTTGCCGTTCTCGATCATCGACAGGTAAGACACTGACGGAGCGGCGTCGCGGTCGACGCCAACGCAACGCACGGACAGATCGTCCAGTGTCAGGTTGTTGCGTTTGCGCAGCGCACGAATCTTGGTGCCAACAAAATGAGCGCGACGTTTAAGTCCCTGAGCAGACGACATAATTTAATTCACTGTGAAATTAACATTGTGAAATTTTTACTGTGAAAATTTCACTTCAAGGTCGTTAGTATACGCCACATGGACCTTGGTCACGAGCCTTTTCCGCAGGAGAAAACTATGTCAAAACGCGAACAGATCGAACGCCTCGAGAATGACTGGAAAGACAGCCCGCGCTGGCGTGGCATCGAGCGCAGCTACAGCGCCGAAGAGGTCGTGCGACTGCGCGGCACCGTGGTGATCGAGCATACCCTCGCCCGACTCGGTGCGGAAAAACTCTGGCGCCTGGTCAACCAGGAAGAACCGTTATGTGCGCTCGGTGCGCTCACCGGTAACCAGGCCATCCAGGAAGTGCAGGCCGGGCTCAAGGCAATTTACTGTTCGGGTTGGCAGGTCGCCGGCGATGGCAACAGTGCGTCGGAGATGTATCCCGACCAGAGCCTGTACCCGGTCGATTCAGTGCCAAAGATGATCACGCGTATCAACAACGCGTTCCAGCGCACTGATGAGATTCACGCACTGAACGGTGATGACTCAATCGACTGGTTCGCGCCTATCGTGGCCGATGCCGAGGCGGGTTTTGGCGGCAATCTCAACGCCTTCGAACTGATGAAGAACATGATCCGTGCCGGTGCCGCCGGCGTGCATTTCGAGGATCAGTTGTCGTCAGCGAAAAAATGCGGCCACATGGGCGGCAAGGTCCTGGTGCCGACCCATGAAGCGGTGGCCAAGCTCAGCGCGGCGCGGCTGGCTGCCGATGTTATGGGTGTGCCGACGATCGTTATCGCGCGTACCGATGCCGATGCCGCCAACCTGATTACCTCCGACGCGGACGAGCGCGATCGACCATTTATTACCGGTGAGCGGACACCGGAAGGCTTTTACCGCACCACGGCCGGGCTCGACCAGGCTATCGCACGCGGTCTGGCCTATGCACCGGTCGCCGATATGATCTGGTGCGAGACCTCGCGACCCGATCTCGACCAGGCACGCCGCTTTGCTGAGGCCATACATAAGGTCTACCCGGGCAAGTTGCTGGCTTACAACTGCTCGCCGTCGTTTAACTGGAAGGCCAATCTCGACGACGAGACCATGAAGACTTTCCGCGAAGAGCTGGGGAAAATGGGCTACAAGTTTCAGTTCATCACGCTGGCCGGCTGGCATTGTCTCAACTCGGCCATGTTCCAGTTGAGCCGCGCATACAAGGCAGAGGGAATGTATGCTTATTCCAAGCTGCAGGAACGGGAATTCAACGATGAGCAACACGGGTTCCGTGCCACCCGGCACCAGTCATTTGTCGGCGCCGGATACTTTGATGCGGTCCAGAATACGATCATGGATGGCCTGTCCTCGACCACCTCGCTCGATGGCAGCACTGAAGAAGAGCAGTTCGTGGCGTGAGGTCATCAACAATGACTGATGCACCGGGTGTGCAGTCGTCTACACGTGTACGGGTCGGCCAGATGCTGGTCGACCCGTCGTTTTACGAGTTCGTAGAACAGCAACTGCTGCCGGCGATCGATCTCGACAGCGCGCACTTCTGGTCCGGTGCCGAGGCGATCCTCGACGACTTATCACCACTAAACCAGGAACTGCTGGATGTGCGCGATGCCATGCAGGCGCAAATCGACGACTGGCATCGACAACGTGCCGGGCAGGACTGGGATCACGCGGCTTACGTCAATTTCCTGCGGGAGATCGGTTACATCGTACCCGGCGGCGAACCATTCACCATCGCCACCCGGAATGTCGACGCCGAGATCGCAGCAGTGGCCGGGCCACAACTGGTGGTACCGGTCAACAATGCGCGTTTTGCCATCAATGCGGCCAATGCCCGCTGGGGCAGTCTCTATGATGCGCTTTACGGCACCGATGTTATTGACGATGACGACGGTAAGGCGGCCGGCCAGGTCTATAACCCGATTCGCGGCGAAGCGGTCATCGCCTACGCCACACGCTTGCTCGATCGCGTGCTGCCACTGCAGGGTGCCAGCCACCAGCAGGTGCGTTCCTACCGCGTCACACCCGTGGCCGACAAGTTGGAATGCCGGGTAATACTCGACAACGACCAGGTTGCGAACCTGGCTGACCCGGCGCAGTTCATTGGTTGCAACGAAACCGGCCCGCAACAGCGTTTGTTGTTCGCGCATAACGGCCTGCATTTCGAAGTGGTCATCGATCCGAACGGGCGCATCGGCCGCGAGGCACGCGGCGCGATTGACGATATCGTGCTCGAGTCGGCACTGACGACCATCCAGGATTGCGAGGACTCGGTCGCCGCAGTCGATGCCGGGGAAAAGGTCGGCGTCTATCGCAACTGGCTTGGCCTGATGCTGAACACCCTCGAAGTTACCTTTACCAAGGGCGATCGCTCGATGACCCGTCGTCTTGCACCCGACCGTGTTTACACAACGCCCGACGGTGATGAGCTGCGCCTGTCCGGTCGCAGTGTCATGCTGGTGCGCAATGTCGGTCACCTGATGCGCACCGATTGCATTCTCGATGCCAATGGCGAAGAGACCTTTGAGGGCTTGCTCGATGCCATCGTCACCAGTGCGGCGGCCGTTGCCAATCAACGCCAGCAAAGCCACCTGCCTAACAGCCGCTTTGGCAGTATCTACATCGTCAAACCGAAAATGCATGGCCCGGCCGAGGCGCAGCTGACCGATACCCTGTTTGGTCGTGTCGAAGACTTGCTTGGTCTGGAACGCAACACCATCAAGGTCGGGGTCATGGACGAAGAACGGCGCACCACGGTCAACCTGCCCGAATGTATCCGGGCCGTGTCCGAGCGCCTGGTGTTTATCAACACCGGCTTTCTCGACCGCACCGGTGATGAGATTCACACCAGCATGTATGCCGGCCCGGTGTTGCCGAAAGAGGAGATCAAGCAGCAACCGTGGATAGCCGCATATGAAGACTGGAACGTCGATGTCGGGATCCGCTGTGGCTTACCCGGACGCGCGCAGATCGGCAAAGGTATGTGGCCCAAGCCCGACGAGATGGCGGAGATGATGGCAACCAAGCAGGGCCATCCATTGGCGGGAGCCAATTGCGCCTGGGTGCCCTCACCGACTGCTGCGACATTGCATGCGATGCACTATCACGAAGTCGATGTCCGCGAGCGCCAGCAACAGTTGGCTACACGCGATATAGCCAGTCTCGACGATATTCTGACTCCGCCGCTGGGTGACTCGTCAAAGCTCGATGCTCAGGCTATACAACGCGAGCTCGACAACAATGCACAGGGCATCCTCGGCTATGTGGTGCGCTGGATCGATCACGGCGTCGGTTGCTCGAAGGTGCCGGATATCAACGATGTCGGGTTGATGGAAGATCGCGCTACTTTGCGTATTTCTTCGCAACACATAGCCAACTGGCTGCATCACGGTGTGACCACGACCGAACAGGTTATGGAGACGTTCAAACGCATGGCAGCGGTGGTCGACCGGCAAAACGCCCACGATCCAGACTATCGGGCAATGAGCGACGATCCCGATAACTCGATCGCTTTCAGGGCGGCCTGTGACCTGGTTTTAAAAGGACTCGATCAGCCCAATGGCTACACCGAGCCGTTGTTGCATCGCTATCGGCGCCAGAAGAGGCGCGGCTGAGGTCAAACTCGAGATTCAGTCGTTGTCGGCCGGGACGGACTCCAACTCGGTGTCGATTTGCATGTCCATCTCGATGTCCGGGTCGCTGTCCGGCTCCACATCAGCCGTCGGTTCGACCGCAGTCGTAACGCCTTCGGTCGGGTCGTAGTCGCGGAAATACGCCAGTTGCCAGTCTTCGACCCGGGCCATGCCGTGGACGTTGTATACATGCTCGACTTCGAGCCCGGACGCATCGAGCCAGTCGACGAAATAGCGTGACAGGTCGATACTCTCTGCCAGTGGAAACACATCCTCAGGCACCGGGTAAATGAAGCCAGTCGCGTACAGCAGCTTTTGTATTGGCAAATAGACCGCGAGATAACCGGCGGCCTTGGGATTGTCGGCGGGGAGCGGCACCAGGTGGATAGTCTGGCTACCGTCGCTCAGCAGCATCTCGTTGTCGATGATATCGAGCTCGAGTTCTGCGCCGCTCGACCTGAGCTGATCGCCGGCCAGCGTGAAATCGGCACCGACGGCGCGCTCGGCCATTGTCGCAGCCGGTCGCGCCGCGATTATTGTAGCCCCGGCGGCGACGAACGGCCGCAAGCCGCCAATATGGTCACTGTGGTGATGGGTCAACACCAGGTAGCGTACTGGCTTTCCGGGTATGGCCTGGTCGATGGCACGCAGGAATTTCTCGCCAAGTGCGCTGCTGTCATCGCCAAATGACCAGTTCATCGGTGGAATTTGCTGCATCTCATACCAGCCTGCCGGGGCATCGATGGCAACAACATAGTTGTCGAACTCGACAAACATGGGATGAAATCCCGGTCGCAGGTTGCGCACCAGGTGTACCCGCTCGGCAATCGTCTCGACCACTGGCAGACGTTCGCCGTGAGGGACGAACTGCTCGGCAATCACCGGTGGCGGTGGTGCGACCTCGATGCCGTCCGGCACCTCGAACGCATCGTCGGGCACATCGAACTCGACCTGCATGCTGACTGATTTCATCAGCTTGCCATCGAGATAGCTTTCAAACGTATCAGGTAAGCGCAGGTCGTCACGCTTGTCGTAGCCCGACCAGGTCCAGTACATCGGTACATCGCCAAGCAGTG
>JABDKV010000018.1 GCA_013002045.1 Gammaproteobacteria bacterium
TGGGCGCGATGGTAACGATCAATCAGGCAATCGATCAGGACACCGCCACGCTGGTCGTCGAAGAGCTGGGTCATTCGGTCAAGCTGCTTAAAGAGAGCGAGCGCGAAGAACAAATACTCGGTGTCGCCGAGCAAACCGGCGAAGGTGAGCCACGACCACCCGTCGTCACGGTTATGGGTCATGTCGATCACGGCAAGACCTCGTTGCTGGACTATATCCGTCGTACCAAGGTTACGGCCGGAGAAGCGGGTGGTATTACCCAGCACATCGGCGCTTATCGTGTAGAGACCGAGCGTGGAACCATTGCCTTCCTCGATACACCGGGTCATGAGGCATTCACCGCCATGCGTGCCCGTGGCGCGAAGGTAACCGATATAGTCATTCTGGTTGTTGCTGCTGACGACGGCGTCATGCCGCAGACCATCGAGGCGATACAGCACGCCAAGGCCGGGAACGTGCCGATTGTCGTCGCGGTGAACAAGATCGATCGTGAAGACGCCGATGTCGAGCGTGTTCGAACCGAGCTTGCCCAGCATGAAGTCATTCCGGACGACTGGGGTGGCGAGAATATGTTCGTCAATGTATCCGCTATCACCGGTGAGGGCACAGACAGCCTGCTCGAATCGGTGTTGCTGCAGGCAGAAGTGCTGGAGCTGAAGGCGGTTGCTGACGGACCCGCCCAGGGTTTTGTGCTGGAGTCAGCGCTGGAGAAAGGCCGCGGTGCCGTTGCGACGGTATTGATCAGCAGCGGCAAGCTCAAGCGCGGCGACGCGGTGCTGGCCGGGCAGGAATATGGTCGGGTACGTGCGATGTTCGACGAAAAGGGTGATCCGATTGAGGAAGCAGGACCGTCAACACCCGCAGTGTTGCTGGGCCTGTCCGGTACACCCAATGCCGGTGACGAGTTCATGTCGCTGGAAGACGACAAGAAAGCACGCGAAGTAGCCGAGCTGCGACAGGATCGTCAGCGTGATGCGGTACTGGCCAAACAGCAGGCCAGTAAACTCGAAAACGTATTTGAGCAAATGGCTGAAGGCGAGCTGGCGACAGTGAATATTCTGTTGAAAGCGGACGTGCAGGGTAGTGCTGAAGCACTACGCGACGCGATGACGAAACTGTCGACCGATGAAGTCAAGGTTAAAGTAATTTCAAGCGGTGTCGGTGGTATCACTGAATCGGATGTCAACCTGGCCGCCGCGTCGGGTGCGTCTGTAATCGGATTTAACGTACGTGCGGATGCCTCGGCACGGACCGCCGTCAAGGAGTCCGATGTTGATCTGCGTTACTACAGTATTATTTATGAAGCAATCGATGATGTACGTGCTGCGCTTTCCGGCCTGCTCGCACCGGAGATCAAGGAGCAGATTGTCGGCCTGGCTGAAGTACGCGAAGTATTTCGCTCGCCGAAGTTTGGCAATGTTGCCGGCTGCATGGTTATCGATGGCTATGTGAAACGTAATTTGCCGATTCGCGTGTTACGCGAAAACGTTGTGATCTATGAGGGCGAACTGGAATCACTGCGACGGTTTAAAGACGACGCATCGGAAGTACGCGCCGGAACGGAATGTGGTATCGGCGTTAAAAACTACAATGATGTGAAAATCGGCGACCAGATCGAATGCTTCCAGCGTATTGAAGTCGCACGCACAATCTGATCATGGCCAGGGAGTTTCATCGCAGCGATCGTGTCGGCGAGGAGTTGCAGCGCGCACTCAGCGAGATTATCCGCGACAAGCTGGACGATCCACGCTTCCGCCTGGTCACGATCACCGAAGTCAAGCTGACCCGCGACTTGTCCCATGCACGAGTCTTTGTCAGCACGCTGGGCGACACCGATCACCAGGAAGTGGTCGACGCACTGGGTCGCGCTACCGGGTTTATACGCGGCGAGCTTGGCCGGCGACTGGTTATTCGCGCGGTGCCGCAGCTGCATTTTGAATACGACGAAACCCTGGAGCAGGGTCAGCGACTGCGTTCATTAATCGATGAAGCGGTAGCCGACGACCGGCAACGCGCTGACGATGAAGCCGATTAAATAAGCAACACCAATGGCCCGGCGAAAGAGAAGCGATTTGCGCGATGTGCACGGCATCGTTTTGCTTGATAAACCCGTCGGAATTTCTTCGAACAATGCCCTGCAGCAGGTCAAACGACTTTTCAAAGCGCAGAAGGCGGGTCACACCGGCAGTCTCGACCCCCTGGCCAGTGGATTGCTGGTCATTTGTTTTGGCGAGGCAACCAAGATTTCGGCCTATCTGCTCGATGCCGACAAACGCTATCGCGTGCGGGCACGGGCGGGCATCAAGACAGACTCGGGCGACGCGGCCGGCAATATTACGCGCGAGAACGTCGCGGCGCCGACAGAAAGCGGCTTGAGAGACGTCCTGCACCGGTTTCATGGCGAGATCAGCCAGGTGCCGCCGATGTACTCGGCGCTGAAGCACAAGGGGCAGAGACTCTATGAGCTGGCGCGTGAGGGTAAGGAAGTTGAGCGCGCAGCCAGGCAGGTGACGATCAAAAAGCTGATCCTTGAGGACGTTGACGAGCGCGGCTTCGCGCTGGATGTGGCCTGCTCGAAAGGGACCTATATCCGGACGCTGGTCGAGGATCTGGCCGAAGCGGCCGGCAGTTGTGCCCATGTCGAGGTGTTGAGCCGGCAGTCCGTAGGACCGTTCTCCGGGGCCGATATGCACTCTTTGGAGGAGATGACTGCCCGGGCTGAGGAGGGCAGCGAGGCGCTCGACAGCCTGCTCCTGCCAATCGACAGCGCCATTCCCGGCTGGCCGGCCGTGACCCTGAGTCAGGATGCGGCCTGGTACCTCCAGCGGGGCCAGTCGGTGACCGTAC
>JABDKV010000058.1 GCA_013002045.1 Gammaproteobacteria bacterium
TCCATGGCCTGAGCGGATCGGGGGCGTCTTGCTCGGGCGTCCTGCTTCGCTCGCCGCCCACGACGCTTCGAACAGGGGGCAGCCATTAACGGGACAGACCTCGTGGGGCGGGGTGGGTTGGCTTCGAGGGAGGTGTGGTCGGGGAGATTGTTCCGAGGTTGGGGTTGGTTGGCTTCGATTATCGCGGCTGAAGCCGCTCCTACCGGGAGGGGCGGTCGGAGAGATTCCCGGAAGGTTGGGGTTTATGGACGTTCGGGATCGCGGCTGAAGCCGCTCCTACGGGGAGGTGCGCGCAGCGCGCGTAGGAGGGGCATCAGCTCCGATTGATAGCGAAATCGCGGTAGCGCTCGGGACTGAAGTCCCTCCTACGGCGGCTGCGCCGCCTTGGCGCGGTGGGTTGCGGGTGGGGGAGGGTTGGTGGCCGGGGTTTTGGTGCGAGTGGGGCATTTTGGTGGCTGGGCTGTTGCCAATCGGGGGCGAAGTGGCGAGAATGCGGCGGCCGGAGAGGTGGCAGAGCGGTTGAATGCACTGGTCTTGAAAACCAGCAAGGGCTAGCGCCCTTCGAGGGTTCGAATCCCTCCCTCTCCGCCAGTATTCAACTTAAGAGCGGGTTGCAGTTCACATATTAACTCATTGATCCGTCGATATTTTTTACAGGGCAGCATTATGCTCTGCGAGTCTGCCTGCTAACCACCTGATTTGGCTGAACACGGCGCGATTGGCCCGTTTCCTGCAACGAGGTACGCGTTGTTTGGGGGATTCGCCCGTCAGCCGGAGTCCCGGCGGGCTGAGGTGGTCAACGACAGGTTTCGACACCGGTGCGTCGAATCAGGTCATTCGGAGACAGGTCGGTCCAGGTGTGGCCGACGGACATTACGTGAATAAGGGTAGCGCTTACCTGTTAAATTACGGGAACTTAAGCGCGCTTCCTGGACGTTTCTGTATTGCCAGAGAATCGCAATCTCTGTACGCTGGAGCGTTCCCCGGCAGCCCCCCAATCATGTCTTTCAGGAGCATTGTCAAGATGAGGATTTCGATGAGGCGTTTAATGTCGCTTTTTTGCCTGGCAGCAGTTTGTTGCAGCGCGCCGCTCACCGCGGCCGAAAGCGATGACGGTTACGGCCTCAATCCCGGCGACATATTACAGGTGTCAGTGTGGCGCGAGCCTGAACTGAGTCGCGAGGTCCTGGTACGTCCCGATGGCAAGATTAATTTCCCGCTAGTTGGCGATATCGATGTTGCCGACCGCACGCCGGAAGATGTGCAGGTCGAACTGATCGAGCGCTTAGAGCGCTTCATCCCTGACGCCGTCGCCACCGTTGCCGTCCTCAATGTGGCTGGTAACAAGATTTACATACTCGGCAAGGTGGCACGTCCGGGTGAGTTCCCGGTTACCGGCCAGGTCGATGTAATGCAGGCACTGGCAATGGCTGGTGGGCTCAATCAGTTTGCAGCCGGAAACAAGATCAAGATTCTGCGACGCGATCAGAACAATGTGCAGCGCGCGATCGAATTTCGCTACGGCGATGTCGAAGATGGTCGTAGCCTGCAATCCAATATCATGCTGGAGAGTGGTGACGTTGTTGTCGTTCCGTAACAACTTTCTGCTGATACTCGGTTTGCTGCTGGCCATGCCGGTAGCGGCGGTCGAGTACACACTGCTGCCGTCGGTCATGCAGCGCGCCTACTATGACAGCAATATCGTGCTGGCGCCGGTCGATCTGGAAGAGGTTTTTTCATACGAGGTGGCACCGTCGCTGTTGCTGCGTGCACGCGACCCCGGCTATAGCCTCGATGTGCGTGGCACGCTGCGTACTTCCCAGGTTTCAAACAGTAACTATGAGAGTGACGACCAGTTGTTCGCACTGGATTTCGAGCGTATGGGAGAACGTTCACGACTTGAGGTGTCGCTCGACGCCGATCGCGTTTCGACGTTGTCCCAGGCCGAGCAGCTGGGTGTTTCACTGCAGGCACTGCGCGCGGAAAATTATTCCGCCCGCGCCAACTACACCCAGTTACTGAGCGAACGAAACTCTGTCGGTGTGGGAGCCAACTGGGGGCGCTCAAACTACGATTCGCGCTCACGCTTCTCCGATTACGACTCGATCGGTTACGACCTGTCGTACCTGCGCCAACTTACAGAGTCATCGACACTGAGTGTGGTTGCCTACCAGTCCGACTACGAGTTTGGCGGCGTCGATTCGGAAACCCGCGGATTGCAGGTGGCCTACGATCGCTCGGTTAACCAGCGACTGTCTACCTTTGGCCTGATCGGGGCACGCGACGTCGAAACACGCTACCCGCAGTTTTGCGATTTTTTCTCAGCCATCTTCGGTCTGTGTGATTTTGGTGAGGAAATCGGTGCGTTTGTTTCTGACAGCTCAGGATTCACCGGCCGCGTCGGCTTCGATTACCAGGGTGAGGTGTACCAGTTGGGTGCGTCCTACGAACGTACATTGCAACCGAATTCGCTAATAGGCGGACTGCTCGAGAGTGATCGTATCAACCTCAATGGCAGTCGCCAGATCGGCCCCCGCCTGCACGTCGATCTTGTCGCAGAATTCTTCAATGAAGATGCTGTCGACGAAATCAGCTTCGATCGCTCCCGGTCACGAATCAATGTGGGACTGCGCTGGCGTATGGCCGAGCGCTGGACGCTGCGTACGATGCTGCGACACCGGATGCGCAAGGACGAGCGCCTGCTCGGCGGTGTCCCGGTCGAATTCGATCCGGACAGTACGGCGCTCATTATGCAACTGAATTATTCACATCCACGTATGCAGTGGTCGCGCTGACCCTGTAGTAGAGGTGCAAAGTGGAAACTAACGAAAACAGTTTAAAAGATTATTTGGCCGTTCTGCGTCGTCGCAAGGGGCTGATGATAATTACTTTCTTTTCGTTGCTGGTGATCTCGATCATCGCGGCATTCCTGTGGCCACCGACCTATCGTTCGACGGCAACGATTCTGATTCGTGACCAGGAGATTCCGCGTGACCTGGTGCCATCGACCATTACCAGCTTTGCTGACCAGCGCCTTATGGAAATTCAGGCGCGAGTGGTGACCTCGGCCAACCTGATCAAGCTGATCGAAGACTTTGATCTGTATCCGGACCTGCGTCGACGCCTGCCGGCGACCGAGGTCGTCGATGAAATGCGCGACGACTATTCGCTCGACCTGGTTAGTGCCGACGTGATCGATCCACGCACCGGGCGACCCACTCAGGCGACGATTCTTTTCACGTTGTCGTTTGATTACGAGACGCCCGCTATCGCGCAGCAGGTAGCCAATCGTCTCGTCGACCTGTATCTCGCAGAGAACCTGCGTGATCGAACCGAGCGTGCGCAGGAAACCACCAGCTTCCTGACTGAGCAGGCGGAAAAGCTGGCCCGCGAAATCGGTACGCTGGAGGAGCGCATGTCGCGCTTCAAACAGCAGAATGCAGGTGCACTGCCAGAGCTCTATTCCATTAACCTGCAGATGATGGATCGCACCGAGGCTGAACTGCGCGAGATACAGCGCCAGATCCGGGTCAACAACGAGGCCCTGATCTACCTGCAGTCGGAACTGGCAACCACACCGAAGGCGGCGCCTATATATAGTCGCGAGGGCACGGTATTGCCACCCGATCAGCAACTGTCGGCGCTGCAATCGCAATACGCCACCCTTAGCGCCAGCTACGGACCCAATCACCCCGATGTGGCCTCGATAAGACGTCAGATCGAAGCGCTGAAAGGCGAGGTCGGTGAGGTCACCGATATCGGCGCCCTCGAGACGCAGATGCAGACGGTGCTGGTGGAACTGGAAGGCTATCGGGATCGTTATGGTCCGGAACATCCTGACGTGCGCCGACTCGACCGCCAGTATGAGCGCCTGACCGCTGAACGTGATGCGGCGCTGGAAGCGCAGGTAGCCGGGTCTGATAGTGGTGGCGGATCCGTTGATTCCGGAAATTCGGTGTCGAATCCGAGTTACGTTGCTCTTTCAGCGCGGTTGGCTGCAGCGCAAGCGGAACAACGCGCCTTGCAGATACGCCAGCAGCAGCTGGCGGACAAGATGGCCAATTACGAAACCCGACTGGTAGCGGCGCCGGAAGTCGAACGGGAGTTTAGCGAAATTATCCGTGACCTCGATAATGCCCGCGCCAAGTACCAGGAGATTCGCTCCAAGCAGCTGGCAGCCGAAGTTTCAGAAAGCCTCGAGCAGGGTCGTAAGGGTGAGCGCTTTGAAGTCGTTGACCCGGCGATGTTACCAACGCTGCCGCATACCCCGAACCGGCTGGCCCTGTTATTCCTGGGCCTGGTCCTGTCGATGGCCGGCTCGATCGGTACTACTGCGGTATCGGAAAGTATGGATAGCTCAGTGCACAGCCCCAATGCGCTGGCGAAGCTGACCGGGATTGCGCCGATTGCGACCATCCCAATGATCGAAAATGAGATCGATGTACGGCAAAAACGTCGCCGCATGTGGATGATTATCGGTGGGGTGAGCGCGGCTGTGCTGATAACCGCCTTGCTCGTCAATTTCCTCTATAAACCGCTCGATGTGTTGTGGTTTATTCTCCTCCGTAAGCTCGGTATCTGACCGGCCAAACCAAGTGCAATAGAACAATGGAACGAATCAAGGAAGCCCTCGACCGGGCGCGGCAACAACGCGAAGCCGACAATCATGCGGCTCCGGCCAAAGCAGCGCCCGAGGTTGGCAGGCCCGCCTCATCCGGGCTCGATATCGCGTACACCAGGACACGTGTGCTGACACCCGACCCGGTGGTCATGCGTGATTCGAAGCTGATCGGCTTCGGGCAAAGCGGCGATGTAGTGACTGACGCCTACCGCATGCTGCGTACCCGCACATTGCGGGCGATGGACGACAATGGCTGGCACTCGCTGGCCGTAACCAGTCCATGTCCGGGCGAGGGTAAGAGTCTCACTGCAATCAATCTCGCCATGAGCATGGCGCGGGAGATCAATCGCACCGTGTTGCTGGTCGACCTGGACTTGCGTCGACCCAGCGTGCACAAGTTTTTTGGTTTCGACATCGAGCACGGCATCAGTGAATACCTCACCGAAGATGTGGCGCTGGAAGATGTGCTGATCAATCCTGCGGTCGAGCGCTTTGTCATCCTCCCCGGGAGTGGCAGGGTGCAAAACTCATCCGAGTTGCTGAATTCACCTCGCATGCGGGCGCTGGCCAGTGAACTGGCGCAGCGCTATCCGGAACGCATCGTGATTTATGACCTGCCGCCGGTATTGGCGGTCGATGACGCCCTGGCCTTCTCGTCGCTGGTCGATGCCTTCATGCTGGTCGTCGAAGAGGGTTCGACACAGGCAGAGGACATCGTTGCAGCACATGACGTGTTATCGCAGGCCAATATTGTCGGCACGGTGCTGAACAAGGCGGCTGAATCCCAGGGTCACTACTACTACTGACGAAGGCCGACGATGTACGAGTCCTTTTACGGATTTGAGGAAAAACCATTTTCCCTGTTGCCCGACCCGGCATTTCTGTACCTGGGTCGTAAACATCGTATGGCGTTGACCATGTTGCAGTACGGCCTGATGAATAATGCCGGATTCACCGTTATCACTGGCGAAATCGGCTCAGGCAAAACGACACTGATCCGCCAGCTACTCGACGAGATCGAGGCCGATGTGACCGTCGGCCTGATCACCAACACCCACGAGTCCTTCGGTGACCTGTTGCAGTGGGTATTGATGGCTTACGGTCTTGAGTACAAGGGTAAGGAAAAAGTCGAGCTCTACGAGACTTTTGTTGAGTTCGTTGTCAACGAGTACGCCGAGGGTCGGCGGGCTGTGCTGATAATCGACGAGGCACAGAACCTGTCACCGAAAACGCTCGAAGAACTGCGCATGTTGTCCAACGTCAACGCTGACAAGAACCAGGTTTTACAGATGATCATGGTGGGGCAGCCTGAGCTCCGTACGATGTTGATGTTGCCGAGTCTGAAGCAGTTCGCGCAGCGGGTGTCCGTCAGTCATCACCTGGATCCGCTCAACTCCGAAGAAACGGTCAAGTACATTCACCATCGCGTATCGGTCGCTGGTGGCGATCCGGCGGTTTTTCCGCCAAAGAGTTGCTCGTTGATCTGGTATTACAGTCGCGGCGTGCCTCGCGTGATCAACTCACTTTGCGATACCGCGCTGGTTTACGGATTCGCCGAGCAGCGCAAGGAAATCGAGCCGGAGTTGATCAAGGATGTGGTCCGCGATCGCAAGGCTGGGGGTCTTTTCCCCACTCGCGAGGACGAACCACCGGTGCAACCGACCGGGACAGACGACGGGGCCTGAATCGGACGGCCGAACTTTATACAATGTCACGAACGATGGCGCATTCAGCGCCTTTTTATATTTTGAGGTTAATCATGTTGAATATGCGTAATGTCCTGATACTGCTGGCTGCACTGGTGACTGTCGCCTGCAGCGGCCCCGAGCAGAGGGCAGACAAGTACATGGCCAAGGCGAATGCCTCGTTCGAGGCGGGTGATTTCGTCAAGGCTGAACTCGATGCCAAGAATACGCTGCAGATCGAGCCACAGAACGCCGATGCCCGTATGTTGCTGGCAAAAATCGCCGAGCAGGAACTGCTGACGAACCCGGATAAGTGGCGCGAGATGATGGCGCAGTTGCAGCGTGTGGTCGAACTGGACCCGCAGAATGTTGAGGCGCGCATCAAACTGGCACAGCTGTATATGCGCTTTATCGCCAACGCGTCGGACAAGCAGCAGATCTTTGACATGATCCGTGACCAGGTCGAGTCGGCCAAGGCAGTCAAGCCTGACGACAGCACAGTGCAGACTCTTGAGACCATGCTGGCTTATCACGAGGCCAACGATGCCGGTGACAGTGAAGCAGTCGCAGCGGCGATTGCCCGCGCTGACGCTTTATTCGATGAGGACCCAACCAACCTGCTGGCGACCAGCTTCCTCGCAGGCTACTACGCCGCTAGCGATAAAGACCTGGCAGTCAGCTATATCGACAGGTCACTCGAAGTTGACAAGCAGCCGGCCCTGCGCGTGTTGAAAATCGGCTTGATGCAGGCAGGTGACGATCTGGCCGGCGCCGAACAGGAATACAAGAAGCTGATCGAGGAGAATCCGGAGAACGACGAGGTCAAGTACGGGCTGGTGCGCTTCTATGCCGAGAGCGGCCAGGCGGAGAAGGCCGAGTCCATGCTGCGGGACCTGGTAGCCGCGGACGATGACAACGCCGAAGCCAAGCTGCAGCTGGCTCGTTTCAAGGCGCGCAGTGGTGATGTCGACGGTGCGGAGCAAATACTGCGAGCGGCCATGGAAGCCCACCCGGACAATTACGACTTTCCGTTCACGTTGTCACAATTGCATTTGCAGCAGGAACGCCAGGAGGCTGCCGAAGAATTGCTGAACGAGATCAGCGAAAGCGCAGGCGCCACCGATGACGGCCTCAAGGCGCGTAACCAAATGGCACGGATACGGCTCTCGCAGGAACGCAAGGCCGATGCCGAGGCTATTATCGACACCGTTCTCGAAGACGAGGCTGCCAACTCCAGCGCGCTGCTCATGAAAGCGGCACTGCAACTCGAACGCTCGGAAACCGACAGCGCCATTGCCAACCTGCGGACAGCGTTGCGCAATGATCCGACGTCAGAGCAGGCATTGACGCTGCTGGCGCGCGCGCAGATTGTGGCAAACGACTATGACCTGGCCAAGGTGACCTACCAGCGACTGGTTGCCGCGCACCCCAACAATGCGGCCGCCCGTCGGGAGCTGGCGCGACTGATGTCACGCGAACGGCAATGGGACGAATTACGCAACCTGTTGGTCGACGGTATTGCACGTCATCCCGATGACGTACAGATGACGCGGATGCTGGTGGATACCCTGATCCGGGTCAATGACTGGGATACGGCCCAGGTACAGGCTGACCGGATTGTCGATAAAGAGGAAACGCGTCCGCTGGGACTGTACCTGCAAGGTCGCATCCACCAGGCTCGCGGCCGCTACCAGCAGTCGATCGACGCCTTCAAGCAGGCACTCGAGTTGCAGCCGCGGGCAATCGAACCGTTAACCAACCTCGTGCGTAGCTACGTCGCGATGGACGACCTCGACCAGGCTGCGGCCGATATTGAAGAGTTCCTGGCCAATAATGACAACCACGTTCACGCCCAGACCTTATTGGCCGAGGTATATGCCCGCCAGCAGCGTTGGAGCGATGCGATTGCGGCCAACGATACGGCGCTCAACATCGATGCACGCTGGGTACCGGCTTATCGCAACCTGATTGGATTGCACTTGCTGCGTGGCGATTTCAACGAGGCGGAAAAGGCCGCGAATGGCGCGCTCGAGGTTTTGCCCGAGAACGCTGACCTGCGAATGCTGCTGGCGACGGTCTACGAACGCCAGGAGCGCTTTGACGAGGCCATCGAGATTTATGCAGAGGAGATTCGTCGCAACCCCGATTCGGAGATTGCAATAAACAACTTCGCCGCACTGGTTTCCGACCATACTTCCGATCCGGCCAGGCTGGGGCGTGCTTTGCAACTGGCGCAGCGTTTTCGCAACGCCGACAATCCAGTGTTCCTCGATACGCTGGGATGGTTGATGTATCGCAATGGCCAGTTCGACGATGCGGTGAAGGTGCTGGAGCAGGCTGTTGATGGCGCGCCCGGCGAGCCGCAACTGCGTTACCACCTCGGAATGGCCTATTACGCCGTCGACCGGCTTGAGGGCGCGAAAAGCGAGCTGCAGGCCGCTGTCGCCGCCGATCGTGCCTTCGTCGGCCTCGAGGAAGCGCGCCAGACCCTGGAACTACTGTAGACCGAGCCGCAGAGACGGGCGTAGGAGCGGCTTCAGCCGCGATTACCTCCACGCGCGACAAGCCATCAGGCCCCTGATTTCCGGGGTTCGCAACGGTCATCTGGGCAGCGGCTTAACAATTATGTTAAGCCGTTGTCTTTTATCGTAAAAGTTGCCTCGCAATATTCGAAACTTAGACTTGCGTCACATTTGTCCCTGTATTAACCTTCACTACAGAAACTGGATTCATCCATGGACGGGGGTCAGTTTTGAGACATGTCTAACGGACTGCGTCGGACTGTCGATGTTTTTTACAACCCGGTTCCAGAGGGGAATCACAAGAACAGAACGGGTTTAGTAGATACAACAAATGTTGGGGGTTGGCACGATTATTGGACTTGAGTAGGGCAGCCTACTGGGCAACTACCTACCGATCGCGATGCGACGGCAACGTGGTTTGTCTGGTAACCGAAAATAACCAACACATTTGTGGCACAAGACCAGTCTGAAATAACCAAAATATATTAGGGAGATCAAAAAAATGATCAAGAAAATTATCGGTAGCGTCGCATTGCTCGTGCTGGCGGCTGGCGCCAACGCGAACACCGTGAGCCTGGAGGGCCCGGCACTACCAGTCACGGGTGGCGACACCTTCGACGTCAATGTAATTGGTGAATTCGGCGCCACCGGAATGGGTGCGGGCGGTTTTCAGCTGTTCTGGGACAACGCAGTGCTGTCGCTGGACAATTATGTGTCCGCGATCAATCTCGACGATCAGCTGTCATGCCCAAGCGATAACCAGCCGAACTGCCCCAATGATCCGGACGGCACGTTCTCAAATGTATTCGGAAATTTCAATGGGTTGATCGCACCGGACGCTGGCCCCACGCTGATCGGAACGTTTACGTTTACCGTGATCGCGGCTGCCTCTTCAGGTGCAGGTTCAACCTCTACCGCACTGACCATGGCCGACTTTACGCCATTCACCGGTGGCTGGTTCAACAATGGGTTATCAGAGCCGATTACCAGTCCTGACCTGATCGGTACCACGATCGAAATTCAGCCGATCCCGCTGCCTGCAGCAGTATGGCTGATGGTTGGTGGCCTGGCAGCGCTGGCGCGCTTCCGCCGCAGCTAAGAATTAACCGTAACCGGTTACGAAGAAACCCCGCCTCAAGGCGGGGTTTTTTTGTTTCAGACGGTGAAACCGGCGGCGCATGCAGGTAAGGTAGAGCGAGCGTGGCCCGGAAACTGGGCAAGTTTTCGAAATCACCATAGAATGTGATTCGGATCCGTAGCGCAAACAAAATAACTATGACGCGACGCTCCGGGTTGTTGGGGGATAATTGAGGTGCGATTTGTGAAAAGCAAAATGCTGGTTGCTGCGGCGTCCGCGGCAGTAATGCTGGTTGCCGGTCTTTCGGCCAATGCAACGTTTTCGATTGGCTGGTTGGCGCAGGGGCTGAATCTGGCCGCCACTACCGGCCAGGGATCCGACCCGACGTCCGTGCGTGTGCGCACTGCGGACAAGAGTAATGGGTTTCGATGGGAAAAGGGATTAGCGGGCCGGCATCGGTATATCGTGCGCCTCGACGATGACCCACTGGCCAGCTATCGCGGCGGTATAGATGGGCTGACTGCGACCAATCCCGATACGCTGCGTGCCGGCGCCCGGGCGGCCGCAAAAGTCGCTGCGGCGGGAGGTGATGTACGGCTGGACGTAGATAGCGCCGCCAGTCGGGCTTACCTCGACTACCTTGCACGCCAACAAACCAAGGTCGAACAACGCCTGAGTCGCGAAGTAGGCAAGCTCAATGTCATCTACCGTTATCGTCATGCCTTCAATGGCCTGACGGTGGAAATGACCCAGGAGCAGGCGGCCATCGCGGCTACACTGCCGGGCGTTGCCACTGTGCAACGCGACTTCCTGCGCAAGATCAATACCGCCACGTCCGTTGACTGGATCGGGGCAGGTGCCGTCTGGGATGGCAGTGCGACCGGGCTGCAGGCCCGCGGCGAGGGTGTCATCGTCGGTATCATCGATACCGGGATCAATACCGATCACCCATCGTTTGCAGCAACGAGCCCGGGTGATGGCTACGCCCACGTCAACCCGCTGGGGTCCGGCAACTACCTGCGTGATTGCGCGCCATTCGATCCGAACACCAATCCTAACGGCGGTCGCGCCGCGCTGTGCAATGACAAAGTCATTGGCACCATGGCTCTGCCGTTATCGGCCGAGAGCGTAGGCCAGGAAGATGCCGAAGACTGGAATGGTCACGGCTCGCATACTGCCGGCACGGCTGCCGGCAACCTGGTGCTCGACGTGCCGTTTCTGAATTTCGAGGGTAATCCCACGGGTATCGTATTCGACAAGATCACCGGTGTGGCACCGCGTGCAAATGTCTCGGCCTATATGGCGTGCGGTGAGGGCGGTTGCCCCGGATCGGACCTGGTCGCGGCTATTGACGCCGCAACGGCCGACGGTGTCCATGTGATCAACTATTCAATCGGCGGTGGACCAATTGACCCGTGGAATGATGCCGACAGCCTCGCTTTTCTCGGTTCCCGGGATGCCGGAATCTTTGTTGCAACCTCGGCGAGCAACGATGGCCCCGATCCAGGAACGGTCGGTTCACCGGCCGTGTCGCCGTGGTTGACCTCCGTTGCTGCCAACTCTCACCAGCGTGCCTGGTCAGAAAAATATGTTGCCGACATGAGTGGCGGCGATACGCCCCCACCGGCGGATCTCCCCGGTCGTAGCGCGACCGGTGGTTTCGGACCGGCGCCGATTATTTACGCCGGTGACTATGGCGATCCGCTGTGCGCCCTCAATGCTTTCGCACCGGGTACTTTTGCGGGCGAGATCGTGGTTTGCGACCGCGGTGGCTTTGCCCTTGTAGATAAGGCTGCCTCGGCGGCCGCAGGTGGTGCCGGAGCGGTTGTTATCGCCAGCACCGCGTCGTCGGCGCAGGGCCTGTTCGATCTTCCGTATGCCATTCCCGGTATCCAGATCAACCAGGAGCACGGCGACCTGTTACGGGCGTGGCTGGCGAGTGGCAGTGGGCATGTAGCGACAATCACCGGTGCAATCCCCGAAATCAATCCCGATGCAGCCGATATTGTGGCGGCATTCAGTGGTCGGGGCCCAAATGCGTCCGTGCCTGACATCATTAGCCCGAACCTGTCAGCACCCGGTGTCAATGTTTATGCCGCTGTGCAGTCGCCTACGGAATACGGACAGCTCAGCGGTACATCGATGTCCGGACCCCATGTAGCCGGCGCGGCGGCGTTGCTGCGTCAGTTGCATCCGGGTTGGACTGCGGCTGAAATCCATACTGCGCTGGCCACCACGGGGGTGCGTGATCTGCGAACCGAGGAAGATTTTCCCGAGATCGGTACACCGTTTGACTATGGTGGCGGGACTATACGTGTCGACGCGGCTGCCCGTGCCGGGCTGTTGATGCATGAGACCACAGCCAACTTCCAGGCGGCTAATCCGGGCCTCGGTGGTGACCCGACGACACTGAACCTGCCGAGTTTTGGCAATAGCCAGTGTCTCGAAGTATGCACCTGGGAACGCACCGTCAAAGCGACAGCCGCTGCAACATGGACCGTCAGCGCCGACAGTGACAGCGGCGTAACAATCAACGCGAGTCCGCAGACTTTCTCGTTGACAGAAGGCGAAACGCAGGTGATCACTGTAACAGCCGATGTCACCGGACAGCCGTTCGGTGAATGGCTGTTTGGCTGGGTGCACCTGACACCGGATAACGTCGCAGTGTCGCCGCAGGCATTGCCCGTTGCGGTCGCACCGACGGCCGGCATATTGCCGGAGCTGCTCGAGATTACTGCACATCGCGATGCCGGATCGCAGTTGATTGGCGGCTTCGAAACCGGCTCATTGAGTAATGTCATCATCGATGCATATGGCTTATCGGCGCCAGTCGAGACCATTGTAGAGACCGAGGGTGACAACGGTGGCGTGTTCTCGCCTTACACCGAGACCGGTGTTGATATCTCGTTTTACGATGTACCAGCAGGCTCGGTTATTTTCTCTGCCAGTACAGCAAACAGCACGGCACCCGACATCGATCTGTTCGTCGGCCGTGACAACAACGGCGATGGCATGATTACGGCTGACGAGGAGTTGTGCCAGAGCGGCGGACCCGTCTCCATCGAACGCTGCGACCTTACCGGCGCAGACGTGCAGCAGGGCGGTAGCTTCTGGGTGGCAGTGGTGGCGTTCGAAGCCAGTGCGCCCAATGCAATCGATACGACGGAGCTGACCGTGGCGACCGCCGCACCGAGCACGGGCAATTTCTCAATTGAGGCGCCGTCGTTCGCTACCCCGGGTGAGGCCTGGAACATTCGCGCCTTCTGGGATGAATCGATGTCGGCGGGTGACATGATGTTTGGCGCTGTCGAGGTGTTTGGCAACGGCGAATCGCTGGCGCTTATCCCGGTCGAGTTACGCCGCGGTGAGGACGATGTGCGCATCACCGCGTCAGATACTATCGTCGACGCCAATCAGCCCATCACCATGACTGTTGAAGTCGAGACCAACCTGTCTCCCGAAGACCTGTTCTATGTCATCGATGCCGACATACCGGATGGTTTTGAATATGTGCCAGGCTCCGCTGATGTCAGCGAGGGTAATGTGTACGTGATCAACAACCAGTTGATCTGGATTCTGCCGCACCCGACGCTGGCGTTTGAACCGAATTTCTACGAAACCCACCTGAATGGCCCGGGTGTGGATCCCACCGATCCGCATTACAACCCGGCCTGCGACACCGGCTTTGGTGGTTATGTCGATCTGGAGAGTTTTGGTATCGATGCGAACCCGACGATTTCGGGCGACACGATCTCGTACTTCACGCTCGAAGGTCAAAACCTGCCGTTTTACGACAAACCGAAGACGGCTTTCACGATCACCGACGATGGTTTTGGCGTGTTTGCCTCGGGTGTAGGCAATACGCCGTGGCAGAACACCGGTATACCCAACGATGCAGAACCCAACGATATGGTTGCAATCGCCTGGACCGATACTGAGATCGTCTATGACGCAGCGACCAACAGTGGCGTAACCATTGCGGCGCCGGGACCGAACCTGAGTGTTGTCGAGTTCGACGACATGCAGCGTTATCCGGCCGGATCCAGCAGCGACCGGATCGACTACCAGGTCGTGTTCAACGGCGCTATCGATGATGGTGCCAACAAGTTTGAACTGGTGCTGGCGTACGACAATATTGTCGGTGACTGGAGCGACGTAACGGTCGGTGTCGAGAACCAGGCCGGTGATGCCGGTTCGCAATACGGCGGTGCGCTTAGCGATGGCCTGATGATCTGCTATGACTATGTCGGACCGGACCTGAGCGCCGAAACGATGACTTACCAGATTCAGGCTGTGGATGCTTCAGGCGATATCGCACATGAGCTGTTTAGTATCGTCAATATGCCGGGAAGTCGTGAAAGCTCGACCAGCATCATGCTGACGGTGACGGCAGACACTGATGCAGACGGTGTCGGTGACAACATCGATAATTGTACTGCGGTGGCAAACCCGGACCAGGTCGACGTTGACCAGGACGGTTTCGGCAACGCCTGCGATCCTGACTTCAACCAGGATGGACGAGTCGATTTCTGGGACCTGATGATGATGAAGTCGATGTACCAGACAGCTGATCCGCTGGGTGACCTGACCGGTGACGGCTGGGTCGATGTCGCCGACCTCAATGTTATGCGTAGCCTGTTCTTCGGCCTTCCAGGTCCAAGCGCCGCTGGGCAGCAATAAAGAAAACCTGCCCCGGGTCTGTGAGACGCGCGGACCCGGGGCAATAACAAAACAGACCTCCGCTCGCAGCAGCCAGTGGAAGGAGGCAGGGTAATGAGAGCAAGTACCTGGATTTTTTGCCTGATCGCGGTTGTGGCCGCGAGCGCCCACGCAGAGGTTCGCACCACAGTGCTGCCAAAGCTCGATCGTCAGCAACTGCTGACCGAGGATGCTGCCGCGCCGGCCGGGCAACCACTGCGTGTTGCAATCGACTACCCGATCGGAACAAAAACGCCCGAACGCCTTGCACGGCAGGCCGATGGGGGTTACCGCTGGAGCCAGCGGTATCACGTACCCGGTGCCACCGAGCTAAGCCTGGGCTTTGGAGACTTCTGGTTGCCTGACGGTATCAGTGTGCGGGTCTACGACGAGCAGCGACGCACGATGCGTGGTCCCTACACGTCAGCAGACAATAAACCTCATCGTGAACTGTGGGTGCCTGTTGTGCCCGGCGACACGATGATCGTGGAAATCAGCGCCAACAAGCCGAAAGGCCAGCCAGTCGAGTTGCAGGCGCCAGCATTGAAGATTATCCAGGTCAATGCCGGTTATCGTGACCTGTTCGGCCTCGAGGGCAAGCCCGACCTGACACGCGGTGGCCCGGCACCGTGCAATATCGATGTAGTGTGCCCGCAGGCCGACAACTGGCGCGATGAGCTACGTGCCGTGGCCCGCTATACCATTGTGCTGGGCGGCGGTACCTTCCTGTGTACCGGACAGCTCATTGCCGACGAACCTCGGTCGCTAAATAACCTGTTCCTGACGGCGGATCATTGCGGACCATCACCGTCGAGCGACCAGACCATGATTTTCTACTGGAATTTCGAATCACCAGCTTGTGGCCAGCTCGGCGGCGGGTCGCTGAGCCAGGCACAATCGGGCGCAATTTTTCGTGCCTCCCGTCAGAACGTCGATTTCAGCCTGGTCGAACTGGAAGATGAGCCGTTGCAGGACTGGAATGTCTACTACATCGGCTGGGATCGGAGCTTCGGTAATATCCCGGGCCTGACTGTCGGGATCCATCATCCCGGCGGTAATGAAAAAATGATCAGCCTCAATACCAACGGCACATTGTCGCAACAGGTTTGTATTGCAGGAACCAACGATCCCAACGGTTTTATCTTCCTCAGCTGGGAGCAGGGTATTACCGAGCCTGGTTCGTCTGGTTCGGGCCTGTTTCGAGGGGACAACAAGAAACTGGTCGGTGTCTTGAGTGGCGGTACACAAGGCGCAAATTGTTCCAACGTCGGCTTCGACTGCTACGGACGTTTCGCCAGCGCCTGGGACGGCAGCACTGCCTCGACCCGGTTGCGGGACTGGCTCGATCCCAACGGCACCGACGCCGTCATGGTCGATGGTTTCGACCCCAATGTCGGTATCTGTGGCGATGCCGTCGTTGTCGGCGCTGAGAATTGTGACGATGGTAATGTGCAGTCCGGTGACGGCTGCTCAGCGAGTTGCCAGGTAGAAGCCGGCTTCGCCTGCACGTTGCCGGTGAGCACGGCTGGACTGCGTGATGGCAGCTTCGAAGGCGGTACCCCGAATCCGGACTGGCATGAGTTCTCCATGAATAACGACGAGATACTGTGCACCGGGCCCGGATGTAGCGGCGGGTTGGCCGAGGATGGCTCGTGGTTTGCCTGGTTTGGTCGTGCCAGCAATGAGGCCGAAGTCGGGTTTCTCGAGCAGACATTAATCATCCCGGTCGACGCGACGACTTTTGCTATGCAGGTGGTGGCGCCAATCTGTGACAGCGCCAATGACCTGCTACGGGTGACGATAGATGACAGCCCGATCATTCAGATCGATGGTGACGATCTGGATTTCTGCCCCACATTTGCCTATGTGCCGGTCAGTGGCGACGTGACGCCCTTCGCGGATGGCGGTGTGCACGTGCTGCGCATCGAGGCGCAGCAACACCTGCAGGGTGGGTCGAGTACGGATTTCTTCATCGACTCGCTGGCCCTTGACGGCAGTACTGGCGGTGACGGCACCCCCAGTATTTGTACGCCCTTAC
The DNA here is from genome assembly GCA_013002045.1 of Gammaproteobacteria bacterium. Lineage (GTDB taxonomy): Bacteria > Pseudomonadota > Gammaproteobacteria > Steroidobacterales > JABDKV01 > JABDKV01. The sequence goes on from JABDKV010000058.1 coordinate 16,643, forward strand.
CTGAGACCTGTTTTGCAGACGATTTCAGTGCTGGTCTGGGAAACTGGACGACTTTTGCGACCGGCGCCAATCCGGCAGGCTGGGGCATTACTAACGATGGTACCTGCAACAGTAATCCTGCCACCCCAGACGGTAACTTCACCAGTGGCAGTGGCGACGCCGCCTGTGTTGACGCCGACGCCGCCGGACCCGGGGTGATAGATGCTTATCTGTGCGGACCGTCACTGAACTTTGGCACTATTGTCGATCCACGACTGGTTTTTGATTACAGCTACCAGATCGACGGTGTGCCCGACAGCGACGACCTGTTGGCCGTGCTCGTCGGCAATGCACCTCCCGGTGCCGCGACCATCGGCGGTTACACTGCTGTGTGGGACCGCACAATAGATGCCGGTGCCGAATTCAATGTGCCGGGCTTCGATGCAGATTTGCCGCTCGACAGCTTCACCGGCCAATCGGTGCACGTGTGTTTCCGATACCGCGCCGACGATGACTGGTATGCACAAATCGACAACGTCGCGGTGCGCGCCAGCCAATGCGAATCCGCAATAGATACCGACAATGATGGTATTGCCGACCCGCTGGATAACTGTGTGCTGCTTGCCAACGCAGGCCAGGCTGACAGTGACGGCGACAATATCGGCAATGCCTGCGATGCCGACCTCGCACCACAACCCAACGACTGTATCGTGAACTTTGCCGATCTGAATGCGCTGAAGAATGCGTTTTTCTCAAATCCGCAATCACCGTCGTGGAATGCCGATGCGGACTTCAATGACGATCAGCAGGTCAATTTCATCGACCTCAATATCATGAAGCAGGGTTTTTTCGGGGCGCCCGGGCCAAGTGGATTGCCGAACGACTGTAGCTGACATGGATTTCTGAGCGGGAAATGAACTGGGGAAGGCAAGGATGCTGACATAATGAACCGCTGGCGTGACCTGTCCACCGCGACCGTATAGCAAGCTAGAATAGGCTTATGCACGGATCACTCGGTGTTTCCACGTCGGCCTTCCGCTCCCTGCCGGACCCGGCATTGCTGTACCTGTCTGACCAGCACGCGCGCGCGCTGGCCTTCATCGACCTGTCGCTTCGCTATCCCGGATGTATGAGCGTGCTCATTGCCGAGCGCGGCTGCGGTAAGACCATCCTGGTCAGTACTGCGCTGGCCGCCGCCGTACGACCTGTCGAGGTGGTGCAACTCGATGCCGCCGGATTGACCGCCAGGGACATCCTGCAACAGGTACAGGCGCAATTAATCAGCAGTGAGCCTGGCGATTCCGTCTTACCAGGATTGACGGCGGTCCGCGCGACACTCGCCAGGCGGGGTGATCTGGTCGTACTGGTTATCGACAATGCACATCGGATCGATGTGGCGCTATTCGAAACGATCAACGCCATGACGCGGGGCGATGACGGCGCCGGCCGACTCAGCCTGGTCCTGATCGGCGAGCCCGGGCTCGATGTGCTGGTGCATACCCTCGATCGCAGTCTGCTGGAAAACTGGACGACACTGGTGGCGCACGTTCACCCGCTGAATCTCCAGGATGTGCAGCAATATGTCATGCAACGCTTACGGGCCGATGGCAGTGAGAACCCCGGAGAACTGGTTGCAGACGAGGTGTTTCCGCTTCTGCATAGTCTGAGCGAGGGCATACCTGCCAGGATCAATGCGATCTGCGAGGTGGCTACCCGTCTCGCGCATGAATCGGGGGCTCGCATGATCGCGGTAGAGCATGTGCATGCAGCTGCGATCCAGCTTGGTGTCGGCGTCGCGGACGGTACCGAACTGGCGCTGGTGCACAACACCGCTGTACCGAGCCTCAGTATTGCGCGTGACGACGAAACGCTAAGAGTCCATCCACTCGACCAGGAAAGGACGATGATCGGTCGTGGCAGGGACAACGAGATCACCATCGATGCGCCGTACGTCAGTCGTCACCATGCACTGATCGTCCGCGATGAGCGCGGTTTCTGGCTATTCGATATGAATAGCACTAACGGCACCCTTGTTAATGGTCAGCGGGTATTACAGCGACAATATCTTTATCCCGGTGATCAGATCCGTATCGGGCGACACCAGATGACTTTTTTTGGACCGCGACAGGAACGCGCCACCGGGGCTGCCGAATTGCGCGATGACCGAAGTCACGCACAGACCATGGTTGATACCCATACCGGCGATGCACAGAGTGCCCTGGAGCAGATCGAGCTACGGCTGCAACACAATCCGGACCTGATAGAGCTGAAGTTCGAACGTGGCTGCCTGCTGAGTGATCTTGGGCGAGCCGAGGATGCCATTGAGCAGTTCCGTGCAATTACCGAGAGCGACGAATCGACGGCCGAGGCTCATAACAACCTTGCAGTCCTGTTTGCCAACAGCGGCGAGTTGCACCAGGCACGTGCCGAGCTTGAGCAGGCCCTGGTAATCGATCCCGACTACAATCGGGCTCGCGAGAACCTCGGCAATGTGCTGCTACACCTGGCACTGGAGCAATTCGACCTGGCGATGCTGCAACCGGTGGATCCGCAGTCATGCCAGATCAAACGCCTGACTCTGAGTCGATTGCTCGGGAGCTAGGCCGGTTGCTTTCATCGTCAAGCCATGGACGCTATAGGAAAAATTAGATAAATCAGTAATATATAGTGTTTTTATCAATTGTCTCTAAGGATCGAAATCTGTTGATCCCAGGTTTCGTCATGGCGGCACCTTGAATCCCTGCATGCGACCCCCGATATTGCCTACATGAATTACCATCGTTTGCCGTCGCCTCAGCCCTCACTGCTCCAGCGCGCCATTGCCGCGGTGGTCGGTGCGGTGGTGCTGGCTGGCCTGTTCATCGTTGGCGTGTTCGCCTCAGTGGTGCTGGCCGGCGCCGCACTGGTAGGTGGGATAGCGCTGTCAATCTGGGTCTGGCGGCAACGCCGCCAGTTTGAGAGATTCAGGGCTGCGCACGAAGAAAAGCTGCGTCAGGCCATGGGTGAAGCTGGTGACAGCGATGCAATCGAAGGTGAGTTTGTCGTGCGCGAACGGCGCAAACACTAAGGGCCTTAATCTGTCACTTCGACGCCACGCCAGAACGCCACCCGACAACAGATGTTTTTAGCCGCGTCTTTAGGATTGGGGTAATACCAGGCGGCAGCCGGGTTGGTGTTGCCGTCCACCACGACGTCGTAGTAGCTCGCGGTACCTTTCCATGGACAGGTGGTGTGATAGGCGCTGTCCTTGAAATGCTCTCGGTTGAGGCTTTCGGCGGGAAAATAATGATTGCCTTCGACGACGATGGTGTCGTCACTATGTGCCAGTACAGCGCCGTTCCAGGTGGCTTTAGGCATGCGGCAAATCTCCTGTGCGCAACGTGAAGGTGTTTTCGACAATACTGCCATCATCGGCGAGGCGTGGGTAGGGCACGCCAAGCTGGCGGCAGCGGTGGGCGATCCTTGGGTAGCCCCATTCGAACAGCAACCGATCATACGTCTGGCGATCGAGACGACAGCGATCATAGAGTCCGGCGCGTTCACGTTGCCGCAGGGCTTCGTACAAGACCAGTGCGGCGGCAACCGAAACGTTCAACGATTCGACCAGGCCTTTCATGGGAATGCGGATGTGCTGGTCTGCCAGTTGGGCAGCCGTCGCGCTGACGCCAAAAAGTTCGCTGCCAACAATAATCGCGCAAGGCTGGGTGTAGTCCACTTCGCGAAAGTCGACGGCTGATGGGGAAAGGTGTGCTGCAAGCAACCGCAAACCGTTGCTGCGCAGTTGCGCCAGTGCATCCGACTCGCTGGCATGACGAATCACGGGTACGCGCTTGTGCGATCCGGCCGAAACCATATGATGCCGCCGCACCGGCTCGTCGGCCACGGCATGCAACTCGCTGACACCGACCGCATCACATGTGCGTAATAACGCGGCGATGTTGTGCGTCTTTTGCGTATTCTCGGCCAGCAAAGTCAGGTCCGGCTGTCGTCGGTCCAGGGCCCTGCGCAGTATGGCCAGCCGTTGCGGTGTCACCAACCGCCCTCGTGTAAACTGCAGTGATGATCTACCAGGATTCTTTGTACATCGAAACGGCGGGACGTGGCACTATCGACATCACCAGCGACGTCCAGCATCGGGTGGCAGAATCCGATGTCGATGCGGCCCTGTGCAATGTTTTTGTCGCCCACACCAGCGCCTCGTTGATGCTTTGTGAGAATGCTGATCCCGATGTGCGTGTCGACCTCGAGACCTTTATGTCCGCACTGGTGCCCGATGGTGACTCGCGTTTTATTCATACCGCCGAGGGACCCGACGATATGCCGGCGCACGTGCGCTCGATCCTGACCACTAATTCTCTTAGTGTTCCGGTCAGTGCGGGCCGGCTGGCACTGGGCACCTGGCAGGGTGTCTACCTGTGGGAGCATCGTCACCGTCCGCATCGGCGCCGCGTCACGATTACCGTCTACTCCTGAGCGGCCGTCGCCATGACCCGGCGAAAAAAAGCTTCGTGCTTTGCAATCATGAAATCCGCCTGGATGGCATCGGCGATTTTTCCTTCTGCGTCGATCAGAAAACTTGCCCGTCGCACCCCGAAACCGAGAGGTCCGTCGACATCATAGGCGTGCACGGCCTGCTTGTCGGGATCGGCAAGCAGGGTGAACGGCAGTTCGTGCTCGGTAGCGAAACGTCGGTGACTGTCACTGTCCTGCGGGCTGATGCCAACGACTCGCAATCCGGAGTTGACGATGTCATCGTGCATGTCACGCAGTGAGCACGCTTCACGGGTGCAACCAGGTGTGAAATCGGCCGGATAGAAGTACAACAGGAACGCCCCGTCAGCCAGCAACGAGGCCAGGCTAACCTCGTTTCCATCCTGGTCGCTCAAAACGAACTGCGGTGCATCGCTTCCAATTGCGATCATGCCTGGACTCCGCGTATACGGCAGGCTGGTTCGAGGTGGCGAATCATGCTGATACCTCACTGGCGATTTCAATTTCGAGCACCCGGTATCGGCTATCGTGCATGCCGCGGGCGAGATAGGTTTGCTGCGCCTGGCGATTACTGTCGTGGACGTAAAGTCGCAGGCCGCAGACGTCGTCGCGTTCGCGGACCAGTTGCATCACGTGATCGTAAAGGGCAGAAAACACACCCAGGCGCCGCGCCGCCGGTCGTACATAGACACTCTGAAACCACCAGAACCAGCCATCGCGCCAGTCGCTCCATTCGTAAGTCACGGCCAGCTGGCCGACAATGTCGCCACCGCGCTCGGCAACAAAATAGCGGCCATAGCGTGCCGGGTCCGACAGCATCGTTGTTACGCCGGCCGCCAGCCGGTCGCTGTCGAGTTGCCTGTCTTCTGTCTCCTCGGCAAGCCGTGCGTTGAAGTCGGTTATCAATGCAGCATCGGCCGGCGTTGCGTCACGTATCGTAATCATCGGCGGATACTAGCATCGACCCGTGCCGCCGGCAGCCGCTGGCGCTGGTAGCTGCGGCAACAGTGCACTATTCCCGGTAGAATCCCGTTGCTGGCGCCCCGGTAGCTCAGTTGGATAGAGCGTCGGATTCCTAATCCGAAGGCCCCAGGTTCGAATCCTGGTCGGGGCACCAACCCTAGCGTCGCAGGTCTCCCGGTATACCGTCGGGAAAGACCTCGCTAATAGCCAGCTCGATCCGGGCGACCCGGTTGGAGTAGTTGGGGTGGGTGCGATACCAGCCCGGTGTTTGTGAACCACCCGAGCTGGACTCGAGAATCTCCATGACACGCAGCAGCGCCCGCGGGTCGTAGCCGGCTTCAGCCATGAACCGTACCCCGAGCATGTCAGATTGCAGTTCGTCCTCGCGGCCATAACGCAGGTTGATCAGCTGACCGACCATCTGCGCAATCTGTGCCTCGGATGCACCGCCGCCACTGGCAATCAACACACCGCCAGTCAATCCGTTGGTCAGTTTCTGCTTGGCCAGTCGTTCCGACGCATGGCGCGCCACGACGTGGCCGACCTCGTGCCCCAGCACCCCGGCGAGTTCGCCCTCGGTTTCGAAGCGGTCGTACAGCGCCTCGGTAATGAAGATCTGACCACCGGGCAGGGCAAAGGCATTGACGAGATCGTCGTCGGCGAGCAGATGAAAGTCGAATTGCCAGGGGGTCTCGGCGGCGGCCGTGTTGTCGACGATACGGTGCCCGACTTCGTCGACCAGGGCCTGGGCCCGCTTATCGGGTGACAGCCCGCCGTGCTGTTGCGCCATTTCCGGTGCCGCTTGCAGTCCTATCGCGATCTCTTCAGAGGCGGTCATCGCGATTTGCTGTTTCTCGCCGGTCACCGGGTTGAATTCGGTTGAGCATTGATAGGTGATGAAGGCAAACAGCGCAAACAACGCCCCGATTACCAGCCGGGTCGGGGTGAAGCGCGAGCGGCTGCGACGTCGATTGTTGAATACCAGCGTCATGACAGTACCGGCTTCAGGCGTGACCGCGCGGCTCGGCAGCGCGTATAAAAAGTTCGTCGACCCGTTGACGATTGGCCCAGCGATCCTCGTCGAGCAACGCCAGCTGGTGGTTGAGCGCATCGTCGAGATCCTGCCAGCGCCAGCGTACGCAGGCGGACGGACTCGAGCCCAGGGGCGGCAGGTAAGTTGATTCAGTCCCAAAGGTCGCAATCATTACGAAAATCCTCCAACGATTTATCCCTGACTAAGCAGGGATCGTGCCAACTCCGTAGGGCCTTGATTTTCAGCATCACGGCGACTGTGGCTGCACCGATTTGCCGATCAGTGGGCAAAAGTTGCCCATCGGGCCGTTTTAGTCTCGTTCGTCCGGGCCGAAAAACAGACACATACGGATGTTTCCGATAAACTACCGGGCGCTTTGCCTGTCCCGGCACCAGGCAAGGTCTGGCCCTAATTTCGCAAGCCATTGGGTTCGCCGGTCGGTCGATACGAAAACATGAGCAAATCGCTGCAAGACAGACACGTCTCGACGCCACTTTATGGTGGCAACGCCCCGTACGTAGAGTATTTCTACGAGCGCTACCTCGCTGACCCGACATCGGTCGATGACGGATGGCGGCGCTATTTCCAGTCCATCAGCGACGGCAGTCAAAACGAGGTGCCGCGCGGACCGATCGAGGCGCAACTGGCGCAACAGCTGGCCAGGCCCCGTGTTGCCGCTGCAGCGGTAGCCGCAGATGCGGGCGACTTGCAGAAGCAGGCCGCCGTCATGAACCTGATCGCCGCCTTTCGCCTGCATGGTCATCGACTGGCACGACTTGATCCGCTGGGCCTGGCTGAGCAGGGCCGGGTAGCCGATCTGGATCCGGCCTATCACGGGCTCGGCGATGGCGACATGGACAGCGAGTACTACACCGACAGTCTCGCCGGGACCGAGCGTCTGCCGCTGCGCAAGATACTCGACCTGCTGCACCACATTTACAGTCGTTCGATCGGTGCCGAGTTTACCCACCTGTCGAGTACCCGCGAGCGCAACTGGTTGCGCCATCGTTTCGAAACCGGTGCAGTCGCCGACGTGCTGGATACCGAGGCGCGTATTGAGTTGTTCAAGCAGCTAACGGCCGCTGAGGGTATCGAGCGTTACCTGCATACCCGTTACGTCGGGCAAAAGCGATTTTCGCTGGAAGGCGGAGAAAGCCTGATCCCGTTGGCCAATGACCTGATACGTCACGCCGGCAGTCAGGGCGTCGATGAAGTCGTCATTGGTATGGCTCACCGTGGCCGCCTCAATGTGCTGGTCAATGTACTGGGTAAGCCACCAGCCGAGTTGTTTTCGGAGTTCGAGGGTCAGGTCGAGCACCGCGGATCCGGCGATGTGAAGTACCACATGGGCTTTTCGTCTGACGTGAAGACCAGTGGCGGCAACATGCACCTGGCGCTGGCTTTCAACCCCTCGCACCTGGAGATTGTCAACCCGGTCGTCGAAGGTTCGGTGCGTGCGCGCCAGGACCGGCGTCATGACCGGGTACGTAACGATGTGGTACCACTGCTGATACATGGCGATGCTGCATTTGCCGGCCAGGGTGTCGTAATGGAGACATTGCAAATGTCTGCTACGCGCGGTTACTCAACCGGTGGCACAGTGCACATTATTTGCAACAACCAGATCGGGTTTACCACCAGCGACCCCAACGATGCGCGTTCGACACCGTATTCGAGCGACGTTGCGAAAATGATCGAAGCGCCTGTTTTGCACGTCAATGCAGACGACCCGGAAGCAGTTATTTTTGCCGCCCGCGTAGCAATGGACTATCGCATGACCTTCAACAAGGATGTTGTGATCGACCTGGTTTGCTATCGCCGCCATGGTCATAACGAGGCAGACGAGCCGGCAGCAACGCAGCCGGTGATGTATAAAAAGATTCGCAAGCACCCAACTGTGCGTTCGATATATGCGGACCAGTTGCGCGAGGCCGGTATTGTCGATGACAGCACGATCAAGAAGCTGGGTACGACCTACCGCGATGCGCTGGATGAGGGCAAGGTCGCCTTCCTGTCGACACTGGGCATGATTGGCAACGAATTTACCGCAGACTGGAGCCGCTATCTCGAGCCGGACTGGGAAGAGCCGGTCGATACTGCTTATTCGCAGGAAAAGCTGGCGCTGTTGGCCGAACGCATCTCGACGGTTCCCGATGAGGTCAAGCTGCATAGCCGGGTCCAGCGCATCATGACCGAGCGTGCGCGCATGGCCACAGGCGAGGTCCAGATGGACTGGGGTTTTGCCGAGACCCTGGCTTACGCAGGCCTTTTGACCGAAGGCTTCGATATTCGCATCAGCGGTCAGGACAGCGGCCGCGGAACTTTCTTTCATCGCCATGCCGTGTTGCATAACCAGACCGACGGCAGCGATTACATCCCGTTGCAACACGTTGCCGAAGACCAGCGACGATTCGAGGTTATTGATTCGTTCCTGTCAGAAGAGGCCGTGGTCGGATTCGAATATGGCTATGCCACCACCGACCCGGAAACGCTGGTGATCTGGGAGGCGCAGTTTGGCGACTTCGTCAACGGCGCGCAGGTAGTCATAGATCAGTTCATCAGTTCGGGCGAAGCAAAATGGGGCCGGTTGTGCGGTCTGGTCATGCTATTGCCGCATGGTTACGAAGGGCAGGGGCCGGAACATTCGTCAGCACGACTCGAACGATTCCTGCAGCTTTGTGCCGAGCACAATATGCAGGTTTGCGTGCCTTCAACTCCGGCACAGAACTTCCATATGCTGCGACGGCAAATGCTGCGTGGTATGCGTCGACCGTTGATTGTCATGACGCCAAAGAGCCTGCTGCGACACAAGCTGGCGACCTCACCACTGTCATCGATTACCAGCGGGCGCTTCCAAAGCGTTATCGGCGAGGTCGATGATATTTCGCCGCAGAAAGTAAGGCGGGTCGTGTTTTGCTCCGGCAAGGTCTTCTATGACCTGCTCGAAGCCCGGCGCGAAGCCGAACGCGACGACGTCGCCATTGTGCGTATCGAGCAGCTGTATCCGTTCCCGATCGAAAACTATGCGGCGCAACTGGCAGACTATCCGCATGCGCGGGATATCGTCTGGTGCCAGGAAGAGCCGCAAAACCAGGGTGCGTGGTACCAGGTACGGCACCGTTTGCAGGAACCGTTAGCCAGCCAGCAGGAATTAATCTATGCCGGTCGTGACAGCGCGGCGGCACCGGCAGCCGGTTTTTACAAGGTTCATGTCGAACAACAACAGGCACTGGTGGCTGCCGCGCTGGGACAAGCCCAGCCCGCGACTGTCGCCGCCAGTCAGTGATTCATCGTAGGGCAGGAAAGCGAGTCTACACATGAGTATCGAGGTTAAGGTCCCGCAGTTACCGGAATCGGTCGCCGATGCCACATTGGTGTCCTGGCACAAGAAGCCCGGCGACGCGGTCGCACGTGATGAGAACCTGGTCGACCTGGAAACCGACAAGGTGGTCCTGGAAGTACCGGCACCGACCGACGGTGTCATCGAAGCCATCCACGAGGACGACGGCGCCACGGTGACCAGCGGCCAGTTGCTGGCAACGATCACCGCAGGGGAAGCGCCGGCGGCAAGCCCACCACCATCAGGCGAGTCTGAGTCATCGCCTGCGCCGGCAGCAACGGCACCGTCGGCGGCAGCTGGGTCGGGTGCATCAGCGCATAAGTTATCGCCTTCGGTGCGCCGACTGGTCGAGGAACACGACCTGGATCCGGCGCAGATAAGCGGCTCAGGTCGCGATGGCAGACTGACGAAATCCGATGTCATGTCGCATATCGATGGTGGTGGCAAGAAGCAGGCACCTGTAGCGGCACCACAGCCCGCGCCAGCCAGCGGCGAACGTAACGAGCGACGTGTGCCAATGACGCGGTTGCGGTCGCGGATTGCCGAGCGCCTGGTAGATGCGCAGCAGACGGCGGCCATGCTGACGTCATTCAACGAGGTCGACCTGACTGAGGTCAAGAAACTGCGCGCGTCTTACCGTGACGATTTCGAGAAAAAACACGGCACCAAGCTGGGCTTCATGTCGTTTTTCGTCAAGGCCGCGATCGAAGCATTGCGACGTTTCCCGGTGGTCAATGCCTCGGTCGATGACAATGACATTCTCTACCACGATTACTTCGATATCGGGATTGCCGTGTCGACCGAGCGTGGCCTGATGGTGCCGGTGTTGCGTAATGCCGACCAGATGAGTTTTGCCGATATCGAAAACGGTATTCGTGACTATGCCACCCGCGCACGCGAAGGTACGATCGGACTCGACGACCTGACCGGTGGAACATTCACGATTACCAACGGTGGGGTATTCGGCTCGCTGATTTCTACGCCGATTATCAATCCGCCTCAGAGTGCGATTCTCGGTATGCACAAGATCCAGGATCGACCGATGGTGGTCGATGGCGAGGTCAAGGTGCGGCCAATGATGTATATCGCGCTAACCTACGATCACCGGATAATCGATGGCCGTGAAGCAGTTATGACATTGGTCACGATCAAGGAAGCACTGGAAGACCCGGCCCGGTTACTGCTGCAGGTTTAAAACTAAGAGGATTCCCGTAAATGAGTAAGTATGACGTGGTCGTCATTGGTGCCGGCCCTGCTGGCTATGTTGCTGCTATCCGCGCGGCCCAGCATGGCAAGAAAGTGGCGTGCATCGATTCGTGGAAAAACTACGATGGTTCGAAAGCGTTCGGTGGCACCTGTCTCAATGCCGGTTGTATACCGTCGAAGGCATTGCTGGAGTCGTCTGAACTCTATGAGCGTGCCCGCCATGAATTTGATACACATGGAATCAAGGTCGGAGATGTCGGTCTGGACCTGGGAACGATGCAGAAGCGTCGTGCCGGCATCGTCAAACAGTTTACCGGTGGTATTACGGCGCTATTCAAAGCCAATGGCGTGCAGGGTATGTTCGGTAAGGGTCGGATGCTGGGCCCCGGTAAGGTCGAGTACACACCCGATGATGGCAACAGTGAAATACTGGAAACCGAACACATCGTTCTGGCTTCGGGTTCGACGCCGATCGAGCTGCCGAATATTCCTTTCGATGAGAAGCACATCGTCGATTCATGGCGCGCGCTGGAGTTCGATTCGGTGCCACCGACGCTTGGCGTCATCGGCGGGGGTGTGATCGGGCTGGAACTGGGCAGTGTCTGGAGCCGGCTTGGTGCCGAGGTCACAGTGCTGGAAGCACTGGATGACTTTCTCGCGCTGGCCGACCAGCAGATTGCCAAGGATGCGATGCGCCAGTTCAAGAAGCAGGGTCTGAAGTTCAAGCTCGGTGCGCGGGTCAATGCCGGCAAAGTCAGCGATGGCAAGGTCAAACTCAGCTACCAGGACAAAAAGGGCGAACACCAGCTCGAAGTCGATAAGGTCATTGTCGCTGTTGGCCGTCGACCCTACACCGATGGTCTGCTGGCAGACGGGACCGGTGTGAAGCTCGACCAACGCGGTTTTATAGAGGTCGATGACGAGTGTCGCACCGGTGTGAGCAATGTCTGGGCCATCGGGGATTGTGTCCGCGGACCGATGCTGGCGCACAAGGGTTCGGAAGAGGGCATCATGGTCGCCGACCTGATCGCCGGAGAAGTCGCAGAGCTTAATTACAACGTCATTCCCTCGGTTATCTACACCGCCCCGGAAGTGGCGTGGGTGGGTAAAACCGAAGAGGAGCTGAAAAAAGCCGGGGTGCGCTACAAGGTTGGCACGTTTAACTTCGGCGCCAATGGCAGGGCCAAGGCGATGGAGCAGGCTACAGGTGTAGCCAAGGTGCTGGCGGCACAGGCAGATGACGAAATACTGGGTGTGCATATCGTCGGCCCGCTGGCCGGTGAGCTGATCCAGGAATGCGTGCTGGCGATGGAGTTCTCAGCCAGTGCCGAGGATATTCAACGCACCATCCATGCGCACCCGACACTATCTGAAGCGATACATGAGGCAGCGTTGGCGGTCGACAAAATGGCGATTCACGCTATCAACAAGTAACGTTCACGAGCGTCGTGTTACCGAGATAATGTTCGGCAGGTTGCCGATCCGCAGCATCAACTTGCTCAGTTCTTCGAGACTGTGAATCTCGACCGTGAGTGAGAAAGTTGCGGTCATGTCCTGCTTGTTGGTGGTCGTGGTCATGCCGACGATATTAATTTTCTCGGCCGACAACAGCGAGCTGATGTCCTTGACGAGATTGCGTCGGTCGTAGGCTTCGACGGCGATGTCGACCGGGTAGGCGGCGCGCTCCTCACCGGCCCAGCTTACCTCGAGTACGCGCTCGCGATAGCGATCGGCAAGACGCAGGAAATTGGCGCAGTGCTGACGATGAATGGTGACACCACGCCCGAGCGTTATATAGCCGGCAATCGCGTCCGGTGGCACCGGTTTGCAACACCTGGCGAAGGTGGTCATCAGTCCGCCGACGCCCTCGACATCGATCGAGGCGGGTCCGCCCGTTGTCGGTTTGCGCACCGGTAACTCACGCCCTTCGACCTCTTCCTCATCCGGCGTCAGCCGTTGTTGTAGCCGCTTGGCAATATCGGCAACCGTGATATCGCCGGCACCGACCGCGATGTACAGATCGGTCGGGCCGCTGAGGCTGAACTCCTGTGACAACTCCCCATGATCGAGATTGCCAAGACCGAGCCGTGACAGCTCACGTTCCAGCAGGTGCTGGCCCTGGTCGCGATTCTGCTGCTGGTCCTGGCGCCGGAACCAGGTACGTACCTTGGATCGTGCCCGGGTCGAGGCCAGGTAGCCGAGTTGCGGAATGAGCCAGTCGCGACTCGGTTCACCGCTCTTGGCGGTAATGACTTCGACCTGCACGCCATTGGTGAGCTTGTGAGTCAGCGGTACGATTCGACCATCTACGCGCGCGCCGCGACAGCGATGACCGAGTTCGGTATGCACGTGATAGGCAAAATCCAATGGTGTCGAGCCATACGGCAGATCGAGGATATCGCCTTGCGGGGTCAATACGTAAACACGATCTTCGAACAGGTCGGCACGGAAGCGTTCGATAAAGTCGTCGTCGCTGTCAGCTTCAGTCGGGTCGAGCAGGCTGCGGACCCAGCGGATCTTGCGTTCAAAAGCAGCATCACTGCCACCGCCTTCCTTGTACTTCCAGTGCGCCGCGACGCCGAGTTCGGCATGCGCATGCATCTCGTGCGTGCGGATCTGGATCTCCAGAGTCTTGTTGCCGGGGCCAATAACGGCGGTGTGCAGCGAACGATAAAAGTTGCCTTTGGGAGTGGCGATATAGTCGTCAAACTCGCCCGGGATATAGGGCCAGCGACCATGCACCGCGCCGAGGACCGCATAGCAGTCGGCCACGCTTTCGACTAACACCCGTACCGCCCGCACATCGAAGATATGCTCAAAGCCCACACCCTTGCGCTGCATCTTCTTGTAGATGCTGTAGATGTGTTTCGGTCGGCCCTGGATGTCTGCCTTAATGCCGAGCTTGCTGACTTCGGCTTCGAGTTCTCCGAGCACGGTGCTGATATAGGCTTCGCGGCTGACGCGCTTTTCAGCCAGCAGTTTTGCAATCTTCTTGTAGGTGTCGGGTTCGAGGAAACGGAAAGAAAGATCCTCCATTTCCCACTTGAGCTGCCACACACCGAGCTTGTTCGCCAGTGGTGCATAGATCTCGCTAGTCTCCAGTGCGATACGGCGGCGTTGCTCGTCGCTGGCCGATTTCGCCTGACGCAGTCGATGCAGCTGGTTGGCCAGCAATACCAGTACCAGCCTGACGTCCTCGACGATGGACAACAGCATTTTGCGCAGGGTTTCGCCCTGCTGTTCGTCGAGACCGGCACTGACATCCCAGTTCTCCGGGAATGTGAATCCACCGAGCCGAACCAGTTCCCGGGCCAGGCGGGCGACGTCGTCGGGCAGCTTGCGTTGTAGCTGGCGCTTGCTGAGCAGACCACTCTCGATGAATGGATATAGCATCGCTGCGGCGCGCAGCGTGGGATCGCCACCGAGTTCCTCCACAATCGAGACGATGGCGGTGGCCCGCGCCAGGATAGCGGCATCAGCGTCATTTCCCGGGCGTACGCATTGCTCAGCCAGTGCTGCGGCAGTGTTCAGAGGGGCTGGTATGGGCTGATCTTCGGTGGCGCTCAATGCGTTATTTCCGGTGATATTGACTCGTGTGCGCGGTGAGAAAAACCGTTATCATACCGTCTTTAACAGGTGGGCCTGCCGCGGTGAAGGCGGTGCGGCCCGGTACAGTGTTTAAACGGTGGAGAGACCATTCAGGACGCGTGCATGAATAAAAGCCACGTCTGGCGGGCACTTGCGATCATGGCAGGTAGTGTCATGTGCGGCCCCGCTCTCGCTACCGCTCTCGATCTCAATCTCAACGACGATGCTGCGCGACTGACCTATGCGTCATTGCTTGCTGATGGCCAGCTGGAGTTCGATCTCGGCTGGCTGCATCACCAGCAACGGGGTGAGCTGCTGTCGTTGTCGCTGGGGCGAATCGGGGAAGCGGGTGGCGGAACTCAATCGATAACGGCCGGTATCGGGGGGCGGGTATATCTCGTCGAACCTGACCTGCCGGTGATCCCGGGATTCGATGCTGACCAGCGCGGCGCTTTACTCGGCGTTGGCGGTTTTTTCCGCATGAAGCTGGCTGAATACGACCGTATCGGTTTTGCTGGCCATGGGTATTACGCGCCCGACGTGCTGGCATTTGGCGACGCGGAAGACCTGGTCGAGATTGAGTTGCGACTGACTTACAGCATCCTGCGCGATGCGGATATCTACGTCGGTGCCCGTTACCTCAAGGCCGGGTTCGACGACATAGAAGTGAATATGGATAACGGCCTGCATATCGGCCTGAGACTGGAGTTTTGAAACGTGGCGGGCCACAGTAAATGGGCGAACATCCAGCACCGCAAAGGTGCCCAGGACAAAAAACGCGGCAAGCTGTTCACTAAGCTCATTCGCGAAATCACGGTTGCAGCAAAAATGGGCGGTTCCGATATCGCGTCCAATCCGCGCTTGCGACTGGCGGTCGACAAAGCCAAGGCACAGAGCATGCCCAAGGACAACATCGATCGTGCAATCAAGCGTGGCGCCGGTGAACTCGACGATGCCAATTACGAAGAAGTTCGCTACGAAGGCTATGGTCCCAGTGGTGTCGCGGTCATGGTCGATTGCCTGACCGACAACCGCAATCGCACCGTAGCCGAGGTGCGGCATGCATTCAGTAAGCATGGGGGCAATCTCGGGGCCGATGGTTCGGTTGCCTACCTGTTCAACCATGTCGGTCTGCTCAGTTTCCCCAGCGGTAGCGATGAAGACGCCATCATGGAAGCCGCACTCGAGGCCGGTGCCGAAGACGTTGTCGTCAACGACGATCATTCGATCGATGTGCATACCGACCCGGGTGACTTCGAGTCAGTACGCGATGCAATGATTGCAGCCGGGCACAAACCGGATGATGCCGAGGTCACCATGGTGGCCTCCACCCAGACCGAACTCGGCGACAAGGATGCCGGGACCATGATGAACCTGCTCGAGCTGCTCGAGGATCTCGATGACGTACAACAGGTTTATTCGAATGCCGAGATCCCGGATGAGATCCTCGCGCAGTTGTCCGAATCGGCGTGACCACAGTCCGCATACTGGGAATCGATCCGGGATCGCGAATTACCGGATTTGGTGTCATTGATATAGCGGGTGACCGCCTGCGCTATGTCGACAGTGGTTGCATCCGTACCGGCGGTAACGAGTTCAACGCACGGCTCGAAGAAATCTACGCCCGGGTCGCAGAGCTGATCGCGTTGCATGAACCGGCGGAGATCTGTCTCGAACGTGTATTCATGCATCGCAACGCCGATAGCGCATTGAAACTCGGGCACGCGCGTGCCGCAGCCATATGCGCGGTGTTCGCCGATGCAATCGGTTTTCGGCCGGTGCTGTCAGAATACAGCCCGCGCCAGGTCAAACAGGCGATTGCCGGTTATGGTGCCGCCGAGAAGTCGCAGGTTCAGCACATGGTGCAACGACTGCTGTCGTTGGATGGTCAATTGCAAAGCGACGCGGCTGATGCACTGGCCATTGCGGTCTGTCATGCCCATTCACGTCGTACCCGTGCCATGCTGCAGGCGGCACCATGATCGGATCGTTGCGTGGCAAGCTCATCCTGCGGCAACCACCGAGCCTGATTGTCGAAGTCGGTGGCGTTGGCTATGAATTACAAGCCCCGATGTCGACCTTCTATGACCTGCCCGGTGTCGGTGACAGCCTGTTTCTCTATACCCACCTGATCACTCGCGAAGATGCGCGTGAGCTCTATGGTTTCGGCACACTGTCAGAACGCGACCTGTTTCGTTCGCTGATCCGTATATCGGGGGTTGGTGGTCGTATGGCGCTATCGATATTGTCGGGCATGAGTGTCAATGAGTTTGTCGCCTGCATCGAACGCGGCGATACCGCCTTGCTGGTCAAGGTGCCTGGTGTCGGCAAGAAGACCGCTGATCGGCTCGTGGTCGAGATGGGTGATCGTGTCGATGGCCTCGGTACGACCGGTGTCGGCGTTGGCGATGACAGCGGTGGCGGTGCCGAGAATGAGGCCTTCAGCGCGCTGGTGGCCCTGGGGTATCGTTCGACCGAGGTGACCAAGATGCTGCGAGATATCGAGACTGCCGGTCAGACCACCGAAGAGATCATACGCACGGCGTTGCAGCGACAGGCGGAGAAGGGATGAGTCTCGAACACGACAGGCTGATCTCGGCCAGCGCCAGTGACGACGACGATGCCGTCGACCGGGCGATACGACCACGCACACTCGATGATTTTGTCGGGCAGTCTGCGGTCAAGAAACAAATGCGCATATTCGTCAAGGCGGCGGCGCAACGTGGCGATGCACTCGATCATGTGCTGATTTTCGGCCCACCGGGGCTGGGCAAGACGACATTGGCGCATATCGTGTCCAACGAACTCGGATCGAATCTGCGCCAGACTTCAGGGCCGGTGCTGGAGAAGGCGGGGGACCTGGCGGCGCTGCTGACCAATCTCGAGCCGCGTGATGTGCTGTTTGTAGACGAGATTCACCGCTTGAGCCCGGTCGTCGAAGAAGTGCTGTATCCGGCGATGGAGGACTACCAACTCGATATCATGATTGGTGAGGGCCCCGGGGCGCGCTCGATCAAGCTCGACCTGCCGCCCTTCACACTGGTCGGCGCCACCACCAGGGCAGGCCTGCTGACTTCGCCGTTGCGTGATCGGTTCGGCATCGTGCAACGACTGGAGTTTTACAGCGCCCCTGAGCTGGCCAGTATCGTGACTCGCTCAGCGCGGATTCTGAATCTCGATATCGATGAGCAGGGCGCCGTCGAGATCGCGCGCCGGTCGCGCGGGACACCCCGTATCGCCAACCGCCTGCTACGCCGGGTGCGCGACTTCGCCGAAGTCGAGGCCGATGGGCGGGTAACGGCTTCGGTGGCGCAGGGCGCGCTCGACATGCTCGATGTCGACAAGGTCGGCTTTGACCCGATGGATCGCAGGCTGTTGCTAACGATAATCGAGAAATTCGATGGCGGGCCGGTCGGAGTGGACAGTCTAGCGGCCGCAATAGGCGAGGAACGTGGCACGCTCGAAGATGTGGTTGAGCCATACCTGATCCAGCAGGGTTTTATCATGCGTACCGCTCGCGGTCGCATGGCTACGGCCACCGCCTATCGTCATTTTGGTCTGCAGGCACCGGCACAAACCGTGGCCAGTATGCCGCTGTTCGACGAAGACTGAGCCGATGGACATATTTCGCTGGCCTGTCCGCGTTTACTACGAGGATACCGATGCCGGTGGCGTGGTGTTCTACGCCAACTACCTGCGCTTCCTCGAACGCGCCCGTACCGAGTGGTTGCGATCCATTGGCATCGAACAGGATCAGCTGCGTACTGAACTGGGCATCATCTTCGTTGTCGTATCGTGCAATATCCGCTATCGCAAGCCAGCGCGCTTCAACGAGCAACTGGATGTAACCGTTCAGATTGGCGAGCGCAGGCGCAGCAGCCTGACTTTTGAACAGCAGGTGTTGCGCAACGGCGAACTACTGTGTGACGCGGAAGTACGTGCGGCCGCAGTCGATCACCAGACCTTTAAACCCCGACCGCTACCCGCGGTAATCTCCAGGAACCCCGACGCATGAATACCGATCTGTCGTTTGTCCAGCTGATACTCGATGCCAGTGTCGTCGTGCAACTCGTCATGGTGTCGCTGTTGATTGCATCGGTCGCATCGTGGGCCATCATTTTCCAGAAACGCCGCACGCTGCGAATCGCGCGTGCCACCTCGGACCAGTTCGAGTCGCAATTCTGGTCCGGGGGTGACCTGGCAGCGATTTATCGAACCATTGCCACGCGTGATCGCGACCCGCAGGCGATGGAGAGTATTTTCGCGACCGGATTTCGCGAGTTTCAGCGACTCAATGAGCAGCCGACCGTTTCGCCAGGCGAAAAACTCGAGGGTGCGCGTCGCGCCATGCGGGTCTCACAAATGAAACAGATAGATAATCTCGAGCGCAGCCTGGCAACACTGGCCACGGTAGGCTCGACCAGCCCCTATGTCGGTCTGTTCGGCACAGTCTGGGGCATCATGAACGCGTTTAGATCGCTGGGTAACGTGCAGCACGCGACCTTGTCGATGGTCGCGCCCGGGATTGCCGAAGCGCTTATTGCGACGGCCATGGGCTTATTCGCCGCCATACCCGCCGTTATTTTTTATAATCGCTATGCCGACCAGGTCGATCGCCTCGAGAGCCGGTTTGATACGTTCACCGAAGAATTCTCGGCCATCCTGTCGCGGCACGCGCGGAGCTGAAGATGGCCCGCAGCGGACGCAGACTGATGGGTGAGATCAACGTCGTACCGTATATAGACGTCATGCTGGTGCTACTGATCATATTCATGATTACTGCGCCATTGCTGACCCAGGGTATCGAGGTCGATTTGCCCGACGCCGCGGCGGAACCGCTCGATGCGGAGCTGTTACGCGAGACCGAGCCGCTGATCCTGACAGTGACCGTCAACGGTGACATGTACCTCAATATCGGCGATGACGAGGATAAGCCAGTCGATGATCAGCAAATCGTTGCCCGGGCACGTGCAGTGATGCGGCGTAACCCGGCAACACCGATGCTGGTGCGGGCGGACAATGCTGTGCCTTACGGCAAGGTGGTCGCGGGCATGGTCCTGTTGCAGGCGGCTGGTGCGCGCAAGGTCGGTTTCGTTACGGAACCGCCGGAGCCGGTGGAGTGACGGGCGGATGCGTGGATCGTGGTCAGCCTACTCGTGGTCGATCCTGCTGCATGCGGGCTTGCTGGCATTGCTGACGATCAGTTTCAGTTGGCAGCAATCGCGCCAGGCGATTGCCGTGCCGCCCCTGGCTATTCAGGCGACCGTCATTGATGAGGCTACGCTGCTGGCGGCACTGTCACCGGTGACGCCGGACAATGCTGCCCGCGAGCGCCAGGCACGTCTCCAACGGGAACGGGAGCGCCAGGCAGAGCGTGAGCGGGCCGAAGCGCAACGCCAGGCCGAAGCGACACGTCAGCAACGCCTCGAAGCCGAACGTGCCGCGCAGACCCGACTGGACGAGGAGCGCGCGCAACAGGCACGACTGGAGCAGCAGCGGGCGGAGCAGGCAGCGGCAGATGCGGCAGAACAACAACGGCAGGCGCAGGCACGCGAAAAACAAGCCGAGCAGGAACGCCAGGCTCGTGAAGAGCAGCAGCGACGGGAACGCGAGGCCGAGGCCGAACGACAAAAACAGGCCGAAGCCGAACGCAAACGCCAGGTTGAAGTCGAGCGGCAGCGACTGGCTGCCGTCCAGCGCCAGCGCGAGGCTGCAAAGAAAGCTGAACTTGAGGAACAATTACGTCGCGCGCTTGCCGAAGAAACAGCACGACTCGAAGCCGAAGAGGCCGGCCTGCTGGATGAGTACATAGCCCTGATCAAGCAACGCATCGTGCGCAACTGGATCCAGCCCCCCGGCGTGGGTGCCGGATTGCGTTGTGAGCTGATCGTCACCCAGATCCCCGGAGGCGAGGTAACCGGCGTCGATATCATTAGCTGCAACGGCGATGCTGCGGTACGTCGTTCAATCGAAGCTGCGGTTTACAAGGCGTCACCGTTGCCACCCCCCGCTGACCCCCGTTTGTTCGAAAGAAAAGTGAGAGTGTTTTTTGAGCCAGACAGCTAGAATTTTTGTATTCGCACTGTTGCTGTGTAGTGCCTGGTCGGCGCCCGTACGCGCCGAGTTGACCGTGGTTATACGCGAGGGTGTGACCAATGCTATCCCCGTTGCGGTCGTCCCGTTCGGCTGGACGGGCGCCGACGCGACGCCGTTCGATTTTGCCGAAGTCGTTGCTAATGATCTTGCGCGTAGCGGGCGCTTTGCGCCGATGGATCGGGCTGACATGGTGTCGAGACCAACATCGGCCGCTGCCGTGGACTTCTCCGACTGGCGTCTGCTTGGGGCCGAAATCGTTGTCATTGGGACGCTCAAGCCGGTGGCGGCGGGTGGCTATGCCGTCGATTTCCAGCTATTCGATGCCGTCCGTGGTTCACAGATGCTGGCTTATACACTGCCGACAGATCGCCAGGGTTTTCGTGCCACCGCCCACCGTATCAGTGATCTCGTCTATGAAGCGTTGACCGGAGAACGGGGTGCATTCTCGACCCGCATTGCCTATGTCAGTGTCGACGACGGTCGCTACGAGTTAATCGTTGCCGATGCCGACGGTGCCAACCAACAGGTCGTGGTGCGCTCCACCGAACCGTTGATGTCGCCCTCGTGGTCGCCCGATAGCACTCAGCTTGCGTACGTCGCCTTCAGTGAGTACGGATCATCGGTTTACGTACAGGAGCTGGCCAGTGGCAACCGGCGCGAGATTTCTGCGCGACCCGGTGTCAACGGCGCGCCAGCGTGGTCACCCGACGGGCGTCGATTGGCGCTGGCGTTGTCGGACAACTGGGGGAATGTCGATGTGCACATCACTACGCTCGACAGCGGTGAGACGCAGCGGCTGACCAATCACCCCGCTATCGATACTGAACCTGCCTGGTCCGAGAGTGGCGACGAGGTCTACTTTACCTCTGACCGCGCCGGTGGGCCGCAGGTTTACCGGGTCGCTGCCAGTGGCGGCACGCCGCAACGGGTGACCTTCGAAGGTAACTACAATGCGCGGCCAAGACTGGCGCCAAACCAGTCCAAGCTTGCCGTCGTGCACAACGATCGGGGCCGTTATCGTATTGCCCTGGTCGATCTGCGTAGTGGAGCGACCCAGGTGCTGACGGAGGGGCGCCTGGACGAAAGCCCAAGTTTTGCACCAAATGGCAGCATGATCATTTATGCTACCGAGGATCAGGGCGCCGGTGTGCTGGCCGCGGTCTCGACCGACGGGCGGATCCACCAGCGGCTGGTATCGCAGGCAGGTGATGTGCGCGAGCCGGTCTGGTCGCCATTTCTGACCCCCTGACAGGATTTTTATTGAAGTGAGGACGAACATGAAACAACTTTCGACGGCAGCCCTGTTGGTGTGCATGCTGGCAATTGCTGCTTGTGGCGGTCGTAAAGCGACCACCGATGACGATAGTGGCACCGTAGTCGAACCGCCGACAACGAGTGAGACAACCCCGATACGGCCGACCCCGTCGCAGCCCGAGCTGACTGCCGAGCAACGGCGGCAAATGGAACTGCAAAAACTGCTGGCGACCCGTACCCTTTATTTCGATTACGACGAGTTCGAGATCAAACCCGATTACATGGATGTCCTCGCCGCACATGCCAGTAACCTGGCCGATGACCGCAGCCAGCGCATCGTGATTGAAGGTCATTGTGACGAACGCGGATCACGTGAATACAACATTGGTCTGGGTGAACGCCGCGCACAGGCCGTGCGTCGTGTGTTGATGCTGCAGGGTGTTAGTGCCAGCCAGATCCAGACTATTAGCTATGGCGAGGAACGGCCCGCGGCTCCGGGGCACAACGAGCAGGCCTGGGCTCGCAACCGTCGCGCAGAGATCGTTTACCGGTGACCAATACCATGAGGAAGGCATTATTGATGATCGCGATGGTGAGTGCCCTGGCGGCCTGTTCGACCGTGCCGCCTGAGGAAGATCCCGTCATCATCAAACTCAATCAACTCGAGAGTCGGCTCATGCGCGTCGAGCGCATACTCGACAATCAGAGTCTGGTTTCGCTGGCCAACGAGTTGCAGCAATTGCGTGGTGAGATGGCCGAGTTGCGAAACCAGGTCGAGACCGTGCAGTTCGAAAGCGAGAACGCCCGCAAGCGTCAGCGCGACCTGTATGTCGATATCGACACCCGGCTGAACAATCTCGAAGGTGGCGCGGTCGCGGTCACATTACCGGGCGAAGAAGTGCTGCCCGGGGAAGAGGGCGATGACGGCACCACCGTCACTGATCGCGATGCCTACAAGGCCGCTTTTGGCTTGCTCGAGCAAGGGCGTTACGACGAGGCCAGCGATGCGTTCGCGGCTTTCGTGACGACCTATCCAGAAAGTACCTTGCTGGACAATGCCCAGTACTGGCTGGCGGAAGCGCTTTATGTAGAGCGCGAATTCCAGCGCGCGCTGACGGAGTTCCAGCGCGTCGTCGAGTTGTACCCCGAATCACGCAAGATCCCCGATGCCTGGCTCAAGATTGGCTATACCCATTACGAGCTGAAGGACTACACCAGGGCCCGCGACGCACTGGAACGGGTGATCGGCGAACACGGTGGATCGACTGCCGCACGACTGGCGGGGCAGCGACTGGAGCGCATGAGTCGCGAAGGCAACTGAACGACTGACGCTCATGAGTGCGGTACGCAAAGAGCAGCTGCCAGCCAGTGAGCGGCTGAAAATCACCGAGATTTTTCATTCGCTACAGGGTGAGTCGAGCCGGGTAGGCCTGCCAACCGTTTTTGTGCGTTTGACCGGCTGTCCGTTGCGTTGCCAGTACTGCGATACCGCCTATGCGTTCTTTGGTGGTGAGTGGATGCATTTCGACGAGATTGCCGATCGGGTTGCGATCCACGGTACCCGTTATGTCTGTATTACCGGTGGTGAGCCGCTGGCGCAGAAAAACTGTATCGGTCTGGCGCAGCGTCTTTGCGACGCAGGTTATCAGGTCTCTATAGAGACCAGCGGTGCCTACGATATCGGTGCTCTTGACGCACGGGTTATGCGCATCATGGACATCAAGACGCCAGGATCGGGGGAGGTGGAGCGCAACCTGCTCGATAACCTCGAATTGCTGCGTGCTCGCGATGAGGTCAAGTTCGTTATCTGTCATCGTGATGACTATGAGTGGGCACGCGATTTCGTCAACACACATACCCTGCCTTGCGCTGTGCTGTTTTCACCCAGTCATGGCCAGCTCAATGCTGCCGAGTTGGCAGGCTGGATACTCGAGGATCGGCTGCCGGTCCGGTACCAGGTCCAGTTGCACAAATACCTGTGGGGCAACGAGCCTGGTCACTAATGAATTCCACCAGTGGAAAAGCGGTAATCTTACTGTCGGGCGGGCTTGATTCAGCGACGACGCTGGCGCTGGCCCGTGATCGTGGACTTGACTGCCTGGCGTTGAGTGTTTCATACGGGCAACGGCATCACTGCGAGCTTGAGGCCGCTGCCGATGTTGCCCGGGCACTCGGTGCTCTCGAACACCGTATCGTCGCTGTAGACCTGGGGACTATAGGCGGCTCTGCGCTGACCGACGACAGCATTGCTGTGCCGGAAATCGAAAGCGACGGAATTCCGGTCACCTATGTGCCAGCTCGTAATACGATAATGCTATCGCTGGCGCTGGGCTATGCCGAGGTCAGCGAAGCCGGACATATTTTTGTCGGTGTTAACGCGGTCGATTATTCCGGTTACCCCGATTGTCGTCCGGTGTTCATCGAGGCATTCGAAAGACTGGCAGCGGTTGCAACTCGCGCGGGCGTGGAGGGCCAGCCAGTCGAGATCCACGCGCCGCTGATCGAGATGACCAAGGCTGAGATTATCCGCACCGGTATCGAACTGGGTGTGGATTATCGCCAGACTGTGTCCTGTTACCAGGCCGATGCCAGTGGTGCCGCCTGTGGGCGGTGTGACTCGTGTCGGCTGCGCCGGCAGGGATTCGCCGAGGCCGGCATTGACGATCCGACCCGCTACGTCACAGATACTTGAACCGCTAGCGCGCTGCGGTATCATGCGCGTTCGCTGGCGTCAGTGGGCCGTTAGCTCAGTTGGTAGAGCACCGGACTTTTAATCCGATGGTCGTAGGTTCGAATCCTACACGGCCCACCATTAAACCGTTGAAATTCCTGGTTATCGCGGCTGAAAGCCGCTCCTACGAGAGCAG
>JABDKV010000060.1 GCA_013002045.1 Gammaproteobacteria bacterium
TCCATGGCCTGAGCGGATCGGGGACGGCTTGCTCGGGCGTCCTGCTTCGCTTGCCGTCCACGACGCTTCGAACAGGGGGCAGCCAGTAACGGGACAGACCTCGTGGGGGTGGGTGGGTTGGCTTCGGGGGAGGGTGCGGCTGGAGAGATTGTTGCGAGGTTGGGGTTGATGGACTTCGATTATCGCGGCTGAAGCCGCTCCTACGGGGGAGGGAGCGGTTGGGGGAGATTGCGCCGGGGTTGGGGTTGGGTGGCTGCGGGGGTCGGGGCTGAAGTCCCTCCTACGCGGCTGCGCCGCCATGGTGGGTGATGGGATCGGGACGTGGGCACTTGTGAGGGTAGGCTGAATCAGCGACACTTAACGGTTCGTTATGAATCAATCGTTTATACAGCTTGCTTCAGGTTCTCCGCGACGTCTGGAGTTGCTCGCTCAGCTCGGTGTCGAGTGCCGCGTGCACCCGGTCGACATCGACGAGACCCCGGCTGACGATGAGCGGCCGTCCGATTACGTCCGTCGCATGGCACGCGAGAAGGCGGTCGCTGCTGAGAACGAGCTAGGCAATCACGTGCCAATCCTGGCGGCGGACACCGTCGTTGTCATTGACGATTGCCCGTTGGGGAAACCCCGTGACCGTGAACACGGCCTGGACATGCTCGGCCGCTTGTCGGGTCGGAGTCACCAGGTCATGACAGCAGTGGCTACCCGCACCAGTGGCGGCGAGCGCCTGATGCTGAATACGACCGAGGTGCGATTTCGCAAGATCGCCCCGGCTGAACGTGCTGCGTACTGGGATACCGGCGAGCCGTCAGACAAGGCCGGCGGTTACGCAATCCAGGGGCGTGCGGCGGTTTTCATCGAACACATCGCCGGATCATATTCCGGTGTCATGGGGCTGCCGTTGTTCGAAACAGCCCAGTTGTTGCGCGAGGCCGGCGTGCCGGTGCTGGGACCATGACGATGCGTGAAGAGTTGCTCATCAATGTCACGCCGCGCGAGGTCCGCGCGTCATTGCTCGAAAACGGTGTCCTGCAGGAAGTGTTTATCGAGCGCGCCTCTCGCCGCGGGTTGGTAGGCAATATTTACAAGGGCAAAGTCTCGCGGGTGTTGCCCGGGATGCAGGCGGCCTTCATCGATATTGGTCGTGAACGTACCGCGTTCCTGCACGCATCGGATATTGCACGACCGGCGCCGGTCGATGAGGACGACTACGAGACCGTTGCGGCTGGCGATATTGCCGAGTTGTTGCGCGAAGGCTCAGAAATACTGGTACAGGTGCTCAAAGATCCTATGGGCACCAAGGGCGCGCGGCTGACCACCTATATCACGCTGCCGTCGCGTTACCTCGTGTACATGCCCAAGGGTGCCGGTGTCGGTGTCTCGACCCGTATCGAGGATGAAAACGAGCGCCTGCGTCTGCGCGAGTTCGCCGAGGTTTTTTCCAGTACTGAAGAGGCTGGTGGATTCATTGTTCGTACCGCTGCGGAAGGCGCAACGGCCGAAGCCTTGCGGGCGGACATGTTGTACCTGCACAAGCTGTGGAAAGTCGTCAAACAACAGGCGGCAACTTCACGACCGGGTGCGCTGGTCTATGGAGACCTGCCGCTGGAGACGCGACTGCTGCGTGACCTGCTTGGCGCCGACATGGAGCGTATCCGGGTCGATAACGAACAGTCGATGCAGCAGATGAAACAATTCGCCGGAACGTTCATCCCGGAGTTGTCGGGCATCATCGAGTTGTACTCGGCCAATCGCCCGATTTTTGATCTTTACGGTATCGATGACGAAATCCAGAAGGCCCTCGATCGCAAGGTGCAACTGAAGTCGGGCGGCTACCTGATCATTGACCAGACCGAAGCGATGACGACGATTGACGTCAACACCGGTGGCTACGTTGGTCATCGCAATCTCGAAGAGACCATTTTTCGTACCAATCTCGAGGCGGCACAGGCCATTGCGCGCCAACTGAGGCTGCGCAATCTCGGTGGCATCATCATTATCGACTTCATCGACATGACCGAAGCCGAGCATCGCTTCCAGGTAATCCAGGCGCTGGACAAGAACCTCGCCCAGGACCATGCGCGGACTCAGATCAGCGAGGTCTCGGCCCTGGGCCTGGTCGAAATGACGCGCAAGCGCACCCGCGAGAGTCTGGAGCACGTGCTGTGCCAGCCATGCCCGACCTGCGAGGGCCGGGCTACGGTGAAGACGCCAGAAACAGTCTGTTACGAGATTTATCGCGAAGTTATGCGCCAATCACGGCAGTTCGATTGTCAGGAAATGATGGTCCTGGCGCATCTCGACGTTATCGAACTGTTGGTGGACGAGGAATCTGACGTCGTCGCGGAGCTGGAAATCTTCACCGGCCGGCCAATCCGCTTGCAGGCCGAGACCCTGTACAGTCCCGAGCAATATGATGTGGTGTTAATGTGAGTGTCATGGCCGCACGCTGCCGGCCAGGCGTGGTCAAATGAACTAATGCTACGACTGCTGTGGAAATGGGCTGCTGCGACCTTCTCGGTGGTCGTGATTCTCCTCGCCATCGCAATAGGTTTGTTCCGGCTGATCGTGCCGATGATCCCGCAGCATCACGAGCGTATCGAGGCATTTGCCAGTGACGCTGCCGGCACACCTGTCAGGATAGGCGAAATCAGTGCACGCTGGCGCTGGCGCGGCCCCGAGCTGCGCTTTACCGATGCCCGCCTGTTGACCGCCGATGGCAGTGAGACGCTGCTCAGTGCTGATGAAGGCAGCATCATTATCGACCTCGGCGCCCTGCTGCGGGGTGAAGTCCGCGCCGGGCAGGTCCAGCTCGACGGTCTGCAACTGCAACTGACCCGCGATGCCGACAATCGCTGGCTGATCGGTGGCCGACTGCTCGACGGCCGCAATGAACAAAAGTTGCCGCGTTTGTCGCTGGGTCTGCGCGAAGCCCAGGTCATTTTCCGTGACGAGATCAACGATGCTGGTCCCTGGGTTTTTGACGATGTCGAGCTCGATGTTGAGCTACGTGCCAAAACCCTGGCTATCGACAGCGTCATGCAGTTACCCGCCGGGCTGGGCCGCAGGGCTGAACTGTCGTTACAGGCCGACGGTGAACTCAAGAACTTTGCCGAGCTCGACTGGCAACTCTACAGCCGCGTCGACGATATAGAGCTGTTTGGCTGGCGTGCGCTGATGCCGGCTGGCCGGGTAGTCCCCGGTGCCGGTCGCGGCGATGTCGTGCTGTGGTTTGGCGCGCGTGGCAACCGCATCCAGCAAATCAGCCTGCAAACCGATCTTAGCGATCTCGAGTTCAACCGCGACGACACGCCGCTGCGCGAACTTGAACAGCTCAGTGGCAGGTTCGAATTCGATCGGCTGGCGGGTGGCTGGCAGGCCAACGGTCGTGATGTACAGGTCAGTTCGGCCGGCAGCGAATGGCCGGTGACGTCTTTTAGCGTCGAGCAGGTCGAGGACGACAGTGGCAGTCGGCTCTTTTATGCCGATCTCAACTACCTGCGACTCGAGGACTTCGCGCCGTTGCTCGATTGGGTGCCCGACGAGGAGTGGCGGCAACGGCTGACCACGCTGGCGCCGCGCGGTGTAGTTGAAGACCTGTCTATCCGCTCGCGCGAAGCTAAAGACGAAACGGCATCGTTCTCGTTACGAGGTCAGTTCGACAAACTCGGATTTAACCCCGTCGAATCGCTGCCTGGCATTACCAATCTCGCTGGCGAAATGCGGCTGAACGGCAGCGGTGGCAATCTCCAACTCAAACCACGACCGGTTCGCATTGACGCGCCGGAAATTTTCGACACGGCACTACAGTCACGGCGTGTCAGCGGGGCCATCGTCTGGCGCCGCAGTCCCGGCGGCTGGCGCATAGTCAGCGACAATATCGATATGGAGCATGCGGATTTCGATTCCGCCACCAGTTTCGAGCTGGCATTGCCTGATGAAGGCTCGCCCTATCTCGACCTGAACAGTGAGTTCAATGACCTGAGCTTTGCCGCTATCAAGCGCTTCCTGCCTGCGCCGCGACTACCCGGGCAAACCGTCTCCTACCTGCGCGAATCGATGACCAGTGGCAAGGTACCGACACTGACGGCAGAATTTCGTGGACCTTTACAGGCCTTTCCGTTCGACGACGGTGAGGGTGAATTTGTCGCCGTAGCCGAGGTGCGCGAGGCTGAGATTGCTTATGCCAGGGGCTGGCCGGCGGTCACCGAGGTGGACGGCACGGTCGAGTTTCGCAATGCCGGTTTTTCCGCCGGCATCAGTCGCGCGCAGATTGCCGGTAACCGGGTGTCGTCGGGTGAGCTCGGGATCGCGGATTTTCGTCGCGCCGAGCTCGAGATGCACACCGTTGCCGATGGCCTGCTGGAGAATCTGCATGCGTTCCTGCTGGCCACACCGATAGGCGAAAATGTCGGTCGTTTCGTGCGTGACCTCGAAGTCAGTGGTGACGGTTCGGCCCAGCTTGACCTCGTTCTTCCCCTTAGTCGCAAGATCAATCGACCGGCAGACGTATTGGTAATTGTATCGTCCGAGGCCGGGACCGCCCGGTTGGCCGGGTTGGACGAACCTCTCGACGCCATTTCCGGGAGCCTGCAATTTCGTAACGGCGAATTTACCGGGCGCAACATCGACGCCCGCTTTCTGCAGGCGCCGGTATCGATCGATGTCAGTCCGGAGCAACTGGAGGCCGGTGATGAACGTTACCAGGCCACCGTCGCCACGGTCCGGGGTTCGGTCGCGGGTCGCGAGCTGGCACGACTGACGCCTCGCTGGGGGCAGTACCTGAATGGGGTGACCGGATACACCGCCGCCGTAATCGTCCCCGAACCCAAAACCGGTCGACCGCTCAGCATCGGCGTGGCTTCGCGGCTGGAAGGCATGGCCATTACTTTGCCCAGTCCGTTGGCTAAACGTCGGACGGAATCGCGTGATCTTGTGGTCGATATTGTGCTGCCACCCGAAACAGCCCAAACCGATATCGTCTATGCCGATGTTGGCACCGCGCGGTTGAACTGGTTGCGCGGAGATGCGGGCTGGTCGATCGAGCGTGGTGGGGTCGTGCTCGGGCCCGCACTGGCCGAATTGCCGGCCGGACCCGGTGTCACCGTAACAGGGGCAACGACGACGCTCGATCTCAGTGGCATGCTCGAGGTGTTTACCGGGGCCAACAGCAACGGTGCGGACGATCGCCTGTTGCGTAGTGCGGAGGTGACCGCCGAACAGGTGCTGGCCTTTGGTGAACAGCTAAATGACGCACGCCTGTTCGTCGATCGTAGCGAACGCGAATGGCTGGTCCAGGTAGACAGTGACATCGCTGCGGGTGCGGTGTTCGTACCCTTCTCGCTGGATACTGATGAGATTATCGCCAACATGCAGCGGTTGTATATCGGTACCCGCGAAGATGAACAAGGTGGCGAAACCCCGGACGACCGGGACCCCCGCGATATTCCCGCGCTCACACTGCAGGTCGATGACTTTCGTCTTGGCGACATGCAACTGGGTCGTTTGCAGGCGACACTGGTGCGTGATGGCGACGGTATCGTGGTAGAGGATTTCGCCACCGAGAGTGCCAGCTTCAGCGTCCGCGGTGATGGTGTGTGGGAGGCGACGCAAACCGGCCAGCGTACCGAGATGGCGTTCACACTGGTAAGCCAGGACCTCAAGACGACACTCGACAAGCTTGGCTTCGATCCGATCATCGAGGCCTCCGATGTCCAGATCGCGGCCACGTTGAACTGGCCCGGCCCGCCAGGCGGGCAGTTTCGCGAGAATCTCAACGGCGTGGTCGAACTGAGTGTCGGCCCGGGCCAGATCGATTCCGTCGATCCGGGCGCAGGACGGGCGCTGGGACTGCTTAGCTTTACCGCCTTGCCGCGTCGCATGTCGCTCGATTTCCGTGATGTGTTCGACAAAGGTTTCGGTTTTGACTATATCGAAGGCGATTTCACTCTCGACGCCGGCGACGCGTACACCTCCAACCTCGTCCTCGAGGGACCTGCCGCGCAAGTCGGTATAGCCGGGCGTACCGGGCTGGCGAGTCGTGACTACGACCAGACCGCAGTCGTTTATGGCAACTTCGGTGCGGCACTGCCGGTAGCGGGTGCTATAGCCGGGGGCCCCGTCGGCGGCGCCGCCATGCTGATTTTCTCAGAGTTGTTCAAGCGACCGCTGCAAAACATGGCGCGTATCAACTATCGCATTACCGGATCCTGGGATGACCCGGAAATTGAGCGTATCGTCGTTGCCACCGGGACCGAGGAGGCATCCTGATCGATACATTGCGGGTAGCGGCCGTGCAGATGGTGTCGGGTACCGTGCCGGACGACAATTTCCGCGCGGTCACCGAAATGCTGGCGGAGGCTGCCGCCTCCGGTGCGCAACTGGCGGTGTTACCTGAGAATTTTGCCTTCATGGGGCGCAGCGAACGCGAGCGGCTGCCTTACGCCGAGACCGTAGTGTCGCAACCGACTCAGGAACAGCCGATGCAGGCCTTGCTGCAACAGCAGGCCCGCCACAACGGCTTGTGGCTCATCGGTGGCACCGTCCCGGTCACCAGCGCCGAACATGACCGGGTCTACTCTGCAATGCTGGTGTACGCGCCAGACGGCCGGCTGGTGGCGCGTTATGACAAGATTCACCTGTTCGATGTCGACGTGCCGGCGGGTGGTCCGAGTTATCGTGAATCGCAATCGACCGTAGCGGGCGACAGCGCGGTGGTCTGTGCTGGCGCGGGCACGCAAATCGGCCTTAGTATTTGTTACGACCTGCGTTTTCCCGAGCTATTTCGTACCATGACCATGGCAGGCACCGAAGTATTTGCCCTGGGTTCCGCATTTACCGCAACGACAGGCGCGGCCCACTGGGAGCCGCTGGTACGGACCAGGGCAATCGAAAATCAGGCAGCGGTTATCGCCGCCTGTCAGGGTGGAGAACACGACGGCGGTCGCGAGACTTTCGGTCGCACGATGATCGTCGACGGCTGGGGCACGATACTGGCCATGCGCGAGCAGGGTGAGGGTGTCATCGTGGCCGATATTGATCTCGCAGCACAACGACAACTGCGCAAGACTTTTCCGGTGCTCGAGCACCGCCGCGCTATCGAGGTAAAGAAAACGCATGACTGACGCCACACCCGACCAGGCACTGACACTGGCACGGCAACGGATACTCGAACCATCCGATATAGACGAGAACGAGCTACAAAAAGTGCTCGGCTCGATCATGGGCAATGATATCGACAATGCTGACCTGTATTTCCAGGTTTCGCGTCACGAGTCATGGTCACTCGAAAACAGCATCGTGCGCGATGCGGCGCACAGTATCGAGCAGGGAGTCGGTGTGCGCGCCATCAGCGGCGAGAAAACCGGATTTGCTTATTCCGATGAAATTGTCCTGCCAGCCCTGGCGCGGGCCTCACAGGCAGCACGGGCCATCGCGCGTGGTGGTTCCGATGGTGCCGTGCAGGCATGGCAAACGACCCCGGGGCGTGCGTTGTATGCACCCATCGATCCGCTGGAGTCTGTTGACGATGCGAGCAAGGTCAAGTTGCTCGAGCGAGTCGATGCGGCAGTTCGTGCCATGGATCCACGCGTGCGCGAAGTCATGGTGAGTCTTGCCGGCGTGCACGATGTGATCCTGGTCGCCTCCGGTGATGGCACCCTGGCAGGTGATGTGCGACCGCTGGTCCGGTTTAATGTCTCGGTTATCGTCGAGGAAGACGGGCGCCGCGAACAGGGTTATGCCGGTGGCGGCGGGCGTTTTGGTTACGGCATGTTCTTCGAGGACGACACCGTTATCGAATACGCCGAAGAAGCGTTGCGCCAGGCTTTACTCAACCTTGAAGCAATCGCAGCGCCGGCTGGCACGATGACGGTCGTGCTTGGCCCCGGCTGGCCCGGTGTGTTGTTGCATGAAGCCATCGGTCATGGCCTGGAAGGCGATTTCAATCGCAAGGGCACATCAGCTTTCTCCGGTCGCATTGGCGAAAAAGTAGCATCGGAGTTTTGCACGGTGGTCGATGACGGCACCATGGAAGGCCGTCGTGGCTCACTTAACATCGATGACGAAGGTACGCCGACCCAATGCACGACATTGATCGAGAACGGTGTGCTGAAAAATTACATGCAGGACAAGATGAACGCGCAACTGATGGGAATGCAGCCGACCGGCAACGGGCGGCGCGAATCGTTTGCGCACCTGCCGATGCCACGCATGACCAACACTTATATGCTGGCAGGTCCGCATGACCCCGACGAGATCATCCGCTCGGTCAAGAACGGCTTATATGCATCCAACTTTGGTGGCGGCCAGGTCGATATCACCTCAGGCAAATTCGTGTTCTCGGCCAGCGAGGCTTACCTGATCGAAGACGGTGAACTCACCGCACCGGTGAAGGGCGCGACGCTGATCGGTAACGGGCCCGATGTACTGACACGGGTCAGCATGGTGGGCACCGATCTCGAACTGGATCATGGCGTCGGTGTCTGCGGTAAGGAAGGCCAGAGTGTACCGGTCGGTGTCGGACAGCCGACGCTGCGGGTCGATGGACTTACCGTCGGCGGAACCAGCTAGCTACCGGCGTGGACGAGCTGCAGCAGTCGTTGCAGGCTGCTGTCCCGATCACCGGCATCGCTGGTCGTTATTGTGCAATGACCGAGTTTGCGCAGCGGTCGCGGGCTCTTGCCGTAGTCGTGATACTTGGCGCCGCGTATTGCCAGCACCGTTTCCAGCGGCGGCAGCTGGCCGATAAAGTTGACCATGGCTGAGTGACCGATAGGTGTGGTTGAACCCAGCGGCAGCCCGCGTATCGCCCTGATGTGATTCTCGAACTGACTGGTACGCGCGCCTTCAATGGTCCAGTGACCGGAGTTGTGCACCCGTGGTGCAATTTCATTTGCTACCAGCTGGCCATCGACGACAAAGAACTCAATTGTCAGGACACCGGCGTAATCAAATTTCTCGAATAGCTGCGCCAGGTAACTCTCTGCAGTTGCCTGCATCGCCTGATCGATATAGGGCGCCGTGCAGTAGTGCAGGATGCCGTCCTGGTGGGTGTTTTCGCTGAGCGGGTAGTAGACCGTCTCGCCCCCGGTGCTGCGTGCGCCGATGATCGAGACTTCGCGCTCAAACGGCATGAATTGCTCGAGTATCAATGGCCAGCTGCCGAGTTTCTCCCAGGCGGTTTGGATATCGGCCGGCTCACGCAAGACCATTTGCCCGCGACCGTCATAGCCAAGCCGACGGGTCTTGAGCACGGCGGGCAGCCCGATTGCACCGATACCGGTTTCCAGCTCTGCAAGACTGTCGACGGCATGCCATTGCGGGGTCGCGATTCCCAATGAATCGAACAGCTGTTTTTCAGCAAGCCTGTCCTGCGCCGTCGCCAGAGCATTGACGGGTGGCAGGAATGGCCGCTGTGCGGCGATTTCGTTAAGCAGGTCGGCGGGTACATTTTCAACGTCGAACGTGATCAGCTCTACCTGTTGTGCCAGTTCTGCCAACCGCTGCGGATCATCAAAGGCACCGAGCACGATTTCGCCCACCTGGGCACCGGGTGCCTCGGCGCTGCGATCGAGAAAATGAAATCGCGAGCCCAGCGGGTATCCGGCCAATGCCAGCATGCGACCGAGCTGGCCGGCACCGATGATCCCGATTCTCACGTTTTTGCAGGATCGGGGGTGGCCAGCACCGTGCGGGTTTGCTCGTCGCGGAATCGATCGAGCGCTTCGCGAAACTCGTCGTATTTGACCGACAGGATCGACGCCGCCAGCAGACCGGCATTGGCAGCGCCGGCGGCACCAATGGCCAGCGTACCGACCGGGATGCCCTTGGGCATTTGCGCAATCGACAGCAACGAGTCAATACCGTTGAGTGTCTTCGACTGCACTGGTACACCGAGGACGGGTAAGGTGGTCTTGGCCGCCGCCATGCCCGGCAGGTGGGCCGCACCGCCGGCTCCGGCAATAATGACCTCCAGGCCACGCTCACGCGCAGCGCTGCAGTATTCGAACAACAGATCAGGGGTGCGATGCGCCGAGACGACGCGGGTCTCGTATGGCACTCCGAGACGGTCCAGCGACTCGGCGGCCAGCCGCATCGTGTCCCAGTCGGAGGTCGAACCCATGATGATACCGACGAGTGGTTTCATCGGCTCATTGTATCAACGGGGCGATGCGCTATTCCAACAGGTCTGCGACATAGCGGAACAGCTTGCGCGCTGCAGCCGGGGCGACCTCGCGCTGGCGCTCGCTGCGGGCCTGGCGGATCAGTTGCCGCAGGTGCTGGCGATCGGCGTTCGGACAAATCTCCAGCAGCTCGGCCAGGGCCGGGTCACCGTCATCGATGAGCCGGTCACGCCATTGCTCAGCCTTGTGAAAGCGTGCGTTGTTGGCTCGGGCCCGCTCTTCACGTTGCGCCAGGTATTCATCGATGGCGCTGGCATCGATCTCGCGCATGACCCGGCCGATGTATTGCTTCTGCCGGTGTAATGCGCCGCGCTTGCGGGTGCGTCGGGCCTCACGTATTGCCTCGTGCAACCTTTCCGGGATGCCAATCGTTGCCAGCTCGTTGTCGGGCAGGTCGATCAGTTGCTCCCCCATGGCCTGCAGGCGAAGCATCTCTCGTTTCAGCTGGGTCTTGCTTGGGCGGTCGGCTTTGTCATTCATAACTGCGGTAGAATGCCGCCACATTCACCTTACAGGCAACTGTCTTGAGCGAAACCAGCGAAATTGCCACTCTCGATGCCGACGAAAAACGCCTCGAGCAGATCGTCGGCCGGGTCGTCGAACTCGCCAAAGCGCGGGGGGCCACCCAGGCCGAGGCTGCGGTCAGCATGGATGCGGGGCTTAGCGTCACGGTGCGCATGGGCGATGTGGAAACCATTGAATATCACAATGATCGTGGCATCGGGGTGACGGTCTATTTCGACAAGCGCAAGGGCTCGGCCAGCAGTTCGGATTTCTCCGACGAGGCTATAGGCCAGACTGTCGATAAGGCGGTCAGTATCGCGCGCTATACGGCCGAAGACCCGTGTGCCGGGCTGGCCGATGCAGAGCGCATGGCGACATCGCTGCCCGATCTCGAGTTGTCTCATCCGTGGGCCATAACGCCCGAAGAAGCGGTGGAAATCGCGATGCGCTGCGAACACAGTGCGCGCGACGTCGATGCTCGTATTACCAACTCGGATGGCGCGTCGGTCACCAGCCACCAGGGCATGCGGGTGTATGCCAACAGTCACGGCTTTATCGGTGGTTACCCCAGTACCGGCCACAGTATTAGCTGTTCGGTTGTGGCCCGCGACGACAATGGCATGGAACGCGACTACTGGTACGACAGTGCGCGCGCGGCCGATGCCATGATGTCACCGGAGGCGATTGGTCGTCGTGCCGGTGAACGTACAGTACGCAGACTCGGTGCGCGCCAGGCGCAAACATCGAAAGTGCCGGTCGTGTTTCCGCCTGAACTCGCGCGAGGCCTGATTGGTCATGCGCTGTCAGCCCTGCGTGGCACGGTGCAATATCGCCAGTCGAGTTTCCTGCTGGGCGCCAGCGGTGAACAGGTGTTTCCGGAATTCATGCGCGTATCCGAGCGACCCCACCTGCCACGGGCAATGGCCAGCGCACCGATGGATAACGAAGGTGTGGCCACGGCCGATCGCGAACTGGTGATCGATGGCGTCATCCAGGGTTACATCCTTGGCAGCTACTCGGCGCGCAAGCTTGGCCTGGAGACGACCGCCAACGCGGGTGGCGTGCACAACATGATCGTGGCCGCGTCGATCGAGGGTGGCCTCATGGAGTTAATCCGCAAAGTGCCGCAGGGCCTGCTGGTAACTGAACTGATGGGCCAGGGCGTCAATGCCGTAACCGGCGATTACTCGCGAGGTGCCGCCGGCTTCTGGATCGAGAACGGGCAGTTATCGCATCCCGTACACGAAATCACGATTGCCAGTAATTTGCGCGAAATGTATCGCAATATCGTCGCCGTCGGCGATGACGTCGATGTGCGTGGCCGCGTCCGCTGTGGATCGATAATGCTCGAACAAATGACTGTCGCAGGTAATTAGCGCTTTTGCCCGGTAGCGGGGAATAACCCGCGCACCTTGGCATCGTCATCCTCGCTGTCCTGGCTGCCACGCGCCTCGATCAGATCACGCAGGCTGCGTTGCGAAAGGTGTTCGCCAACCAGGTTTTCTAATTCCTCGATGACGACATCGATACGTTGCAGGCTGGCCGTCTTTACCAGTAACTGGTCTCTTTGACTGCGGCGTACTGCATCGAAAATGTCCACCAGCTTAATGCACTCGGTATCGCTACCCGGCAGCAGGATGTCGTCCTCGGTCACCACGAGCAGCTTGCGTGCCTCCAGCTGGTTGACGATCTCGGCCAGGCTGTCGGCCGGCACACCGAGGTGTTGTGCGAGTGAATTGACATGCCAGTGCGGTCGTTCATTACGAAACTCGTCGCCGACGTAGTACATCACCGCCATTGCCAGCCGCTCGCGCATGCGATTGGTCAGGATGATTTTCTCGCGACCGCGACGCAGGAATTCCGGGTGTTGGTAGTAGTACGAGATGCGGGCGCCGAGCAATACGATCAGCCAGCTGACGTAAAGCCACATCAGCACCAGCAACGGGATGGCCAGCGATGAGTAAACCAGCTCGTAGCGGGTCGACAGGCCGATGAAAGACGAAAAGGCACCACCGACCAGGCTCCACACCAGGCCGCCGACTATCCCGCCGACAAACGCCGCCGCGGCAGTAACCTTGGTGTTGGGAACGAATCCATAGACGAATGCGAAGGCGCCGATGACCAGCAGGTAGGGTACGAACTGGCCGACAAAAATAGTGCCGTCGCTGATGACATCGATTTGCAGCAGCCACTTGACGAATTCAGTTTGCTCGGCAGTGGCCTTTAACGCCAGTGCGCTGGCCAGCAAGACCGGCGCAATCAGGATGACACTGAAGTATTCACTGAAGCGGCGACCGATACTGCGCGGACGCTGCACCTGCCAGGTAAAGTTAAATGCCTCTTCAATTTTCTGCACCATGACTACGACGGTGTAGATGAGGAAGACCAGTCCGAGCGAGGCGAGTGTGACACCCTGACCATCGTTGATGAAATTCTGCTGATTGTCGACGAAACTCATGATCTGGTCCGTCAGTGCCCGACCGTCTTCGCCGAACGGCTCGAGAAACCCATACATCAACGGTTCCAGTTGCTCCTGGAAGTTGAACGCCTTGAGCACCGAAAAACTCAGCGCGATCAGCGGTACCACCGAAAGCAAGGTCGTGTAGACCAGGCTCATTGCACGCAGCGTCAGTTCGCCTTCCATCGCGTCACGCAGCAATGCATAAGGGAAGCGCAGCACACGTGTTGCCGTGCGCAGCGGCCAGCCGGCTGACGGGATGCGTGGATCCCATAACCACTGGCGAACCGTTTGATGTAATGCTTTCAGCATGTTACGACCAGTATACCGGACGTCCTCAGTTGCGGCTTTGCGAGGCTTTTAATGGCCTGGTGATCACCAGTCGATGCGCCGGAAACTCGCAGACAAATCGACTGCCCTGACCAGGTTCGCTGTCGATGGCGAGTTGTGCACCATGCCGACTCAGCACGTGCTTGACGATGGCAAGCCCAAGTCCGGTACCGCCGGAGCGACGCGCACGTCCGGGGTCGACACGGTAAAAGCGTTCTGTAAGACGCGGTATGTGTTCTTCCGGGATACCCGGTCCGTCGTCGCTGACTTCGAAAGCAGCGCCGTGCTCTGTACGCTGCCAGCGAATCGTGATCCGGGTGCCTGCAGGTGTATGACGAATCGCATTGATCAGCAGATTGGATATCACGCTGCGAATCTCGGCGCGGTTGGCAACCAGGTGAAGATGCGCATCAGTCGCCACATCCAGATCGTGTTCGTGAGATAGCTTCAGTGCCCGGGTTTCGCGTACCACCTCGATCAGCAGTTCCTGTATGTCGAGTTGTTCTTCGCCTTGCAGTTTCTCTTCGCTTTCCAGTCGTGACAGCAGTGTCAGGTCATCGATCATCTGTTGCATACGCACAGCCTGTTCCTGCATCAGCTGTATCGAGTGCGTCCAGTCGGCCTCGTCCTGCAACTGTTCGGCCAGCGGTTCGAGATAGCCGGTTATAACGGTCAGGGGGGTGCGCAGTTCGTGCGACACATTAGCGACGAAGTCGCGTCGGGCTGCATCGAGGTGATGTGTGCGGGTGATGTCGCTGGCAATCAGCAACAGCTGGTGCTTCTTGCGCCCGAACGGCAGCATACGGATGCGTAGCACGCGTGATCGATCGCCTGGCGGGTTGATGATCAGAGGTCTGGAGTAATCGGATTCCTGCAGGTATGCGGCCAGTCGTTGTGAATCAACACCTTGTTCGATTTTCTTGCCGACCACCGAGTCAGCTGGCTTGTCAAACAGCAGGTCTGCAGCCATGGCGTTACACCAGCGCACGTTATGCGAGCGCGACAGTGCGACCAGCGCATCGGGGAAGGTGGCAGCGGCATCGCGAAAACGCGCATCGAAGCGCGCCAGTTTCTTTCGTATCTTGTGTTCGGCTGCCTGTAGACCAAAAGCGTCGCGCCAGATGTCTCCCCAAGCCCCCGGTGGCGTTTCGCGCGTGATTTCGGCGCGCCGGGCCTGGCGATGGAAGCGCGCCAGCTGCAACAGGTGCCAGCCGAGATAGCCGGTTACCAACAGCAGCAGCGCTGGCAGCAGCGCATCCACGAGTACACCGCCGACAATGACAACCAATGTCAGCGACGCTACGGCCAGTAATTCCGCTTGCCAGCCTTTCATGGGTTTATGCTCCGGGTCGTTCTGCTATCCTCGAAAACGCGATGGCTATTGAGATCGAACGCAAATTCCTGGTCGCTACCGACGACTGGCGCGCAGAGGTCACAGGCGAGGTGGTCTACCGCCAGGGTTACCTCGCAAGTGGCGCTTTCTCCGTGCGGGTCCGTATCGCCGGTGAGCGGGCCAACCTGAACCTCAAGTCTGCCACACTCGACATCTCCCGTGTGGAGTTCGAGTATGAGATTCCGCTCGCAGACGCTCACACTTTGCTCGACCGCGCCAGCGGCAATGTCATCGAGAAAACGCGCTTTTTCGTAAAACGAGACAAGCTGACATGGGAGATCGATGTATTCGCCGGC
Organism: Gammaproteobacteria bacterium; assembly: GCA_013002045.1. Lineage (GTDB taxonomy): Bacteria > Pseudomonadota > Gammaproteobacteria > Steroidobacterales > JABDKV01 > JABDKV01. The sequence goes on from JABDKV010000060.1 coordinate 15,163, forward strand.
AGCAACGCCGGGCTGGTGGTCGCGGAGGTCGAACTCGACCATGTTGACCAGGAAATTGCGCGGCCCGACTGGCTGGGTGACGAGGTCTCCGATGACGAGCGCTATTACAACGTTTACCTGGCTCGCCATCCTTACACCGAGTGGTAGCTCAGTAGATATCGAGTCGCGACTTGATCTCGCTCCAAAGATCGCGATAAGCCTGGGCGGCAACGCTGTTGGCGGCATGTTCTCCCACAGCGCTGCGACGGATGCCCATTTTTTCTACATCGCTGGCGTAGGGGATACTCGATAGCAACATACCGGGCCACTCCAGTGGCAGCCTTGTCATGATATCGGTGTGCATACGCTTGCGTCGGTCAACCATCGAGAAAAACGGCAACAGTTGTACGTGCTGCAGGTTCTTTTTATCGAGGAAGTCGACAATCTGCTGGAAAGTCCGCAACGATAACGTCGTTGGTATCAGTGGAATCAGCAATGCGTCTACCACCTTGAAGACGGTTTCCGATACGGTTGAGATACTCGGTGCGCAATCGAGGAAAATGAAGTCGTATTCGGCGCGCAGGGGGCGCAGCAAGCGAATGATTCTTTTCACCGGCTTCTTTGTGTCTTCCAGGTGCACGTCCATGTGGCGATAGGAGAAGTCCGCCGGTAACAAATCGAGATTCTCGTAATCGGTGCCCTTGATGACTTCGTCGACTTCGCGTTTACCCTTGAGCAGCGCCTTGCTGCCACCCCGTATCTTGGGTCGTGTTCTGAGGTAAAAACTGGCCGCTCCCTGGGGATCCATATCCCAGACGATAGTCCGTGCACCCTCGCTGGCAGCAAGCCATGCGAGGTTGATGGCGGTAGCGGTCTTGCCGACTCCGCCCTTGAGGTTATAAGTGGCGAGAATTCTCATTTCTTTTTCTTGCCTGGTCGGAACAACTCGCGCGCCAGTGCCCGGTTGCTTTGCTGATCGAAATCGTCGAAGACGTTATGGAACTGTTTGCGCGCCTGCTTTTGCTTTTTACCCAGACCCCTGGCCAGCGCTTCAATAGCCCGCAGCGTCTCATCATCGACCGGACCTTCCTGCGCCATACCCGCAGCGAATTTACGCAGTGCGTCGGCCTGTACGTGGTAGTCGTGGAAGTCACCGAGGTTTTGCTGCAGGCGTTTCAGTGCCCCTACATAGACTCCAATTTTCTTGCGTGGATAAATCCCGCGAAAGAACTCCATCAGGTAACGTAACTTCTTGGCATGGATGCGTAGCCGGTGGACCCGGGCTGCCTTGGTCTTCGGCTTAATGGCGCGACCGCGGTCGCGCAACACCTGGTAGGCGTGCCAGATACGCTCATCAGCGACCTTTTTCAGCTTGCGTTTGGCATCGGGAGCACTTTCGTACAGTGGCCCCGGATGAACGAGGAAGTCGCGCCAGTTCGACATCAGCGAGCGAAAGCGGGTCGACGTCAGCCATTCGGACAGGCGTCGTTGTTCTTCGACATGACGTTTTTGCAGGTATGCGCGAAATGGCTCCAGGGCAGCGCGTTGCGATGCCGGCAGTATTGCAGCCAGGTCATCGAAGGCCAGCAGGTAGACATCGAGATCACGGCACGGCCCGGTAATACCACCAAGCCAGCGAAACTCGTCGCGGTAGGGTCTGAGCTGGTCACGATCGAAAACCGAGCGCAACTGCCCGATCATCGAGCGCGTACGGCGCACCGCTACTCGCAGGTCGTGCAAATACTCCGTATCGACGTGCTCGCGCGTACCCTGGACGTTGACTTCGATGGTGTGTGCCAGCCTTAGCAAGATGCGACGAACAGCTTCATGCGCCGGTTCACGTGGATCGAGGTCGACCGCGGGTTGCGAAGAGTAGTCCTGGGCCGTGCGGCCATGCGATGCCAGCGCCTCATCGAGCAGCGAATTGCTGGCCGGTTCGAGATGCAGGTGCTCGGTGGCAAAGGCGGCAAGCTGGTTGGCCGGATCAGGGTGTCCACGCACGGCGACGATCTGTAATCGCTTGCCAAGTCTTTGCAGGTGGGAAAAGCCAGCTGCAGCCAGCTCTATCTCTACCCGTGCCACGGTCTTGTCTTCGCGATCACGCAGTCGTAGCTGGTGTGTGTGCGTGCGAACCTCGGTTACCGGTAGCAGGGCGCGCATTTCGATAATGCTCGCCAGGCGCTCGCGGAATGGCCCCCGGGGCAACTCCTCGGCAAAACGCGGCATCTCCAGGTTCTCGGCCCAGCGCTGCACGGCGCCGGTGCGCAGGTCGCGCATCACGATACGACGTGTCTGCTCGGTACGCTCTTCTTCGAGGGTCAGGCCTTTACCGTAAAGTCGCCAGTCAAAGGTGTCGTAGAACTGCCGGCGACGTGGCATTTCGCCGTCGTCAACCAGCGGGAATGTTCGCAGCAACCGAATCTTGAGGGTCTCGACCGGGTCGCGGGGCGAAATAACGAATTGAAAACCGTGCTCTGACATTGATCTTGCTTGCGGCCGACTACGAATCGTGCCGTCGATTATTTCTGCTTGTTATTGAGGCGCTTGCGAAACTGCTTAAACAGCTTCTTGCGGACTTTTTTCTGCTCGCGGCTGGCCACCGCGGCATAACGTTGTTCTGCGATGATGATCAGTGCCTGTTGCGCGCCAAGGTTTTCTTCTTCGCTACGCGGCTCGCGTTGCGTGTACACGCCGTCGGCACTCATCTCCCAGGCACTGCGACGATCTGCGAGCTGAGCATTGAGGAACAGTCGCAGGTCTTCGCGTAACTGCGCATTCTCCACCGGGGCGACGACCTCGACGCGGAAGTCGAGATTGCGTTTCATCATGTCGGCCGAACCGATGTAGTACTCCTCTTCGCCGGCATTGCGGAAGTAATAGATACGTGAATGCTCGAGGAAACGCCCGACAGTGCTGATCACCTTGATGGATTCGCTCAGCCCGGGGATACCCGGACGTACGCGACAGCTATCCCGTACCAGCAGGTCGACACGCACGCCGGCGCGTCCGGCGCGATATAGCGCCCGCGCGATATCCGGATCTTCGATGGCATTGGTCTTGAGCTGAATCAGGCCTGGTGTGCCGGCTTTCTGCAATTCGATTTCGCGATCGATTTTATCGATCAGGGCTGCTTTCAACGAGTACGGCGCGGCCAGGATTTTGCGATAACGGCGTGGTGGCGAGAAGCCGGTCAGGTAATTGAACATCTCGGTGATGTCAGCACCGATGTCGTCATCGCAGGTCAGCATGCCGACATCGCTATATAAACGGGCAGTGCCGGCATGGTAGTTACCGGTGCCAACATGAACATAGCGACGCAGGCCATCGAAGTCCTTGCGTACGACCAGAATCGTCTTGGTATGCGTCTTCAACCCGATCACGCCATAGGTGACGTGAATACCGGCCTCTTCGAGTCGCCGCGCCCAGCGGATGTTGGCTTCTTCGTCGAAGCGGGCTTTCAACTCGACCAGCACCGCGACCTCTTTGTCATTGCGTGCCGCGGTGATCAGCGAGTCGATCACGTTACCCTCGGCTGATGTGCGGTACAGCGTCATCTTGATGGCGAGGACTTTCGGGTCTTCGCTGGCGCTGCGCAGGAAGCGCTCCACTGAAGTATTGAAGGCGTGGTAGGGGTGTTGCAGCAGGATTGGTCCGCCATCGCGGATTACGTGGAAGATGCTGCGGCTGTCCTGCGCCAGTCGCGGGTGATCGACGGGGTGATGCGGTGGGTCTTTCAGCTCACCTATATCGAGCGAAGCGATCTCGAACAGGTCGTGCATGGCCAGCATGCGGTCGACTTCGAAAACGTCTTCTTCTTCCAGACCCAGTTCCGCTGTCAGCATGCCACGATGGGCCGCATCCATGGTCGATGCGACCTGCAGGCGTACGATCGGGCTGAAATCGCGCTCCTCGAGCTCGGTCATGACCAGTTCGAGCAGGTCATCGGCGTCGGTCGTGTCGACCTCGATAATGGCGTTGCGCGTCACGCGGAACAACTCACAGGACTCGATCTTCATGCCGGGGAAGATCAGGTCCAGATTATTGATCATCACATCTTCGAGCGTGACGAAACGGAAACTGTCACCCAGGCGCAGCAGCCGCGGCGAGACACCCGGCATCACCGGCACCTTGACCCGCGCCATTCGGATTTCGTCATCGCCGGGGAAACGCATCGTGACCAACAGGTTGAGGGCAAGATTGGAAATAAACGGGAACGGGTGGCCCGGATCCATCGCCAGCGGGGTCACCAGTGGAAAGATGTTGCGAATGAAGCGCTCACGCAGCTCTTCGCGTTGCTTCGAGGCCAGTTCACGCCATTGCATGATGCCGATGTCGTTGCGTTCGAGTTCCTCGTCAACGGCCGACAGGATCGCTTCGCGTTCGAACTGGATGCGGCGCACCAACTCGCGGCAGTCGGCGATCTGTTGCGCTGGCGTGCGTCCGTCGGTGGAAGGCTCGGTGTGTCCGGTGGCGGTCAGCTGCTTCAGGCCACCGATGCGCTTCATGAAGAACTCGTCAAGGTTGCCACTGACGATCGCAAGGAACTTGACCCGCTCCAGCAGCGGTGTGCGCGGGTCGGCAGCCTCGTTCAGGACCCGTCGATTGAATCCCAGCCAGGTCAGCTCGCGGTTGAGATAGAGATGCGGATCGTCCAGTTCGACAGCCGGACCATCAATTTCATTGGCTGGGATCACCGGGCCACAGTCGATTGAGACCGCGGAAGTCTTTGTTTTGGTTACGGGAATGACTGCTGACATGCCGCAACCTCAGGAAATGTAAGAGTAAAAGCGCATAACCTTCTATGATACCGGATTTTGCCCGGAGAAAAGTTACGGAGACTCTGCGACATCAGTGCCTGGCGGGGCGATTCAGCGCCGGTGTTCAGCCGGCAGAGTTTCGGTTTACCATGCCGGGCTGACGTGGAACCAATCACAGAACAACAAGACGACCTCCCCAATCGCTATCCGTTGATCGGTCCTGGCGACCCTGCGCCGTTCGAGGTCATCAACGAGCAGGGCAGCAGCCCGGTGCTGCTGGTGGCCGACCATGCCAGCCGTGCGATGCCGCGGCATATGGGCCGCCTTGGAGTCGACCGCACTGTGCTCGACAAGCACGTGGCCTGGGACATCGGCTCGGCCGGTATCACGCGCTACCTGTCACAACGTCTGGATTGCCCCGCCGTGCTGGCCGGCTACTCGCGCCTGCTGGTCGACTGCAACCGGCAGTTGTACGACCCGACCGCCTTCGTCCAGGTCAGCGACGGTATTGCTATACCGGGTAACCTGAGCCTGAGCGCCGTTGACAAGTGGCAGCGCGTACGTTCGTTTTACTGGCCCTATCACCAGGCGGTAATTGCGCAGCTACACAAGTTGCGGCAGCGGGTTGGTACACCGGCCTTTATCGCGATCCACAGTTGCACGCCGGTCTTTAACCATGTCCTGCGACCCTGGCACTACGGCATCCTGTGGGACCAGGACCCGCGTATCGCGGTGCCGCTGATCGAGAAGCTGGCAAGTGTTGATGGTGTTTGTGTTGGTGACAACGAGCCGTACTCGGGGCGCCACCCGCATGACTTCACCATCGATTTTCATGCCGAGCCTGTCGGTTTGCCGCATGTCGGTATCGAGACACGGCAGGACCTGATCGGTACGCCCGCCGGCGAACGCGAATGGGCTGAATGCCTCGGCGATGCACTGGAAGAGATACTCGCCGATCCCGGGCTGTACCAGCCGTTTGCGTGATCGAGTACCCGCAACGCATCGTCTGCCTGACTGAGGAGACCACCGAGACCCTCTACGCTCTCGGGGAGCAGGACCGCATCGTCGGCATTTCCGGCTTTACCGTGCGGCCAGCGCGTGCACGCAAGGAAAAGCCGCGGGTGTCGGCTTTCACCAGCGCGAAAATTGACAAGATACTGGCGCTTGAGCCCGACCTGGTGCTGGGTTTTTCCGATCTGCAGGCGGATATCGCCGCGACCCTCATTCGCGCCGGTATCAATGTGCACGTGTTCAATCACCGCTCGGTTGAGGAAATTCTGCAAATGATTGCCATTCTCGGTGGCATGATCGGCTGCGAACAAAAAGCACAGGCCTATGTCGCCGGGTTACGAGATGGTCTCGATGCGATACGTAGCAAAGCGGCACAGCTCAGCCGCCGCCCACGGGTTTACTTCGAGGAATGGGACGAGCCGCGGATTTCCTGCATTCGCTGGGTTTCGGAGCTGGTGGGAATCGCCGGTGGCGAGGACATTTTTCCTGAGCTGGCGGCGCAACCACTGGGCAAGGATCGCATCATTGCCGACGATGCCGAGATTATTTCCCGCGACCCCGACATCATCATCGGCTCGTGGTGCGGCAAGAAGTTTCGTGCCGAGCGGGTAACTGAGCGACCCGGCTGGGAACGGGTCAGCGCCGTCGTCAACGATCAGCTACATGAAGTGAAGTCAGCGCTAATCCTGCAACCCGGTCCGGCGGCGCTGACCGATGGGGTGAGCGCATTGCATGAGATCATCCGCAACGCGGTCTGATCGTCAGCGTCGCGCTGCCTCGATATTACGACGCATGGCAGCGATGGTCGCCTCGTAATCGTCGGCACCGAAAATCGCCGACCCGGCAACGAAGGTATCGGCGCCAGCCGCGGCGATCTCGCCTATGTTGTCGACCTTGACGCCACCGTCGATCTCGAGACGGATGTCGTAACCGGCCTCATCGATCATCGAGCGTACCTGGCGCAGCTTGTCCAGCGCGTGGGGAATGAACTTCTGACCACCGAATCCCGGGTTGACTGACATGATCAGCACCAGGTCGACCTTGTCGAGCACATGGTCAAGCCAGGTCAGCGGTGTGGCGGGATTGAACACCAGTCCGGCTTTGCAACCTTCACTACGCACCAGCTGCAGGCTGCGATCGACATCCTCGGTCGCCTCGGGATGAAAGCTGATATAGGTGGCGCCGGCCGCTGCAAAGTCGCCGATGATGCGATCGACCGGCTTGACCATCAGGTGCACATCGATTGGTGCCTCGATGCCATGCTGGCGCAATGCCTTGCACACCATGGGACCGATTGTCAGGTTCGGTACGTAATGATTGTCCATGACATCGAAATGCACGATGTCGGCACCGGCATGCAGCACATCTTCGACTTCGGCACCGAGGCGGGCGAAGTCGGCGGACAGGATGGAAGGGGCGATCAGGTCTCGGGGCATGTCAGTTCCTGTTGTATACCTGCTGCTGGATGAATTCGTAAGCCTGCCGGATCTCGTGGGTACGATGGCGTGCGGCTTTCAGTTTTTCCTCGCCCGGGTCCTGGCTGGCGATCTTGTCCGGGTGATGTTGACTCATGAGACGGCGATAGGCCTTCTTGACGGCATCCTCGTCGGCATCGGTGTCGATACCGAGCGTACGGTAGGCTTTCTGCAATGGCGAATCGGGAATGACACGCTCGACCACCTTGCGTGAACCGGCACGCACACGGGCCAGGGTTTCGGTCTGGGTCAGTTCCATCTCGGACACGCCGAGCCGCTTCGCCATCTTGCGTAGCGCCAGCCGGGTCGTTGCTTTCATACCACCATTAGCCATCGCGACGTGCATTTGCATGTCGAGGAAAGCACGCGTCAGCTCACGTCGACCCCGACATATCTGCGCCAGTCGGTGCAACTGGTTTTCCGGATTGAAACCATCCGCGGCGCCATGCTGAAACCATTGCCAGGCCTGGCGTTCCAGCACGTTATCCAGTTCAAGTTCGCCAATGACTGTGCTCACGGCTTTTTTCTCGGCCATAGATACGCCACCGGCACTACTTGCCAGGTAACCCATCAGCGTGAAAGTCGCTTCGAGCAAAGTTTCGCGGAAAGGGTAAACGGAGGCACGCGGTCGCGGGCGGTCGAGTTCTTCGGCCATGCCCTTGTCGAAACCATGACCCAGTGCCGCGCCGATCACCGCACCGAGCGGACCGAAAGTCGCCAGGCCAATGGCACCACCGGCGGCTTTACCCAGCCAGCGCATTCGGGTGCTCGGGTGCATATTGCGTTGACGCCTTGTCAGGGAGGCTGCAACAATCGGGCTTGGCGTCGTCAGGCGTGTTCATCCTGGAAGGGAATTCTACCGTATCCGTGAGCGCAGCACTTCATACCACCGATCTCGGTCTCGAGCGTGTCCATCGTGGCAAGGTTCGTGACATTTATGCCATCGACGAGGCCCACCTGTTGCTGGTCGCGACCGATCGGCTGTCCGCCTTCGATGTGGTATTGCCTGACCCTATCCCCGGTAAGGGCGCGGTGCTTACGGCGTTGTCATCATTCTGGTTTGCCCGCACGACCGGGATCTGCGCCAACCACCTGACCTGCGTCGATCCCGCTGACGTGGTACCCGCGGCGGACCTTGACCAGGTGCGTGGTCGCAGCGTGGTCGTGCGGCGTCTGCAACCGCTGCCTATCGAAGCGGTCGTGCGAGGTTATATCGTTGGCAGCGGCTGGAAGGACTACCAGGCCAGCGGCGCCATTTGCGGTATCGAATTGCCACCCGGTTTGCAGCAGGCACAACAATTAGCCGAGCCGATATTTACACCGGCCACCAAGGCCGCCGTCGGAGATCACGACGAGAACATCGACTTTGCGCGCTGTGCCGAGATTGTCGGCGACGATACTGCCAGCCGCGTTCGCGATGCCGCCATCGCGCTGTACCAGTTTGCGGTTGAGCACGCCGCGCCGCGGGGGATTATTCTCGCCGACACCAAGTTTGAGTTCGCGATCGACCCGATCAATGACGAACTGGTGCTAATTGATGAAGCGCTGACGCCGGACTCGTCGCGTTTCTGGCCGGCGGACCAGTACCGCATCGGCATCAGCCCGCCAAGCTTCGACAAGCAATTCGTGCGCGACTACCTCGAGACCCTCGACTGGGACAAGCGTGCACCGGGCCCGAAGCTCCCCGCCCAAGTCATCGAACAAACCGCCGCCAAGTACGAAGAAGCCTACACCCGCCTCACCACCCCATAAGAGCAGCTTCAGCCGCAATCCCCGCCCCCAGGCGGCGCAGCCGCCGTAGGAGGGACTTCAGTCCCGACCCCCAAAGCCAACCACCCCCAACCCCGGTCCGATCCCCCCGACCGCCCCTCCCTCGTAGGAGCGGCTTCAGCCGCGATAATCGAAATCCATCAACCCCAACCTTGCGGGAATCTCTCCGACCGCCCCTCCCCCGTAGGAGCGGCTTCAGCCGCGATATCGAAATCCACCAACCCCAACCTCGGAATAATCTCTCCGACCGCCTCCTCCCCCGAAGCCAACAGAGCCCCACCCTCGCAAAGCAGTCCTGGCCAGTACACCCCTTCCGCGGCGTCGTGCGCGGCGCGTGAAGCAGGACGCCCGAACAAGACGCGCCCGATTCCGTCAGGCCATGGATGGCCTGACGGATTTAGCCGCGGAAGGGGTGTACTGGCCAGGAC
>JABDKV010000066.1 GCA_013002045.1 Gammaproteobacteria bacterium
TTGATGTTTTCTACCGGCGCATGTCCCCGCCACAACGCTGCCTGGTCAATATCGTCGGCACGCTCGGTCTGCTGTTGCCGGTATGTGGTCTGATGACCTGGAGCGCGATGCGTTATGCGGCGCGATCGTGGGGCTATGCGGAGCGCTCGGCCGAAAGCGGGGGGCTCGGTTATCCTTTCGTGCCGCTGGGCAAGTCGCTTATCGTGGTGATGCTGCTGTTGCTGATCGTCCAGGGCATTGTGATCCTGATTCGCAACTGGCATGGCTTGCGTACAGGTGAGTTTCCCGAGGGTGCGACAACGGAGCAGAAGCTGTGATCGTTGCGGCGCTGTTCGGTGTGGTCATCCTGCTGCTGCTGGCTGGTTACCCGGTAGCGTTCACACTGGCAGGTGTGGCCCTGATGTTCGCAGTTGGCGGGACGCTGACTGGTGATTTCTCACTTGCTGACCTGCACGTGATGCCCAGCCGCATCTACGGCAACATCATGAATAACCAGATACTCGTTGCCGTGCCGTTGTTCATTTTCATGGGTGTCATGCTGGAGCGCGCGCGGATTGCCGAAAGCCTGCTCGACACGCTGAGCGCATTGTTCGGACGTATGCGGGGCGGTCTCGGGTTGGGTGTATTGATTGTCGGTGTCCTGCTGGCGGCGAGCACCGGGATCGTGGGTGCCACGGTCGTCACCATGGGGCTGTTGTCACTGCCGACCATGTTGCGCCGGGGATACGATCCGGCTGTCGCGACCGGGACTATTTGCGCCTCGGGGACGCTGGGTCAAATTATTCCGCCTTCGATCGTGCTGGTGTTGCTCGGTGATGTTCTGCAATCGGCTTACCAGGAAGCCCAGCTCGATATGGGAGTGTTCTCGCCACAGGCGGTGTCGGTCGGCGACCTGTTCGTGGGCGCCCTGTTGCCCGGATTATTGCTGGTCGGACTATATGCGGCCTACCTGCTGACCACGGCGGCGCTGCGTCCGGCGGCTATGCCGGCGCATGTCGCGGCGGAGGGCGAGCAGGCGCCGTCATTGCTGCGGCTGTTATCGGTGTTGTTACCGCCGCTGCTGCTGATGGTAGCGGTGCTGGGTTCGATCATGGCAGGGATGGCGACACCAACCGAGGCCGCTGGTGTCGGCGCATTTGGGGCCATCGTGATTGCGTTGTTGCGGCGCCAGCTGGATCTTGCGCGCCTGCGCGAGGTCATGCGGGTGACGACGCGTATCAGCAGTATGGTTTTCATGATCCTGATCGGTGCCTCGGTATTCTCGCTGGTGTGCCGGGAATACGGCGGTGACGAAGTCGTGCAGCAACTGCTTGGCAGCCTGCCCGGTGGCGTATTCGGCGCTGTGCTGGTGGTCATGCTGTTGATGTTCGTGCTCGGGTTTGTGCTGGATTTCATCGAGATCACCTTTGTCGTCGTCCCGATCGTGGGACCGGTGTTGCTGGCGATGGGTCTGGATCCGGTGTGGCTGGGGGTCATGATCGCGATCAACCTGCAGACATCGTTCCTGACGCCACCATTTGGGTTTGCGTTGTTTTATTTGCGTGGGGTGGCGCCGGCGTCGGTACCGACTACGGCAATCTATCGTGGTGTCATGCCCTTCGTGGTCATCCAGCTAATCGCACTGGGCCTGCTGGCACTGTGGCCCGAACTCGCCACCTGGCTCCCCGCCCAAATCTACAACTAACCCCCACGACAGCCGGCGCAGCCGTAGGAGGGGCTTCAGCCCCGATTTCTTTCTAACGTCAGTACAACCACGCACGCCCGATCCCCTCGGGAAAAAGAAAAAGCTCCGTGAAAGAGCTGGCTTTATCAGCCCAGGCCTTTCGCGGCTAAATCCGTCAGGCCATCCATGGCCTGACGGAATCGGGCGCATCTCATTCGGGCGTCCTGCTTCATTCGCTGCGCACGACGCCTCGAAAGGCCTGGGCTGATAAAGCCAGCTCTCGCGAGTTTGGGGTAACTCGGCTTCGTGTGAGCTTTCCCCGCCGCAGCCGTGGCGGGTTGCAGCTTCGCCAGGTGCGGGTTACTCGTTAGAAAGAGATCGGGGCTGAAGCCCCTCCTACGGCTGCGCCAGCTCGGTTAGGTTAGCCGCGGAGTCGTTGGTAGACGACGTTTTCGGAGACGTCGTGCCAGGCGGATACGTCGCGCTTGAATTCGCGGTAGTTGTCGAGGACCCTGGCGAACAGCGGATCGTCGGCGGCTGTTTCGTCGAGGATCTCGTCGGTTAGGGTGCGCAGCCGGTCGAGGACGTCGGCGGGGAAGGGACGCAGTTCGACGCCGTGTTCATTCACCAGTGTGGACAGCGCGCGCTGGTTGCTGGCGGTGTAATCAGCGAGCATGTTCTGGCTGGCGGCATCACAGGCGCGCAGAACGATGACCTGCAGATCGCGTGGCAGGGCGTTGAACGCGTCGCGATTGATCAGGCCTTCGAGCAGCGCGGTCGGTTCATGCCAGCCCGGGTAGTAGTAGTACTTCGCTACCTGGTGAAATCCGAAAGCCAGGTCATTGGCCGGGCCGACAAACTCGGTCGCATCGATGGCGCCCGTTTGCAGTGACGTAAAGATTTCGGATCCGGGCATACTGACCGGTGTGCCTCCGGCACGACGCAGCACCTCGGCACCGAGGCCGGGTATGCGCATTTTGAGGCCTCGCAGGTCATCGACACTGTTAATTTCGCGATTAAACCAGCCGCCCATTTGCACACCACTGTTACCGACCGGGGCCGGGATGATATTGAACGGTGCGTAGACCTCCTGCCACAACTCAAGTCCGTCGCCGTGCATGATCCAGGCGTTCATTTCCTGTGCATTCATGCCGAAGGGGACGGCAGAGAACAGCTGTGCAGCCTGGCTCTTGCCTTTCCAGTAATAAGACGCCGCATGACCGATTTCGGCAGTACCATCCGAGACTGCATCGAACACTTCAAAAGCCGGGACCAGTTCGCCCGCCGCGTACACCTTGATCTTCAGTCGGCCGCCGCTCATTTGTTCAATGATGTCGGCAAGATAAAGTGCACCAGTGCCGAGCATGGGAAACTTCGGTGGCCAGGTTGTGACCATTTTCCAGTTGAAGCTCTGGTGGCTCTGCTGCGTTGCTCCGTCGCCACAATCGGTCTCGCTACAACCAGCCAGGCCAGTGGCTACCGCACCGGCTCCGAGACCGGTTAATAAGTCGCGTCTACGCATTTGTGGCTTCCCGCTAAGTTCGTCGTTGGAGTTTAACCGACGTGGCGGCGAGCGAGTTGGGGTGATGCGACAGGCAAAAAAAAAGCCCCGGCAAAAAGCCGGGGCTTAAAAATACGTCCTTGCAGGTGTGATCGAGTGTCCAGGAAATGTGTGCTACGCCGTCCTGGCCTGAGCAGTTACCATCTCCTCAATGCGCTTCTGGCTTGTAGAAACGCATTCCTACACTCTCACAGTATCCTCAGGTGCAACATCAGTGAGACGCAGGCAAGAAAGTCAGATGTAGTCCCGTATACGTGTAGGCGTATTCCTACATCAATCTGGCGGCACGGTTTGGATGGTTTAACGTCATTTTTGGGGAATTTGCTTCCCATTCACTGCAGATATCGACATATTTGCGGTTTGGTCTGGTTGGAGGGCAGGCATGATCGGTTTATTACAAAGGGTTCTCCGCGCCAGTGTAACGATAGACGGGCAAAGGGTCGCATCGATAGAACCCGGCCTGTGTGTGCTGGTCGGCGTCGAAAAAACAGACACCGCAACCGAGGCGGCGCGGCTGGCCCGGCGTATCTGCCAGTACCGGGTATTCGCCGATGAAGCCGACCGCATGAATCGTTCGGTGCTCGATACCGGAGGCGAAGTCCTGCTGGTGCCGCAATTCACGTTGGCGGCGAATACGCGCAAGGGCACTCGTGCATCGTTCACCAGCGCTGCCGACCCCGCCAGCGGCAGGCGTCTTTTCGACGAACTGGTCGGCGCGGTTGCCGGTCTTAATGACGGGCGCGTTGCGACCGGCCGCTTTGGCGCAGACATGCAGGTCGAACTGGTCAATGACGGCCCCGTGACTTTCTGGCTGCAGGTGAACGCAAACCCCTGACCGCGGTCACATTTATCCACTCGCACCACTGGTATACTGATTTTTTTGGCGGAACAGTTCGGAGTACGACATGGGTATTGGCGGTATCAGCCTGTGGCAGCTGCTGATTGTGTTGCTGATCGTGGTGTTGATTTTTGGCACCAAGCGACTGAAGACGCTCGGCTCTGATCTTGGCAGCGCGGTAAAAGGATTCCGCAGTGCCGTGACCGACGCCGAAAAAGAGCAGGCACGGCTCCAGGAAGCAGCTGGCGAGCCGGTCGAAAGCGGCGCCGAAGCGTCACACAAGACCACCGATTGACGCAGGCCCGATGCGGGCGGGCGCACTCTCATGTTCGACATCGGCTTCTGGGAAATCTCGCTGATATTTGTACTCGGACTCCTTATTTTGGGGCCCGAGCGCCTGCCACGTGTGGCACGTTCAACGGGATTGTGGCTTGGTAAGGCGCGCAACACGATGCGTAAATTGCAGCGCGAGATTCAACGCGAGCTGATGATTGAGGAAACCCGTGCGGCAGTGGACGAAGCACGGCGTGCTTACGACGAGGTAAAGGCCAACACCATCGGCCCGGTAACTGAAACACAGGATGACACCCCGGCACCGGCGCCAACCGGGACCAATGTGCATCAACCTAACCCTGACAGCGATGACCGCAACAGCTGAACCGGACGCACAGGTCGACCGGCAGGCGACACTGATCTCGCACCTGACCGAGTTGCGGTCGAGACTATTACGCATCGTCGCCGCTGTGGTGGTTGTGTTCCTGGTATTGAGCCCGTTCGCGCAGAATATATTCGCATTTGTTGCCGGACCGCTGATCGCACAAATGCCTGCGGGTTCCAGCATGATTGCGACCCGTGTAGTAGCGCCCTTTCTTACCCCATTCAAACTGACGCTGCTGGTCGCCGTGTTTATCGCGATGCCGTATCTGCTGTACCAGGTGTGGGCGTTTGTCGCGCCGGGCCTGTACCAGAAAGAGAAACGCCTGGTTTTCCCCCTCATGGCGACCAGCGTGTTCCTGTTTTATCTCGGTGCTGCGTTTGCCTACTTCGTGGTATTTCCGTTGGTGTTCGGTTTTATGCAGGCTGTCGCGCCTGCCGGTGTTGCCGTGACACCCGATATCACCGAGTACCTCGACTTCGTCATGGTGATGTTCTTCGCTTTCGGTATGGCATTCGAGGTGCCGGTTGCCACCGTCTTGCTGGTGTGGACCGGATTCACGACGCCTAAGAAACTGGGCACTAAACGCCCCTATGTTTTGCTCGCCGCTTTCGTCGGCGGCATGTTGCTGACGCCACCGGACATCATTTCGCAGACGCTGCTGGCGATTCCGGTTTATGCATTATTTGAGATCGGTATCATCATGTCGCGCGTGCTGGTTCCGGCAAAAGTGGAAATGGAAGTTCCCAATGATGATCCGGTTTCCTGATATGCGCCTGCTGCTGTTACTGCTGCTGACAATGTCAGCAGCGCAGGCGGTAGAGACACTACCGTTCGACGAGTTGGTATCGAAACACAGGGTGACCGACGTCACCCTGTCACCCGATGGCGCCTTTGTCGCAGTCCTGTTGACGACACCCACGCCAGAGAGTCAAAGCAGCAACCTGGCTACTATCGACCTCGCGTCAGATACCGCCTATCTGCTGACGGGTTACAGCGATATGACCGTGCGCTGGTATGCGTGGGCCAGTGATCAACGCCTGTTGTTTGCCACCGGTCGCGCTGCTGCCGGGGGTTCGGGCGCGGAGTATCGCGGCTCATTGGCTATCAACCGTGACGGCAGCGGCGCGACCCGGCTCGATAGCCCCCGCAGTGGCCAGTCGTTGTCGTTCCTGGCAAGGGTGCCAGCCGATCCTGCCCATGTATTGTTGTTGCGCCGGCAGGTCGATAGCGACAAGCAGGAAGTGTTGCGATTTAACCTGGCGCGGCGCTCATTCAGGAAAGTTGCTGAGAGTGATAGCAGCGTGACGGGGTGGCTGGCAGACCACCAGGGTGAGTTGCGAATCGCGCTGGCACACGATGCCAACACCGGACAACGCCGCCTGCGCTATCGCCAGGATGAAAGCCAGGCGTTTGCCGACACGCTCGATCTGAGTGCCAATGCGATTCGACCGTTGGCATTCCATGGCGATAATCGCAGTCTGATCGCTGCCATTCGCCGCGACAAAGCCAACTACGCCATTGTTCGCGCCGACCCTCTCAGCGGCAAGTTGCACGAGGCGCTGGTAGCGGAGCGTGGTGTCGATGTCTGGTCGGCGCAACATTCTCGCCTGTTTCAGACCGTGCGTGGACTACCGGTCTACTATCGCTATCGGGGACCGGACGGTATTCGCCAGGTCTTCTTCGATCCGCGCTGGCAAATGCGTCAGGATGCAATCGACGATGCGATCTCCGGCGATAACATGATTGCAGCCGCCAGTGACGACGAGCGCAGACTGCTGGTGCGCTCTTCCAGTGACGACGGCAACGACTACTACCTCTACGACACTGTTGCGGGCGAGCTCAGATTCCTGTTGTCGCTGACCGACTGACACGCCGTCGCAGCACCAGTCCCAGGATCCCGGCCAGTGCCAGCAGTGAGACGGATCCGCCACCACTGGTGCCGTACGAAGTCACGATGGGCAAGGTGACAGCACCGTCACGATTGACGTCTTCGAGTGGTAAACCGCTAAACGACGCATTCTCGATGGCACCGTATTCGACCAGCAGTTCACCGCTGTAAGCGTCGTAGACCTCAACCAGTAACTCGTAATAGTCGGCGGGGAAGCCGCTGACCAGCTCGGTCTCAATTTCGTAGTCATCGAATGCGGAGCTGCCGTAGATTGTGAATGTGTTGCTCGTGTAGATACGATTCCACGCCCCCACGCCATTGCGCAGGAAGGCCTTGATGTAGATGTCCGACTCGTAATGGTCGGTATCGATATCGATGTTGATTCTCAGGTAAGTGTAGAAACCGTCGTAGTCGAGGTCGTCGTACAGTTCTGCATAGCCGTCATAGATGTAATGAGAACAGCAATAGGTGGTCTGTGCCGGCTGTGTCGATTGCTTGCCGGTTTGCGCAACATCGGTCTTGTCTTCATGCCGTGGAACGACGTCGAAGATCTGCATGTCCTGGTGGCGGCCGTCTGCGGCCCTTTCGGACTGGAAACCCGAGCTGGCCAGTACCTGTGCCGTTTCTGCTGCCAGTGCCGGCATTGCAAGTAATGCCATCACCAGGATCGCGGCCTGTGTATAGGGAGAGGTTTTGCTGTTGTTCATCTGCGTCTCCTGCATAGGGAGCTGTTGCGATGCTCAACAGTTAACGACAGGCGCACTGAACTGTCGCTGAACAGCTTCAGCTCCCGTAGGAGCGGCTTCAGCCGCGATGGATCGCGCAGCGATCCGTAGGAGGGACTTCAGTCCCGATTCTTTCTAACGCAGAAGTACCGACCGTTTGTGATTGGGGATTGCTCCGGTGGAGGAGCTGGCTTTGTAAGCCCAGGCCTTTCGCGGCTAAATCCGCCAGGCCATCCATGGCCTG
>JABDKV010000067.1 GCA_013002045.1 Gammaproteobacteria bacterium
GCACTGACGATGCGGTCGCCCAGTTGACGATGATTGTCCGGATCGAAGTCGGTTCGACAAAGACGGTTGGCTGCTTCGAAATGGCCAAAAGCCTGCTCGAACTCACGCCGGCGATCATGGAGCTCGCCGAGCTTGAAGTGCAGGACCATCCGGTCGAAGCTCTCCGGGTTGTTAGCGAGCGTGGTCGACAGCAGCTCGATTGCTTCATCGCTGCGCTCCAGGCGTTGCAGTGCCGTGGCGTAAACGACTGCTAATTGCGGTGGTGCCGAGCCGGCTTCGATATGCGGTTGCAACAGCGCGAGGGACTCGTCCTGACGGCCAAGCATCTCAAGGACACCGGCCAGTCCGGACAGCGCCTCCGGATGGCGCTGTTGGTGGGTCAGGGCCTTGCGGAAAGCCGTCTCCGCAGGCTCGAGCTGTCCTACGGCCCGCAATGATGAGCCGAGGTTGCACCAGGCGTCGGCATAGTCGGGCAGCTTTGTGGTCGCCTGCTCGAAATACGCGATCGCGCGCTCATAAACGGCGCGTCGCTGGTAAATCACGCCAAGGCTGTAAAGGGCAATACCATCACCGGGAACTAACTCCAGTGTGCGGTTGAAAGCGGATAAAGCCGCTTCGCTGTCGCCACGCTCCAGCGCCAGCTGGCCACGCAGGCGGTGTGCATTGGCATGATCGGGCTCTGTGGCCAGGACCTCTGCTACCAGTTCCGCGGCGCGGGCCGTATCACCCTGGCGTCGCAGTACATGCGCAAGGTTGTACCTGGCCTCAGTATTGTCGGGATCGAATTGCAGGCATCGCCGCAGGGCCTGGGCGGCCTCGGCAAGTTCCCCGCGATTGTTGTAGATACGACCGAGGGTGTTGTAGGCGGCCGCAAACTCCGGGGCATGAAAAATACTTTTCTGTACCGCCCGCAGCGCATCATCGAGACGGCCGAGTTGCATGAATAACTGACCTATCTGGTGATGCGCTACCGCAAAATCGGGGCGCTGCTGCAGCTCGGCACGATAGGCCTCGATGGCCTGTTTATATTTGCCCTGCGCGGCGAGTACGTTGCCCAGGCTGTTGCAGGCGCCGGCCAACTGCGGGTCGCTTTGAATTGCGCGGCGGATCAGCCGCTCGGCTGAATCGAGGTCACCGTTGCGCATGTCGAGATTGCCAAGCCGGTGCAGGGCGCGGGCGTGATCCGGCTCGTCTTGCAAGACTGCGAGATAACCCTCCCGTGCCGCGACCTGGTCGCCGGCACGATGATGTTGCAGTGCTTGCTGGTAGCGGATTTCGATTTCAGACATCGAGTATCAGGGTCGCGGTCAGGGGCGCGCTATTGTAGCGGGACGGCCTCCACTGTCACCTGGTTGTATCCAGACATCAGCCCAAATCACGTTGTAAGATCGCAACAGCAGTTGCGCGTTGTCCTATGTGATTGATTCTCTGCTACGGAAAATCAATGACTTACTAAATATTTATGGGCAAAATGGGCCAAATACAGCTTATTTTTGCCGTGTGGTACAAGTTGTCGCTTAGTTGCAACAAACCCCTTTTGCCGGGTTGATGTTGTTGTTAGTATACGCCGCAATCCGGAGACGGTTTCGTCCCCGGGCTTGGGGCATAGGGGCCCGCAACCAACGCAAACCCTCTTCCTAGGAGGAAATCTGGAATGAAAGAGCGCAATCCTCTCCGGGATGCAGTACAAATCGCTCTGTCCGCTAGTGTCGCCGCCACTGTAACCGCGCCTGTCGCGCTTGCAGCTGACGATGATGTAGCCGAACAGGACACCGTTACTGTTACCGGATCGCGCATTAAGCGTGTAGACATCGAAACACCGCTTCCCGTAACCACGATCAGCCGCGAAGATATCGATTCGAGCGGTGAGATCTCGGTTGCAGAAGTTCTGCGTGGATCGACCTTTAACTCATTTGGTTCGTTCCGCCAGAGCTCTGGTAGCTCAGCGCAGTCACAGTCAACTGTGAGCCTGCGTGGTCTGGGCGCAACCCGTACGCTGGTCCTGCTGGACGGCCGCCGCATCGCCGGTTCGCCGACTTTCGGCTCGGGCTCAGCACAAAACCTGAACACGATTCCGCTGGCAGCTGTCGAGCGCATCGAAGTCCTGCGTGACGGCGCTTCAGCCGTATACGGTTCGGACGCGATCGGTGGTGTTGTCAACGTCATCCTGCGTAAGGACTACGAAGGCGTGAACCTGGCGGCCGGCATTGGTCGTCCGACTTCTGAAGGTGGTGACGAAGAAAACTTCAGCATTACCGCAGGTGTCAGCTCAGGCAAGGGCAATATCACGTTCTCGCTTGACCACGCAGCACAGGACATCATCTTCAACGCTGACCGCGATTTCTCTGATGTCGGTCTGTCGAGCTTCGGCTTCCCGGGCACGATGTGGATTGACGGAGTCGGCCGTGTATCTGACCCGCGTTGCCCGTCTGGTATCGATACCGATGGTGATGGCGTCGGTGACGAGCCTGATCCGAATGCAGGCACTGACGCCAATGGTGTCGATCTCGGCTCTTCGGTTCTGCGTGATACACGCTGCCGTTACAACTACGCCGGCGTATCGGCTAACGAAGCCAGCATTGAGCGTGACAGCTTCTTCGTGAACTCGAACTACGAGATCAATGACAGCGTCAGCTTCTTTGCCCGCGGCATCGTTTCGCGCACTGAAAGCTTCGGTCGTTATGCTCCGACACCGGTTGTAGGCGGTAACCCGTTTGCTCCGACGATGAGCGCTGACAACCCGAACAACCCGACCCGTCCCGGCGCGCTGCTGCTGGCAGACTTCCCGGGTTTCGACCAGGGTCAGTTCGGTGTCTTCCCGGCCGGCGCTACCGACTTCTCACAGTGGGACACCGATGGTGACGGCGCTGCCGACATCGACTGCGGTGCTAACCCCGACGGTGCTTGCGAAATCACCTCGATCTGGTACCGCAACGTACCGGGTGGTTTCCGTGACAGCCTCGTTGAGAATGTCATGATTGATGGTCTCGTTGGTCTGCAGGGTTCTAATGACTGGTTCGGCGGTTCTGATTGGGAAGTTGGTCTGCAGCACAGCAGCCAGACCAATGCCGATACGACCCGTGGCCTGGTCATTACCCCGATCCTGCAGGAATCGATCGATAGCGGCGCATTCGATATTTTCGCCGTCAATGGTCCGACCGATCCCAACGTCGCACAGCAGTCAATCCACGAAGGTTTCCACAATGAGGAAACTCGCATTATTGCTGCCGACGGTGCGATCAGCTTCGATGTTGCGCAGATGGCTAACGGCTCTGTGCCGATCGCTGTCGGTTTCGACTATCGCGATGAGAAGTTCTCGCAGGACTATGACGGTCTGCAGAACGCAGGTGCGGTTACCGGTTCGGCTGGTGGTGAAGACATCACCGGTGCACGTGCTGCCTACGCTGTCTACGGCGAGGTTGCTATTCCGGTTCTCGATAACCTCGAAGTTGACCTGAAGATCCGCCGAGATCACTACAACGATTTTGGTAACGCGACGACACCTCAGTTGTCTATCG
>JABDKV010000171.1 GCA_013002045.1 Gammaproteobacteria bacterium
ATCCGTAGGAGGGACTTCAGTCCCGACCTCTTTCCTTATCACTTCGAACCAGCACCGTCGTGATAAAGAATCGGGGCTAAAGCCCCTCCTACGGCGGCTGCGCCGCCTGAAGAATCGCGGCTGAAGCCGCTCCTACGCCGGAATGGATCGCGCAGCGATCCGTAGGAGGGACTTCAGTCCCGACCTCTTTCTTTATCACTTCGAACCGGCATCGTCGTTAGAAAGAATCGCGGCTGAAGCCGCTCCTACGGGGAGGG
The DNA here is from genome assembly GCA_013002045.1 of Gammaproteobacteria bacterium. Classification (GTDB taxonomy): domain Bacteria; phylum Pseudomonadota; class Gammaproteobacteria; order Steroidobacterales; family JABDKV01; genus JABDKV01. The sequence goes on from JABDKV010000171.1 coordinate 258, forward strand.
CCGGCTGCGTCTGTTGGAAAGAATCGCGGCTGAAGCCGCTCCTACGGGGAGGTCAGGCGAGGAAGCGGCCGATGACGGGGCGAAAGCGATCCATGTCGACGAGGAATGAGTCGTGGCCCTGGACAGAGGGTAACTCCACCAGTTGGACGTCGCGGCCAGGGGTCTTGAGTAACTCGGCCAGCTCGCGCTGCTGCCAGACCGGGAACAGGATATCGGTGGTCACACCGATTACCAGTACCCGTGACGCCTGCAGGCAGGCAACACCCTCTTCAAGACAGCCGCCATGGTCGGCGACATCGAACAGGTCCATTGCCCGTGACAGGTAAAGATAGCAGTTGGCGTCAAAGCTGCCGATGAACTTGCGCGCGTGATGTTCGAGATACGACTCGATCTCGAACTCAATACCGAAGGGCTCGGTCGCACCGGAGACACGTTCGCGACCGAATCGGGTGCGCCACTCCTCGGCTGAGCGGTAGCTGATCATGCCGAGCTTGCGTGCCATGTGCATACCCTGCTCCGGACCGCTACTACTGTAATTTCCATTGTCCCAGGCAGGATCGATGCGTATGGCCTCGCGCTGTAGCGACCGCATGGCGATCGCGAACGGCGCCGCGCGGGCAGCCGATGAAATCAACACCAGCGCTTCAACGCGTGCCGGGAACAACATGGCGAAAGCCAGCGCCGTCATGCCACCCATCGACGGCCCCACCACGCAGTTGAAGCGCTCAATACCAAGCGCGTCGGCAACAGCGCCGCCACCACAGGCAATGTCTTCGATCGACAGCACGGGAAACTGCAGCCGATAGCGTTCACCGGTAGCAGGATTTGTCGACGCGGGCCCGGTGCTGCCAAAACAACTGCCAAGCGAATTGATGCAGACGACAAAGTACCGGTCGGTGTCGATAGCACGACCCGGCCCGATCATGTCCTCCCACCAGCCCGGCCGCGGGTCTGCCTTGGCGGAAGCGGCATGGGCGGACGGTGACAATCCGGTAAACAGCAAGATCGCGTTGCCGCGGTCGTCTGCCAGCTCCCCCCAGGTTTCATAGGCGATCCCGACTGCATCGAGCTCGCCGCCGCGATGCATCTCGAACTTGCCGTCGATATTAATCAGTTGGCGATTGCCGGACATGTTCAGCTCACCCGTCGTGTTGAGGCCGACACATTACCAGACCGCCAAACGAAAAAAAGGGCGGTCCGTGGGACCGCCCTTTACTCGTCAGGAGCGACGTCTGTTACTTGAAGAAGCGGCGTGCGAGATTGAACAAGCCACCCTTCTGAGCTGGCTGCGCATCCGCCTGCGCATCGTTGTCGCCGCCGAGGAATTGACCGAGGATGGCGCCAACGGGGTTGTCGCCACCGAGGTTTTGCAGCGCCGCAGCCGCCTGGCCCAGGCCGGGCTGTTGGCTAAGACCGCCGCCACTGACCTGCTTGGAGACCGACCCCATCATCATCGAGGCGATCATTGGCAACATCGACTGCAGCTTGTCAGCATCGATCCCGGTGCGCTGTGCGGCATGTGTTGTGACAGCCTCGCGCACATCGTCGCCACCCAGCAGGTGACCGAGGATACCCTGACCCTCCTGGATACCTTCCTCGGTATTGAGTTCAGCGGGATTGTCGATGTAGCGCTGGTGGTCACCTGACTGGACTGCACCGAGCAGAGACTCGAGACCACCGGGCCTGGCGATGTTCGACTTCATGCCACTGGCCAGCTTTGGCAGCAACTCGGCCACGGCAGAGTTGGCCTGCTCGCGATCGAGTCCAACCTGGTTGGCGACCTGTTGCACGAGGCCACCGCCCTGCGCTTCGAGTAGTGTTTTGAGTAAGTCCATGAGCGATCCCCTTTGACCGATAAATCAATTGATGACCGGATTATCGGTGGTTCTGGTCGAAATTCGAAGGTGCTGCAACAAGCGTTAACGTGGGGATTGCAATCGTTGACAACACGTTGGGTCTATAAAGGGCAGAAGAATCGCGGCTGAAGCCGCCCCTACCCTGATCTATTTCTTTCTGTTTTTTATCAGGCGCTTGCGACGCCTATCCTGACGGGGCGTGAGCTTATTACGCCGACCGGCATAAGGGTTCTTGCCGGTGCGTAGCTCGATAATGACCGGCGTACCATCAAGATCGAACTTTTTGCGGAAGTGATTAGATAGATATCGCTTGTAACTATCTGGAATTCGGTCCATTTGTGTGCCGTGGATCACGATCCTTGGTGGGTTGCGACCACCCTGGTGAGCATATCGCAGCTTCGGTCGACGACCCCGCCGGATCGGTGGAGAGTGCGCCATGACCGCCGCCTGCAACGCTTCAGTCAGTGCCGGTGTCGGCAGGTTCGTGGTGGCGGCACGATAGGCGTCGCTTACCGAACTCATCAGGTGACCGACCCCTGATCCGTGCAGTGCCGAGATAAAATGCTTACGGGCAAAATCGATAAATGGCAGCTTAACCTCGAGCAAGCGACGCACATTGTCACGCTCGCTGTCGGTCATTCCATCCCACTTGTTGATGGCTATGACCAGCGCCCGGCCACGGTCCAGCACATGGCCCAGCAGGCCGGCATCCTGCTCGGTCACACCATCGTGCGCATCGATCACGGCGATCACGACATTGGCCCGGTCGATCGCCTGCAGAGTCTTGATCACCGAGAATTTCTCGATGACGTCAGTAACCTTGCCACGCCGCCGCACACCGGCGGTATCGATCAGGGTATAAGGCTGGTCGCGGAATTCGAATGGCACATCGACACTGTCACGGGTGGTGCCGGGCTGGTCGAATGCGACCACCCTGTCTTCGCCAACGAGCCGATTGATCAGCGTTGACTTGCCGACATTAGGACGACCGACGACCGCGACGGCAATGCCGTGTTCCGGCGGCTCATCTGCGGCAGGATCAAACTCTCCCAGCACCTCGTCCATCAGCGCCGAGATACGATCGCCGTGCGCTGCCGACACGGCAATCGGGTCGCCAATCCCGATCGCATGGAATTCCGCCGTCACCATGTCGGCGTCCAGACCTTCGGTCTTGTTGACTAACAGGTAGACAGTCTTGCCTGCGCGTCGCAACAGGTCGGCGACGTGATGATCGGATGCGGTCACACCCTCGCGACCGTCAACCAGAAACAGCACGATGTCTGACTCATCCAGGGCCGCACGCGTTTGTCCGGCCATCAGGCCGTCGAGTCCATCCTCGTCACCGCTGAGACCGCCGGTGTCGACCACGATGTACCCGACCGGGCCCACCTTGCCATAACCGTATTGGCGGTCGCGGGTCAGACCGGGACGATCGGCAACCAGCGCATCACGACTGCGCGTGAGCAAATTGAACAGGGTCGACTTGCCTACGTTGGGGCGGCCAACCAGTGCAATGACCGGTGGCATGGCACTCAGTCCTGTAAAGCGAAGGCGTGCACACCACCGGCCTCGTCCTGCACGACGAGACGGTCACCAACAGCCAGCGGTGACATTACGATCGCTGCCTTGCCGGCGCGCGCGCGTCCCAGCAGGTTGCCATTGTCAGTGCTGAGCCAGTGCACAAACCCCTCGAAGTCACCGACAACGACTGACTGCCCAAAAGCTTCCGGTCCGGTCACACCCCGGCGCAGCAGGCTTTGCTGGCTCCAGCGTGGCGTACCGGTGGCACGGTCGAGCGAACGTACAACACCGTCTGCCGCAGTCACATAGACGCCGGTCCAGTCCACCGCCAGTGCGCCAGTACTGGAAATATCCTCGGCCCAGACCGGCTGGCCGGAACTGATTGACAGCAACACGGCGCGGCCCTGGTAGCCGGCAGCATAGACTTCCTGATTAATTACAACGACATCGCTGTCGATGTCGGCCAGTCGTTCCAGCTCGGTGCGGCCGCGCGGCGTGCCCATCGGCACCTGCCACGACTCAACACCGTCCGCGAGGCGTATCGCCACCAGGCGCCCATTATCGAAACCTGAGACAACGCGGTCGCCGCCGATAGCAGGTCGCCCGGTTCCACGCAGGGTCAGGCGTGGCACATTTTGTTCGTGGCGCCAGCGGATGTCGCCATCGTCCGCGTCCAGGGCCACCAGCGCGCCATTGACGGTACGTACGACTACCGTGTTGCGCCCGATCGCCGGGGCCGCAAGGATTTCCCCGCTGACGCGCTGCCGCCAGCGCTCGCTGCCGTCGCTGGCCTCAAACGCGATTACCGCTCCTTCGGTCGAACCGACGACAACCAGGCCATCGCCGTAGCCGGGACCAGCCGACAAGGCAACACCGGTCTCGGTGCGCCAGTCACGATTGCCACTGACCAGGTCCAGTCCCGAAACCCGACCGTCATAGCTGGCCACAAAGACCCGCGTACCATCGCTCGCCGGGCGCAGACCGAGCCGCAGGTGCTCGGCATCGGCGCCGGCACTGACCGACCACAGCTTGCGGATCTTGATCGGGTTGTCGATGTCGGCGAGTTCGGCCGGCTTTTCCTCGGCTTTACGATTTCCCGAGGCGCAGCCAGCCAGCAGCGCGGCGACGCAGACAACTATCAGGAATTTGCGGCTCATGCGTCGGGTTCAGCGGTACCGAGCGCGTTGAGTTTCATCTCGACGAACTGGCGATCGAGCAGGCCCGGGGTCGCACTGTCGAGCGCGGCCTGGTATTCACGCTCAGCATTACCCGGTTCGCCTTTCTCGGCATAGGCATCGCCGCGCGCCTCGTGATACAGCGGGGCAAACTCCCCCGGGTCACCGGCAGCAAGCGTCGCGATTGCCGCGTCGGGCTGGTCCTGCATCAGCTGCACCTTGGCCAGGCGCAATCGCGCGATACGAACCACGTGCTCATCAGCTGCATTATCAATCACGCTCTGCAACGCATTAGCTGCCTGCGCCGGCTCATTGTCGTTGACGTACAACCGTGCCAGCGCCAACCCGGCCTGTGCGGCATACGGTGTGCCGTGATACTGCTGGTCGAGCTGGCCGGCGAAATTGCGAGCCGCATCGCTGTTACCTGTGGACACCGCCTGAATCAGCTGCTCGTAGATTGCCGATGCACTCTCCGCTTGCGTGATCTTGTAATTCTTCCAGTAGCCGAGCCCACCGAGAACGAGCACACCCAGGGCCAGGCCAGTGATGACGAAATTACCGTTTTCTTTCCACCACTTTTTTAGCTCGTCAATTTGCTCTTTTTCGCTTTGGAACTCGTCCACTGTCTTTTCCTCAAAAAACTACTCTGCGCCACGCGGCGAGCGCGACATCATATCAGGTCAAAAACGAGCCGACACGTTCAGCCAGCTCGGCCGCCGCCAGCGACTGCTGCTGGTCATCGCTACGCAGCGGCTTGAGCGCCACGGTGCCGGCTGCCACCTCCGCCTCGCCCAGGATCAGCGCAGCCTGCGCCCCGCTGCGGTCGGCGGCCTTGAGTTGGGATTTGAAACTACCCCCACCACAGTGGCTGGCCAGCCGCAGCTGCGGATAGCGATCGCGCAGCGTCTCTGCCAGCGCCAGCCCGGTGCGCTCGGCCTCGGCTCCGACCATGACCAGGTACAGGTGCGGGGCCGACGTCGGTACAGGCTGGTCCGAAATCTGCAACAGCTCCACCAGTCGTTCTACGCCGAGCGCCCAGCCGATCCCGGGTGTGCTGCGACCACCGAGTTGCTCGACCAGCCCGTCATAACGTCCGCCAGAGCAGACCGCGGCCTGCGCCCCCAGGGCGTCGGTCTCCCACTCGAAAACTGTGCGCGTGTAGTAGTCGAGCCCACGCACCAGCCGCGAATCCAGCTCGAAAGCGATGCCACGATCATTGAGCAGTTCACACAGGCGCCCGAAATGCTGCTCCGACTCATCATCGAGGTGATCGGTGATGACCGGCGCCGCGGCAATCAGTTCCTGCATTTGGGGGTTCTTGCTGTCGAGTATGCGCAGCGGGTTCAGTTCGAGACGTTGCCGGCTGTCGTCGTCGAGCGCATCGGCATGCTCACGGAAATAAGTTGTCAGCTGCTCGCGATAAATGACACGCGAAGCGGGTGTGCCGAGCGAATTCAAGCGCAGCGTCAGGTCGTCGAGGCCCAGCGCCTGCCACAACCGCGCAGACATGAAAATCAACTCGGCATCGACATCGGGACCGGGAAAACCGAACGCCTCGGCGCCGACCTGGTGAAACTGTCTGTAGCGTCCCTTTTGTGGGCGCTCGTAGCGAAACATTGGTCCGCGGTACCACATGCGCTGTCGCTGGTTGTGCAGCCAGCCATTGGTAATAGCGGCTCGCACACAACTGGCCGTAGCCTCGGGACGCAGCGTTACGCTGGTACCGCCGCGGGTCTCGAAGGTGAACATTTCTTTTTGTACGACATCGGTGCCTTCACCGATCGAGCGCTTGAACAACTCGGTACGCTCAATGACCGGCAGGCGTATCTCGGTATAACCGTAAGCGGCAAACAGCTGCTGCACCGCCTGCTCGAGCCGGTCCCAGTAAGGAGCGGCGTCGGCGTAAATGTCGTTGACACCGCGTATCGGTCGGATCTTGTCGCTCATGCTCAGTTGCCGATGACGAAACGTGCCGTGTTACCACGGATGCTGCTGGCGGGGACGGCGTATGGTTGCCCGTTGACCACGACTTCTACCGCGCCGACGAGTCCAAAATACAGCTCGACCGGTGCCTCAGCACTGACTGAACGACTACTCCCGGCTTCGAAGATGCCGTAGATGATCCGTCCACCCGGGTCACTGACTTCGACCCAGGAGCGGTCGCTGAAGCGCAGGGTCAGTTCGAATGTATCGCCACTGACCGGTAATGGAGGTGGGGTGTTGGTCGCAGGGCTGTCGTCGGCAGCGTCCACCGCGGTGTCACCTGTGTCAGCCGGAAACTCGCTCGCGCCCGTTTGCAACGCATCAGCCGCACCGGAGTCCGCCGGCAAATCGAGCACGGCATCGACCGCCAGGCCGGGATCAAACGAAGGCGGTGGCACCACCTCTGCCGGCGCCGGTTCGGGCTCGTCGGTATTGCCGCCGACCAGCGGACGGTCCGACATAAACCACAACAAACCGGCCAACCCACCCAGGACAATCACGGCCAGCACGATTGCGGCCCAGGCAACATTTCGATTGGCCGCGGGTCGCGTCATGGTTGCAGTAATCGGTGCCGGAGGCGCATCGTCCCGACCCCGAACCCGATAATAAGCAATCATCAGATCGTCGGTGGGCAGGCCCAGCAACGATCCGTATTGGCGCATGTGTCCCTTGGCGAACACCGGTGCACCAAGCGCCGCGAAGTCGTCTTCCTCGAGGGCTTCGATAATCCAGGTATCGAGATGCAGTTCCTGCGCAATATCAACGATATCCATGCCGCGCGCTTCACGTGCCCGGCGCAACTGGATACCGGGCCCGTCAGCGCTATCGATCGAATTGTCAGTAGCGTGGGTCAACCTGGCTCAACTCGGCCGCTTCGACCGACTCCGGGAACATATCCATTAACTGGCGCGCGTACTGTGCGGCTGCGTCGTCGTCACCCATGTCGGTCTCGACTCGGTAACCCAACCACAGCGCAGCGGACGACAACCGTGCCACCTCGGTCAATCGCTGCAGGAAAGCGCGTGACTGGAAGTCGCGCCCTTCCGCATAGGTCAGCTGCGCCATTTGCCACAAGGCGTCGGGATAGCGCGGATTGAGATCCAGTGCCTGGCGAAAATAATTTTCGGCCTTTTCGACGTTGGGTACCTTGAGCTGACAGACACCGGCGTTAGTGTAAGCCGCCTCGGGTGTGTTGTAGCTGGCAATCTTTGTGGCCGCCATAAAATAGCGATCGGCTTCTTTGAGCCGGTCGCGACGACAAAGATAGACCGCGTACATGTTGTAGACCGAAGGCTCATCGTCAGCGATACGTATCGCCTGGCGATAATGCGTGTCGGCTTCGTCGTGCTGACCCAGTTGTTGATAGGTTAGTCCAAGGTAGGCGTGTGCAATAGCCAGCCCCGGATCCTGCTCGATGGCGCGTTGCAGCTTCTCCAGTGCCCGCTCACGATCGCCCCGTTGCAGGTATTCCGAGCCCAGTTGCAGGTTTGCTTTGGCTGCTTCCTTAGGCTCCGCTTCACGTTTGGGCATGTCACCGCTGGTGATACAGCCCGACACGCTTAACATCAGCGTTAACAATATGATCGTTCTCATCCGCGCGCACCCATAGTCTTGCCCTGTAGTGGCGATGTGACGCGGTTTTCTACCTGTCCCGCAAGTTGACCACAGGCTGCAGCAATATCGTCACCGCGTGTGCGCCGGGTCGTCGTTCTTATCCCGTTGTTATGCAGGATATCCTGGAACTGCTGGATGTTTGCTGCCGGCGTGCGCTGGAATTGCCCACCGGGAAACGGGTTAAACGGTATCAGGTTGACTTTGGCCGGACGGTTACGCAACAGAGCCGCCAGCTCGCGGGCATGTTCGCGTTTGTCGTTTACACCGTCGAGCATGACGTATTCAAAAGTGACGTGTCGACCGTTCTCCTGCACATAGTCCCAACAGGCCCGCAACAGTTCACGTATTGGGTGACGGCGGTTAATCGGCACCAGCCGATCACGTAGAGCATCGTTCGGTGCATGTAGCGACACAGCCAGCGCGACATTACATTCGTCGGCCAGTTTACGCATCTGCGGCACCAGGCCAGAAGTGCTGACAGTGACCCGCCGGCGCGACAATTCGAAGCCAAGCGGATCGAGCATCAAACGCAAAGCCGGAACCAGCGCGCGGTAGTTTGCCAGTGGTTCACCCATTCCCATCATCACTACGTTACTGACCGGGCGTTCGCCATAGGACCCTTTCAGCAAACGATTGGCAAACAGCACCTGGCCAATGATCTCGGCTGTTGACAGGTTGCGATTGAAGCCCTGCGCACCGGTGGCGCAAAACGCGCAGTCGAGCGCGCAACCAACCTGACTCGACACACACAAGGTGCCACGATCGGTCTCGGGTATGAAAACCGTTTCTACTGCCTGACCGCCACCGGCGGCGAGCAACCATTTACGCGTCCCGTCACTGGCGCTGTGATCGCTCAGTACCCGCGGCAGCTCGACACAGGCGTCCTGCTCAAGTTGAGCGCGCAGTTTTTTCGACAGATCGGTCATCGCGCCAAAGTCGTCGATGTCGCGATGATAGATCCACTTCATAACCTGGCGGGCATGAAATGGACGCGCACCCCGGTCTGCAAACCAGGCTTCCAGACCCTCGGGGTCGAAGTCCAGCAGGTTGACCGGGGTATCGCTCATGCTGTCTCAGCCACGTGTCCGCGGGCAGACGTCGGCATCTTCAAAGAAGAAGCGAATTTCCTGGGCGGCGGTGTCGGCACCGTCGGATCCGTGCACGACATTCTCCTCGATCGAACTGGCGAAGTCGGCGCGAATGGTGCCCGGGTCGGCCTTGGCCGGGTCGGTCGCACCCATCAGTTCGCGATGCAGCGCGATGGCATTCTCGCCCTCGAGTGCCGTTACTACGACAGGACCTGAGGTCATGTATGAGACGAGGTCGCCATAAAACGGGCGTTCGCGATGTACTGCGTAGAATTTCTCGGCCTGCTGCTTTGACAGGTGCATCATGCGTGCGGCCACGATTTGCAGGCCGGCTTCCTCGAAACGGCGGTAGATTTCGCCAATGAGGTTTTTTTCGACGCCGTCCGGCTTGATGATTGATAGCGTGCGCTCGAAAGCCATGCTGACTCCATTTCTGTGTATGTGAAAACCTATACCTGCCGGTTGCTCGTGGCCAGGCAGCCACCCGGTCAGGCTAACTCTTGGAATATTGCCGGTTTTTTCGTGCCGGCCAGCCGCAGAATTCTACTCTGGGGCCGCACCGGGGGCAATGGATCAGACGTTGAAGCTCTCGCCGCAGCCACATTCGCCACGCACGTTCGGATTGCGGAATCGAAACGATTCGTTAAGGCCTTCCTTGATAAAATCGACTTCAGTGCCCTCGATCAGGGGCAGGCTGTCGGGGTCGACGATGACCTTCACCCCATTACTGGAGAACTCCAGGTCGTCGGGACCGACCTCATCGGCGTAGTCGATGGTATAGGCATAACCGGAGCAGCCGGTCTTGCGCACGCCCACACGCAGCCCGAGCCCGTGACCGCGGCGCTCAAGATAGTTATGCACCCGAGTGGCAGCAGATTCAGTAAGGGTAATCAAGAGTCTTTCTCCTCCAGGGCGGCCCGCAAAGCGTCCTCCGCAGTCAAAATACAGTGCCACTTGTCGGTCGGCAAACCGAGTTCTGTAGCGATATTGTCAAGTTCGAGCGGCAGTAAAGTCTGCTGCTCGCGATCCGCCAGCGCCCCGGTAAGCCATGATGCGACCGCAATCGTATGCGGGCAACCCCAGGCGCGAAAGCGCAGCGACGCCACCCGGCCGTTATCCAGCTCGAGATAAAACTCGACGATGGCGCCGCGACGCCGGTCACCGGCACGGCCCACCCGGCCGCCCGCGGCGGTTGCGACATTACGCGGATGCTCGAAATGGTCGGTGACAAGCTCGCTGTAACGCATCGACGCCTAGCTTTGACCATCGGCTGCATGGGGAATTCCCTCGTCCGGAGCCAGTTCCCGCAGGCGAGTGACTTCGCGGCTGACCCGCTCGATGGCCTGGTCTATCTCCGCGGTCGTAGTAAAACGCCCCAGGCTGAAGCGTATCGAGGCCATCGCCTCGGCATCGCTCAGGCCCAGCGCCCGCAGCACATATGACCCCTGCGCCGATGTGGTCAGGCAGGCGGATCCACTCGAAACGGCCAGGTCACGCAGAGCAAACTGCAGGCTTTCGCCACCGACACCACCAAAGCGCACATTGAGAAAACCCGGGGCGCGCTGCTCCGGGTGGCCGTTGATATGCACATCACCGAGTCGCTGCAACCCGTTCCACAGCCGCTCGCGCAACCCGGCCAGCCGCTGCATTTCCTCATCCAGCTCCAGCCGTGCCAGTCGAAAAGCCTCGCCGATTCCGACAATCTGGTGGGTCGCCAGTGTGCCGCTACGCAGGTTCGATTCCTGGCCGCCTCCATGTATCTGCGCCTGCAGGCGCAGGCGTACGTTGTCCCGCACGTAAAGAGCGCCCATACCTTTCGGGCCGTAGAGCTTGTGCGCGGAGAACGACATCAGGTCAACCGGCATTTGCGCAACATCGATCGGTATTTTGCCGGCACTCTGCGCGGCATCGACGTGAAACAGTACGCCGCGCTCACGACACAGGGCACCGATAGCGGCGATATCGTTGATCACGCCGGTTTCATTATTAACGTGCATGATCGACACCAGCAGCGTGTCCTCACGCAATGCGCCGGCTACCTGCGACGGTGTAACCACGCCGTTATCGGCGGGAACCAGGTAGCTAAGCTCGCAGCCGTTGTCGGCCAGGAAAGCACAGCTGTCGAGTACCGCCTTGTGTTCAGTTTTTGCCGTAACGATATGACGACCCGGGTCGTTGTCAGCCACACCCTTGATCGCCAGGTTGTCTGACTCAGTTGCGCCTGAGGTCCAGATAATTTCCGCAGGTGCCGCCCCGAGCAGCGCGGCGACCTCGGCTCGTGCCTGCTCTACTGCGGCTCTTGCCGCCTGCCCCGCTGCGTGGCTGCTGCCAGGGTTGGCAAAACACCCGTCGCGTGTCAGGCACGCTGCCATGTGCTCAGCAACACGCGGATCGACCGGTGTAGTCGCGGCATAGTCAAGATAAATCGATGACGGCTCAGTCATGACGCCTATTGTACTTGTCGATGGCGGCGAGGAAGCCACGCAGGATATTGACCTCGTTCTGGTCGGGATCAGCGCGATTGATCAGCAGTCGTATGCGACGCATCAGGTAGCGCGGGTTGTCCGGATCGAGAAAGCCCGTTTCCAGCATGACATCGTTGAAGTGCTCGTACAGCCGTTCCATTTCGATGGCTGGCGCCAGTTGGCGGGGACGGTCGCTTACACCACCGGCGCCCAGCGCCAGACGGATTTCGTAGGCAATCAATTGCACTGCCATCGCCAGGTTAAGTGACGAGAAGTCGGGATTGGCCGGGATATTGACC
>JABDKV010000103.1 GCA_013002045.1 Gammaproteobacteria bacterium
CTCGCGCACCGCGTCAACCGGCTCGAGGTCGGTATCACCGCGCTTGAGCAGGACGCTTTCCATCGCCGTCTCCAGGTTAGGCGAGAACTTCAGCGGATTATTGTGGACAGCCTGGACCGTGGTCAGCGCAATTCGAAATTCGCTTTTGAGCTCGGCCCGGGCGCGCAGTACGTCCATCATCCCGTGTACGACCTCGCGAAATATCTGGCCCGCTGCATACATGATGTGATCCGCAGCTTCCGGTGGCACACGGGTCGGGTCGATGCCAGCGCCGGCCAGCAATGTTCCCAAGGCAGCCGACGCATCGCCGCCTGCACCGGGCTGGAATGCCGGGGGTGGGGTCGTCATTCCCGGGCCGGGTTGCGGTTGTTGCGGTGGCGGCTGTTGGGCGGGCGGTTGTTGTGGCGGGGCGGCCTGCGGCGGTGGTGCCGCGGGCTGGTCGAAATTTGTACGATCCCAGTTTTCGGGCAGGTCCTGGCCGGCTTGCGGGGCCGGTGTTGGCGCGGCTAATGGGTCGGGGGCCATTGGATCGGGTGCGGCTGTCGCCGGGGTCTCCGGCCCGGCCGGTGTTTCGAAACTGGTCTTGTCCCAGTTGTCAGGTATGGCGCCGCTGTCCGGCGCGGGCCAGCTGCCCGTGCCTGCGGCCGGTTGTGCCGGCGCTGGCGGTGCTTCGTAGCCGGTTTTGTCCCAGTCATCGCCTGGTACGGTGCGTTTTTGTCCTGGTGGCGCGAAGTGCTCGTCCAGAGCTGATCCGGGGTCTTCCATTTGCACCGGGCCGGTTGCCGGGGCCGGTGTTGGTGTTGGTGTATCGAACGCTTTCAGCGGATCGACGGCCGGCGCAAGCTGGTCCGGTGTTGCTGTACTGCCAAAGGGATCGTTGGGTAACGGATTGCTCGGAGGTGTTTGCGGACCGGTATAGGCTGGCTGCGAGAAATCGCCCTGTGACGGCACGGAATGGTCCTGTGCAAAGCTGACTGCAATCTCATACTCACCGAGATAAATGCGATCGCCCTCGTTGAGCATCACCGGCGCACCGCGGCCTATCGGTCGACCATTGGGGTCGTTGAGATATGTGCCGTTAGTGCTGGTATCGGTGAGGAACCACGACCCGTTATTACAGGCGACCTGGAAGTGAGTACTGGAAATGTACTTCTGGCTATCGGGTAACACCCAGTCGCTACCGGAGGCGCGCCCGACCACGCCCCCCGACTCCTCGAACTCGCGTACGGCCATCGGACCCATCTGTTGAGCCTGAAAGCTCGTCACCCTCAGCGTTAGTGGCACCGGATCCCCTGCAATGCTACTGCCATGCCAATAATGTTAGCAGAATTGCCCTCGCATACCCGTTCAGGCCAAACATAACGCAACGCGATCGCGGCGCTCAGGGGCACTGCTGTAGCACGCCACCGTCACAGGAACGCGCTCGCTGCAAATTCCACGACAGCGGTCTTCGTGTCGCCCACGATCGTGAATGCCTCGCCCATCATGACTCGTGAGGTGTAATCCAGGTAAGCCGGGATGGCGATGGCCGCCAGGACCCCAGCGACGAGCACCAGCGGAAAAAGCGTTGCCAGCACCCAGTGCAATGCGGTGTTGGGTGGTGTGGCCGGACCAAAGCGGTTGTCGCCGACGGTTCCCGGGATCAGCGCATAGACCATAAAAACTATCAGGTTGACCAGCGGTATCAGTGCGCCAATGACACCGGGGATGCACCACCAGCCACTGGCGTTGAAGTCATGACAGCGCTTGATCAGAAAAATTACCGAAATGATCATTGCCGGGATCATGACGATCACAATTAACAGCTTGTTCAGGAACTCGCCCGTCTCGCCTCCAAAGACAAGCGAAATGATAAATCCGAGGATCATCATCAACGCCATCATTGCCAGGCTGAGTACCATGTTGTAAGCGAGGAAACGCACGCGACCGAGACGTCCCGCGGGCGATATCCTGGACGGTCTCGTCTGGAATGGCGCCTGGGGTGAGAGATGTTCGTCTGTCACGATCGATCCTCAGTTAGGCCTGTTTATGAAAATCAGCGCTATGGCGACAATCGTAAATATGATAGCGATACGCAACCAGGCTTTGTGCTTGAGTTCGAGCGCCTGATGCCGGAGATAGTAACGTAGCACCAGTGCGTAGTAGAGCAACGCAATCGCGCCGAGAATAATGCTCGCCAGGTAAGGAGCCAGCTGCGAGAGTGTCATCAGGAGACGATCTGGCCGTTGAAGTACCAGCGCCCCGCTTCAAACTGCGATCCCAACTGGTTAATCCATTGCGCGATCTGGTTCAGCATTCCCTGCTGCAGTGGCACCGGCAGGTCGGCTTCGAACGGGACTGCGAGGCGGTAACGAATGACGAGTTCTTCGTAGGCGGCGACACGCAGCGCATGACTGGACTGCTCAGCGGTAAGTGTGTCGAGTAATGCCCTGGGCGAGAACGATTGACCGAGGCGATGCCGGACCCCGGCTCGAAAACCATTGCGATGTTCGGCAAGCCAGGTTTCCCAGCGTTCACGATCGCAGGTCGGAACAGCGACATCGCTCCCGAATGGCGTTTCGCCGTCGCGTGTCGGCACCGTACCATCCGCCTCGTATAGCTCCCGTTCATGGTCAAACAGCTCGTCGGGGTCGAAGTCGTCCGCCACAAACTGGTCCTCGTAAAGATCGGCGCCGGTTATCGTATTGAGGGCATTCGCGGCAGCTGCTGCCAACGGTTCCTGCGACAGACAGTCGAGCAGAGGCCTTACTGCCGACAACTCGCCGAGTATGCCGAGGGAGTCGACAATAGCGGTGTCACCGAAACCGATGACATCAATCAGCGATTGCGCTGCACCCGGCCCGGCACCCAGAGACAGGGTACGACGTGGCCAGGCTTGCTGGTGCAGAGCCAGGTGCCCGGTCTTTACTGTTTGCTGGTGACCGAGCCGCATCAGCGCGACGGCGGCGGTCTCGGCGACTTCAGCGTCGTCCAGCAACGCAGCCAGTGCCGCGATCGCTGAATCGTCGCCACAGCGACCGAGTGCCCACGCCACTTCCCGACGTTCATTGGCATCGTTGGTCAGCGACAGTTGTTGCAGCAGAATCCTTGGATCAGCGAGCCGACGGTACCCAAGGACATGCGCCGCGATAGTACGCAGCTGGCTGCTGTCGTGCTGCGCCAGTTCGTGCATCATGTCGCGCCATTCAGACGGCATTTCGTGGCGCAGTGCCTGCGCTACAGCCACCACGGTGTCGTTTTCGGCCTCAACCAGTTCGCCAAACAAGTCGCGTATCCGCGACAACGCCCGGTGACGGCAGTAGACGCGGACAATGGCGTGCAGTTCGCCATCGTCACAATCGATGCGACGTTCGTCGCAAACACTGACTGCATGACCACCGCCGACGACCAGCGCATCGAGATGTGCCTCGAGACGATTGTCCCACTCGCCCAACTCGAGCCAGGTTACTTCCGGATCGTCAAGATAGGCGGCCCGTTGTTCGAATATGAAGGACGCCTCCTCCAGGTGCTCGACATACAGGCTTTCGTTGAACTGGCGAATCGAGAAGCTCATTGCGGGATCCTCGCCTGTACGGTCGTAACATCCTGCGGCGACCCCAGCGCATAGCCACGCCAGATCAGGATGAGTTGACGCTCATCCATATTGATAATGACAGTGTCGAGATTGGTCTGCACCGTCGTGTCTTCACGGCCGCGACGCATTACCGTGCAAACCGGGGGTGCCACTGCGGGGAGCCGGGTATCGTATCTTGGGATACCCGAGGCATTGAGCACCACGACAGGTTCATCGCCACGCAGGAATCCTGGTGCGATCATGTCCGGCGGTGCGGCGTTGAAGTAACGACGATCGAAATCAGTGGGCAATTTGGGTTTGCGTTTCTTATCCCATTCTTCGTCGTAGGTGCCGGCAAAACCGGCCCGCGGATGCCAGTTTGGTTGCGTAAAGCCGAAACCGGTCGGGTGGACGCGCCCGCCATACTCCGTCAGCAGGTTGCGCGGGTCTTCGATATTGGGCAACTTCAGCCAGTCTTCCTCTTTTTGTAACGGCTGGCCAAAGCCGGTGCCGACCGGGTTGTGCTCCTCTACCACCACCCTTTCCGCGGTGGACTTTAAAGTATCCAGTCCGCCGAACGCGTTCTCCCACGTAAGTGGAATTTGCTGGATGGGCTGTATGGAGGACAATGTAACTCGTCCGTGCGTATACACCCAGAAGCGATCGCCAAAAACCCGTGCCAGCTTCTGCACCGGTCCGACTTTAATGCCGACATCCATTTGCGTGACCGGTTGTTCCCCACCAACCGCATGGGCGATAAGAACTACGTCAGTGGCGGGTTTGCACAACGCGATCTCGGGTTCATAACGAAAGCTGCTCAATGGCGCCTCAGACCAGGGTTCGCCCGCCAGGTTGACCGCGGTCTGGTCCTCCGCTGCAACAGCGCGCCCGTCGTCCAGCAGGTTAAATGTACCCTTGACCAGTGTAACCACGGCCGGACGCAGGTCCTCGTCAGTGATGAACACCGGCTGGTATTCAAACGGCGTCTGGTTGTCGATTACCGGATGCGCCACGAGTCTTACTGGCCAGGGAAAGGAGATTGCATCTGTCGGCGCGCCAGTGACGGGCAGTAGCGATACTCCTTCTCTGTGGCCATACCACGGCGATCCGCAAGACGCAGCAACGCCAGCCCGTCGATAAACACTTTGCGTTGCGCGACTACGATCGGTGTCTCCATTTCACCGCGCTCGATGGCCTCGGCAACCTGCTCTTCAAACTGCTGAATCAGGGCGAGGAACGACATATTGAATTCGGTGGCATCGGCTTTTACCAGTGCCCGGCAAACGTCGAGTCGGGCGTCGCTGTTACCGTCGAGATAGGTTTCGAATTCTTCCAACAGCTCGCTAACAACTGTATCGCCCTCTTCAGGAAGTAACAGGTTGCCGAGCAGACGGCCAAAACAGAAATCATCGCGGTATTCGCGCCGGCCCTGCCATGCAGTCGGTGACAGCTGGTGGAGTTTTGCGGCCAGCGTGTATTCGCCGGCGGCAATCGCGTCGGCCAGTGGCTTATAACGTCCCGAGGCGAAATGGTGACTATCGAAAGCCCGGCTATCGTGTACCCGTTGCAGGTAGCGACTGCGCACCAGTGCGCTGCGAATCAGGTTGTGACAAAAGCCATCGATGGAGCCGGCGGTTGCCATGGCAATAATCGCCATCGCGCGGAAACCGGAGGCCAGTTCGGCCGACAGCTTCGCCACCTCGGCGATCTCCATCTCCGGGTTGTCCAGTCCCTGCATCCAGAATGCCAGCTCGTATGCCAGGGGTTCGACCGCTTCCTGTAACATCTTAGTAAGTTGAGTACTCTGATAGCTCGAGCCACTCGCAGCCACTAATGTCGGCTG
>JABDKV010000175.1 GCA_013002045.1 Gammaproteobacteria bacterium
TCTTCCTGCCGGCCGGGCAAATGCGTGAAGTCATGCATGGTGATCGTGTCGCCGTGCGGGTGACACCGGGTCGCGGCAACAAGACACAAGGTCACGTCGTCGAAATTCTCGAACGTGGCAACAGCGAGGTGGTTGGCCGCTACTACCGTGAGAGTGGTGTCGGTTTCGTGGTGCCGGATAATTCCCGCATCACTCAACACGTGGTGATACCGAAAGGCAAGTCGGCGCGCGCGCGTCATGGCCAGGTCGTCGTTGCGCGTATCGACGAGCCGCCAACCCGGCACTCTCAACCGGTCGGTAGTATCACCGAATTACTCGGTGGTGATCATACGCCGGGAATCGAGACTGAGATCGCGATTCGAGCGCATGACCTGCCGCATGAATGGCCTTCCGCTGTCGAAAGCGAGGCTGCGCGTGTTCCGGAAAAGGTGCCGCCGGCTGCCAAGCGTGGGCGCGTGGACCTGCGCGAACTCCCGTTGGTGACCATCGACGGTGCCGACGCCCGCGATTTCGACGATGCCGTTTATGCACAGGAGACGGCCAAGGGTTGGAAGCTGTATGTCGCAATCGCCGACGTCGCTCAATACGTCAAGCCCGATTCGGCTCTCGACAAGGAAGCTGTGCGACGTGGCACATCGGTGTATTTCCCCACTCGTGTTATCCCGATGTTGCCGGAAGCATTGTCCAATGGATTGTGCTCGCTGAACCCCAAAGTTGATCGGCTGTGCATGGTGTGCGAAATGCTTGTCGACCGTGCCGGCAAGGTGACCCGTTCACGTTTTTACGAAGGACTGATGCGATCGGCGGCGCGGCTAACCTATAACCAGGTGGCTGCAGCCCTGTACGAGAACGATCGTCAGCAGCAAAAGAAGATCGGCGCATTACTACCCCACCTGCAGACACTGGACGATTTGTATCGTGCATTTGCCGCTGCCCGGCGGCGTCGCGGTGCGATCGAGTTCGAAAGCAGCGAGGTGCGTTTTCGTTTCAATGAGCAGGGTCGTATTGTCGGCGTCGAGCCGTATGTACGCAACGATGTTCACAAGATCATCGAGGAGTGCATGATCGCAGCCAACGTCCAGGCGGCGAAGTTCCTCAAGCGCCATCGCCTGCCGACCTTGTATCGCCGGCATGACGCGCCGGAGCAGGAAAAACGCGAAATGCTGATCGAATTCCTGCAACCACTGGGGCTCAAGTTGCCAGTGCAGGGCAAGATCAAGCCTGCCGATTACGCCCGGGTGCTGCGCGAGGTTAGTGACCGGCCCGATGCGGAGATGATCCAGACGATCATGCTGCGATCGATGCCACAAGCGGTGTACGCACCGAGCAGTGAAGGGCATTTCGGACTGGCACTGGAGAACTATGCTCACTTCACTTCGCCGATTCGTCGTTATCCTGACTTGCTCGTGCATCGCGGAATCAAGCATTGGCTGCGGCAGAAGAAGCTGAAAGGGTTTGGATATAGCCGGCAGCAAATGGAGCTACTCGGACAACGTTGTTCTGCAGCGGAGAGACGCGCGGACGAAGCAACCCGAGACGCCATCGACTGGCTCAAGACCGAGTTCATGCAGGACAAGATTGGCGAGGTTTTCCAAGCGACCATCAGTGGCGTGACGAACTTTGGTGTCTTCGTGCAACTTGACGATGTGCACATCGAGGGACTGGTTCACGTCAGTACCCTTGGTCACGATTATTTCCAGCATGACCCTGCCAGGCATCGGCTGGTCGGTGAAAATACCGGTCTCGTGTATCAACTATCGGATCGGGTTCGTGTACGCGTCGTCTCTGCCAACATGGAAGAGAGCCAGATAGATTTCGAACTGGTACAGGAAAAAGACAGCAAGCGCAGCAAGGGCGACGAGAAGAAAAGCAAGAAAAAACCGAGGAGCAATAAGTCTCGCGGTGGCCGGCGTCGGAAAAAGAAAAGCCGGTGAGTAGCGACACGACTATCTACGGCATCCACAGCGTGACGCGACTGTTGTCGGCACGACCCGATCGCTTTGAGCGGTTACTGATTTCCGCGCAGCGTGACGATGCCGCCATACGGCTGCTGCTCGCCAGCGCCAACGATAACGGTATTGCGGTCGAGCGCTGCGCTAACGCCGAGCTCGATCGCCTGGTCAGTGGCGGAAATCACCAGGGCGTGGTGGCCAGGCTCAGTCCGGCACCACTACTCGATGAATCCGGGCTGCTGAGCTTACTCGACGAGCGACCCACGCCGTTGCTGCTGATTCTCGACGGCGTGCAGGACCCGCATAATCTCGGGGCCTGCCTGCGAACCGCGGAGGCCGCCGGCGCCGACGCGGTCATCATTCCCAAGGACCGGGCGGTCGGGCTGACTCCGGCAGTGCGTAAGGTGGCGGCCGGATCTGCGGACTTCATTCCGCTGGCGCGGGTGACCAACCTGGCCCGGGTGCTCGGTCAGCTCACCGAGCGCGGAATCTGGTGCTACGGTGCGGCCGCGGATGCCACAACCAGTCTTTACCAAATCGACCTCAGCGGTCCAGTCTGCCTGGTCCTCGGCGGCGAAGGGCAGGGCCTGAGGCGGCTGACCCGGGAACGCTGCGACGGCCTGTTTTCGGTGCCGATGAAAGGTGGTACCGAGAGCCTGAATGTCTCGGTCACAGCCGGTGTCTGCCTGTTCGAGGCCAGCCGCCAGCGGCTTTAACTGCCCGGCCGCTGGTATCTGCCACAGCCTTTGATTATCATACGCGGCCCGGTCGGGAGACCGGCGGGTGCCATGGCACCCACTCCTTGCCTCACCGGCTGTACCGGGAGGCTGCTTAATCCGTAGGGAGCAACAATGCGACATTTCGAAATCGTTTTTCTGGTTCATCCGGACCAGAGCGAGCAGGTGCCTGCCATGCTCGAACGCTATCGCGGCATGATTGAAGCCGCCGGTGGCAACATTCATCGTCTCGAGGACTGGGGTCGGCGCCAACTCGCATACCCGATCGCCAAGGTTCACAAGGCGCATTACGTGCTGATGAACATCGAGTCGAACAAAGACACGCTGGATGAGTTGATTGCGGCCTTTCGCTTCAATGACGCTGTGCTGCGTCATCTTGTCATTCGCCGCGACGAGGCCGTCACCGAGGCTTCACCAATGGCCAAGGCGCGTGAGGACGAAAAGGATCGCGAAAGCCCGCGTCGCGAGCAAAGTGAAGACACCGAGAAGAAAGAGCCGGTGGCGAGTGACGACGCAGCCGACGCAGCCAACGCAGCCGACGCAGCCGACGCAGCCGACGCAGCCGACGTATCCGCCGATGAACCAGACAAACCCGCCGATGAGCAGCCCTCCGCTGCCGCCGACGACGCTGCATAAGGGAGATAGTTTATGAGCCGTTATTTTCGTCGTCGTAAGTATTGCCGTTTCACGGCCGAAGGCATCGAAGAGATCGATTACAAAGATATCGCGATGTTAAAGAATTACGTTACCGAGACCGGCAAGATCGTACCGAGCCGGATCACGGGTACGAAGTCGCATTACCAGCGCCAGTTGTCGACCGCGGTCAAGCGCGCTCGCTACCTGGCACTGTTGCCGTACTGCGATAACCACTAATCGGTGAGGCGTCGGGGCGGCGCTACTGGTGAAAGCATTCCTGCAATGGATCGTCGCGCGACGTATGCGCATGGCGCTGGTCGCGGCGGCACTAAGTCTGCTGCCACTGGTTGGGCTGTTGGCACAGTCAGTCGTGGTCGTTGCGGTTCTGTTTAGCGGCGTGGTCGAAGGCGCGATCGTTGCGCTAATCGCATCTGCAATACTGACAGCGCCGGTGGTGATCAGTGGAGGCGCGGCCTTACCCATGCTGGGTGTGATGGCGGCAACCTGGCTACCGGTCATCGCGCTGGCACACCTGTTGCGAGAGTCACGTTCTTTGTCGCTGGTGCTGCAGGTGTCGACCATGGTCGTGGCCGCAGTCGTGCTACTGGCTTTCCTGCTCGGTGACCCGATCAGCGGCTGGCAGACTTTGCTGGATGAGTTTGCCGACCAGTTGCCAGTGCAATTCCAGGAACTGCAACGCGATGCCGCGGCGCAGATCATGACCGGGATGCTCGGTGTTGTCGTGCTGCTCGGCAGTTTGCTGGCCCTGTTTATAGGGCGCTGGTGGCAGTCGATATTGCAAAAACCCGGCGCTTTCGGGCTCGAGTTTCGGCAAGCACGACTGGGTCTGGTCATTGCGGTTATTGCATCGTTGACGTTCGTTGCCGCCGGGCTGACGAGTGTGCCGGTGCTGACCAATCTGACGCTGGTGTTTACCGCGGCCTACCTGTTGCAGGGGTTGGCGGTCGTGCACACATTGGCTGCAGTGACGGCGACCGGCATGTTTTGGCTTGTCAGTAGCTATGCGTTACTGATCGTTGCCGCACCATTGGCGATGCTGGCATTGGCGAGCCTTGGATTTGTTGATAGCTGGTTTGACCTCAGGCGTCGGCTGGCTGCTAAGTAGATTGAATACAAAAGGGTAAGAAGATGGATGTCATTCTATTGGAAAAGGTTGAGAATCTCGGCGGTATCGGTGAGATCGTCAATGTGAAGTCAGGTTATGCGCGCAACTTCCTGTTGCCGCAAGGCAAGGCGGCATTGGCGACCAGTGAAAACCGGGATCGTGTCGAGGCGATGCGTCGCGAACTGGAAAGCAAGGCTGCTGAAGAACTGCAAGCAGCGCAGTCGCGTGCAGAGAAATTACGCGAACTTGCAGGGCTTACTATTCCCGCCAAGGCAGGAAGTGAAGGTAAGTTGTTTGGTTCGATTGGAACTATCGATATTGCCAACGCCTGTGAACAGGCAGGTATCGAAGTCGAACGCTCAGAAGTTCGCTTGCATGAAGGACCTTTGCGCGTAATTGGTGAACACGAAGTTGAAATTCACCTGCATGCCGATGTAACTGTGCCGTTAACTGTAACGGTTGTTGAACAGGAATAACTTTCACCTGACGACGGTGTTATCCTGATCATCCGCCGGCGTGGCGGTCAGTTTTCAATTTGCAGGTATTAGTACGTGAGCGGACTCGCGCACGATTTCGGCGACCAGGATATGCAACGGCTGCGCATGCCACCGCACTCGGTCGAGGCCGAACAGGCTGTGCTGGGTGGTCTCATGCTGGACAACCAGACATGGGACACCATTGCAGACGTAATTTCTTCTGACGACTTTTATCGCGCAGATCACAAGCTGATTTTTGCCGCGATACTCGAGTTGGCCGATAGCGGTCAGCCACGCGATCCGGTTACGGTCGCCGAAGTGCTGACACGCGGCGGGCAGCTGGAACAAGCCGGTGGACTCGATTACCTCGGTCGGCTGGCAAGTGAAACACCGAGTGCCGCAAACATCCGTGCGTACGCAGATATCGTGCGCGAGCGTTCGATGCTGCGTGAACTGATCAGCATCGGCGGTGAGATCGCCGGTAGCGCTCACGATACACAGGGGCGGTCGGCAACGGAGCTGGTCGACGAAGCTGAGCGTCGGGTATTTGAGATTGCCGAGCGTGGTAAGAGACGCGGTTCCGGCTTCCAGCCCATACGCCAGATATTGTCACCGACGATCGATCAGCTCGATACGCTGCATAACTCGCCTGGTGATGTGACCGGTATCTCCAGTGGCTTCAACGAGCTCGACAAGATGACGGCGGGCCTGCAGCCAGGTGACCTGATTATTGTCGCCGGACGACCCTCGATGGGTAAGACCAGTCTGGCGATGAACATTGCGGAAAATGCGGCGCTGGGTAAGAAACCGATCCCAACGGCGATTTTCAGTATGGAAATGTCGTCGGACCAGGTCGCCCTGCGTATGATCAGCTCTCTGGGGCAGCTCGACCAGGGCAAACTGCGCACCGGTCGGTTCCGCGACGAAGACTGGCCGACCATCACCGGTGTCGTGGCGCAGATGTCTGAGGCACCCATTTTTATTGACGATACGCCAGCACTGACACCGACGGAAGTACGCGCGCGGGCGCGACGGGTAAAACGTGAGCATGGCCTCGGCCTGATTGTCGTTGACTACCTGCAGCTAATGGCGGTGCCCGGGTCTACCGAAAATCGCGCCACCGAGATCTCGGAGATTTCCCGCTCACTCAAGGCACTGGGCCGTGAGCTGGATTCACCGGTGATTGCACTGTCGCAGTTAAATCGCAGTGTGGAACAACGACCCGACAAGAAACCTGTCATGTCGGACCTGCGTGAGTCTGGTGCGATCGAGCAGGATGCCGACCTGATCCTGTTTATCTATCGCGAAGAGGTCTATGACAAGGAAACTCCGCGTAAGGGAATAGCCGACATCATTATTGCCAAGCAGCGTAATGGTCCGATCGGTGAATTCCCGCTGACTTTCCGTGGCCAATACACCCGCTTTGATGACTACATCCCTGATGCCTACAGCGAGGGTCCCTTTTGAGGGCAGAGGCGTCCTGGGCCGAGATCGATACTGCCGCCCTGCGGCATAACCTCGAAAAAGTATCTCAACTGGTACCGCAACAGCCGGTCATGGCCGTGGTCAAGGCCAACGCCTATGGTCACGAACTGGGCCTGGTCATCGGCGCACTCGATGAGGTAGACGCACTGGCGGTGGCACGAGTCGAAGAGGGCGCGGCAGCCCGCGCGCATGGCTTCGGTGGCGCAATTACCGTGCTTGAAGGTGCCCTTGGCCACGTCGACCTCGAGCTGGCGCGCCAGTACCGGCTGCGACTGGTCGCTCACAATGAGCAGCAGGTCGATCAGCTCTGTGACATGACTGCGGGTCGACTCGATGTCTGGCTAAAAATTGACTCCGGCATGCATCGACTTGGTGTCGATCCCGGGCACAGCAAGGAACTGTACCAGCGCCTGAGCCAGAGCCAGGCGGTCAGACAGCCACCCGGGCTGATGACCCACTTCGCCTGCGCCGATGAACCAGACAACCCGCTGACCCGTTCGCAGTTCAATCTGTTCACCGAGTTTACCGGCGGCCTGGCAGGCGAACGCAGTATTGGTAACTCTGCCGCGATCATGGCCTGGCCACAGTTCTGCCAGGGCTGGTTGCGTCCGGGGATCATGCTCTACGGTATTTCGCCTTTTGCCGACTCGACCGGGCCCGCCCATGGTCTGCAACCGGCAATGACATTTCGGTCACGGCTGATCGCCGTGCGCACAGTACGTGCAGGAGAGGCGGTCGGTTATGCCAGTACCTGGAGTGCGACCCGTGATACCCGCATCGGTACTGCTGCAGTTGGCTATGGCGATGGTTATCCGGGGAACCTGCCAGCCATGACCCCGGTACTGGTTGGCGACCAGCCCGCCAGCCTCGCAGGCAGAGTCTCGATGGACATGATCACGATCGACCTCGGTCCCGATAGCGAGGCTGGAATCGGCGATGAGGTGACATTGTGGGGCAGGGGTCTGCCAGTCGAGACTATCGCCCGGGCCTGCGGGAGAATTCCTTACGAACTCGTTTGCGGCGTTTCGCAGCGCGTGCCGCGCATCGCGGTCAGTTCGTAAAGAAACCCATCTTGACGCC
>JABDKV010000178.1 GCA_013002045.1 Gammaproteobacteria bacterium
GGCAGCATCGTCAGACTGAAGGTCATCAGCAGGATTCCGATGACACGCTGTACGACTTTAAACGACATGACCTAGAAGAACGTCACGTCCACCTGGAACAGATCTTCGACCTTGCTGATCTTGCGCCGGTCGGTCATGAACAGGATCACGTGATCCTCGGCTTCGATGACGGTGTCGTGGTGCGCGATGATGACCTCATCGCCACGCACCAGTGCGCTGATGCTGGTCCCCGGTGGCAACGGCACCTCTTCGACCATGCGACCCACCACCTTGGATCGGCCCCGCTCGCCGTGCGCAATCGCTTCGATAGCCTCGGCCGCACCACGACGCAGCGAATGCACACGGGTAACATCGCCACGACGGACATGGGCCAGCAACGATCCCAGCGTGATCTGCTGCGGCGAAATAGCGACATCGATCGGGCCGGCCTCGACCAGCTCCGCATAGGACGGTCTGTTGATTAACGACATGACTTTACGTGCACCGAGACGCTTGGCCAGCATCGAGGACAGAATATTGGCCTCCTCGGCGTTAGTCACGGCGCAAAACACATCGGCCGCATCGATGTTCTCTTCCAGTAACAGGTCTTCATCGGCGGCATCGCCATGGAGCACGATCGTGCGATCGAGCTGCTCCGAAATCTGCCGGGCACGATCGCGATCACGCTCGATAATCTTGACCTGGTTGGTGCGTTCCAACTCGCGCGCAAGATACAGGCCGATATTGCCACCACCGGCTATGACGACCCGGCGTACCGGATTCTCCAGCTTGCGCAACTCTGACATCACTACACGGATGTCCTTGCGGGCCGCGATGAAAAACACCTCGTCATTTTCCTGGATTATGGTCTCGCCGTCGGGCAGTACGCTGCGTCCGCCGCGATAGATTGCCGCGACCCGCGTCTCGACGTTGGGAATGTGCTGCCGCAACTCCGACAACTGGTGTCCAACCAGCAACCCCTCTTTGTGGGCCCGTACGCCCACCAGGCGTATCTTGCCCTCGGCAAACTCGAGCACCTGCAATGCGCCCGGATACTGGATCAGTCGCTTGATGTAACGGGTAACGAGTTTTTCCGGGCTAATAATAAAATCGACCGGCATCGCTTCCTGCGCGAACAGCTTGCTTTCGTACTCCATGTACTCATTGGCGCGAACCCGGGCGATCTTGGTCGGTGTGTGGAACAGCGTATAGGCCACCTGGCACGCAGCCATGTTGACCTCATCGGAGTCGGTCAACGCAATAATCATTTCGGCATCCTTGGCCCCTGCCGAGGCCAGCACCCCCGGGTGCGATGCCGAGCCCTGGACCGTCCGCAGGTCCAGGCGATCCTGCAATTCACGCAAGCGCTCGGAATCAATATCGACGATCGTCACGTCGTTGGATTCTTCCCGTGCCAGGTGATAGGCGACGGTGGATCCGACCTGGCCTGCGCCCAGGATGATGATCTTCATCGGCTGTAGACCAGCTGCATGTTCTTCTTTCCCCGGGGCCCGGGCGCGATTCTACAACAGTTCGAGATTGGCATACGCCATGACCAGCCATTTCGGCCCGGCATTCTCGAAGTTGACCTGCAACCGTGCATGCGCCCCCTGGCCCTCGTAGTTGAGCACAATGCCATCGCCAAACTTTCCGTGCCGTACACGCTGACCGAGACGCACACCGCCCGGCGACGACGCTTCCGGCATCCCCTTGCGTGGCTGGAACACCGGTCGCGACACCTGCACCCGGGGTCGAATCTCCTCGACCAGATCGGCCGGCACTTCACGCAGGAATCGTGACGGCATGGCATAGGTGTCCATACCGTGCAGCCGACGTTGCTCGGCGTAGGTCAGGTAAAGCTCCTGCATTGCACGCGTGATACCGACGTAGCAAAGACGTCGTTCCTCTTCGAGCGCCTTGGCGTCACCGGTCGATAACCGGTGCGGGAACAGACCATCTTCGAGCCCGGCAAGGAATACCAGCGGAAATTCCAGGCCCTTGGCCGAATGCAGTGTCATCAACTGCACGCAGTCATCCCACGGATCGGCCTGTTCATCGCCGGCTTCGAGTGCCGCGTGCGCCAGGAACGCATCCAGCGGCTGCATATCGAGATGGTCATCGGGCGCAAAACCACGGGCCGCACTGACCAGTTCCTCCAGGTTCTCCACCCGCGCCTGGCCGCGCTCACCAGCTTCCTTGCTGTAGTGCGCGATCAGGCCACTGCGATTAACGACGATATCGACCTGCTCATACAACTCCAGGTCGCGGGTTTGCTGATCGAGTTCTTCGATTAATCGAAGAAACTCGAACAGGCCACGTGCCGGCCGGCCACGGATACCCTTCTCGATTAATGCGCCGGCCGCGGTCCACATCGCGCAGGCATTGGCCTGCGCGTACTCACGCAGCGTTTGCACCGTACGGGCGCCAATACCACGGGTGGGCTGGTTTACGACCCGTTCGAATGAGGCATCGTCGTTGCGATTGGCGATCAGGCGCAGGTAGGCCAGCGCATCCTTGATCTCGGCGCGCTCGAAAAAGCGCAAGCCGCCGTAAACGCGGTACGGCATCGCGGCATTGATCAACGCCTCTTCAAAAACGCGCGACTGGGCATTTGAACGATACAGAATCGCCACTTCCTGGCGTTGATTACCCTGCGCCACCCAGTCCTTGATTCGACTGACAATGAACTGCGCCTCATCACGCTCATTGAACCCGGCGTATACCCGAATCGCCTCACCGTCTTCACCCTCGGTCCACAGGTTCTTACCCATGCGCGAGTCGTTATGCTCGATTAGCGTGTTGGCAGCTTTGAGGATGTTATTGGTGGAGCGATAGTTTTGCTCCAGGCGCACCAGCCTGGTCTGCGGGTAATCACGCTGGAAGCGCTGCAGGTTCTCGACTCGTGCCCCACGCCAGCGATAGATGGACTGGTCGTCGTCACCGACTACGAATGGAATACCTTCGCGGCCGCACAGCAGTCGTAGCCAGCGATACTGGATGCCATTGGTGTCCTGAAACTCGTCAACCAGCACGTGCCGAAAGCGTCGCCGGTAATGATCGAGCAACTCGTCATTGTCACGCCACAACTCGTAGGCGCGCAGCAGCAGCTCACCGAAGTCGACCAGCCCTGCCTGGTCGCATTGCTGTTGATAGACCTCGTATATATGCGCCATTTGTCGCCGCGACGGATCGTCGTCGAACTCGATATCGGCGGCGCGCAGGCCGTCGTCCTTGTGCCTGTTGATAAAACTGCGAACGTCTTTGGGCACCCAGCGA
This sequence comes from Gammaproteobacteria bacterium, assembly GCA_013002045.1. Taxonomy (GTDB): domain Bacteria; phylum Pseudomonadota; class Gammaproteobacteria; order Steroidobacterales; family JABDKV01; genus JABDKV01. The sequence continues at coordinate 3,256 of JABDKV010000178.1, forward strand.
CTGTCATCGAGATTCATGTCGCGAATGACACGCTTGAGCAGGCGCAGCTGGTCGTCCGCATCAATGATCTGGAATGACTGCGGCAAACCGGCCTCGGCGTAGTGCCG
>JABDKV010000188.1 GCA_013002045.1 Gammaproteobacteria bacterium
GTACTGGCCAGGACTGCTTCGCAAGGGTGGGGCTCTGTTGGCTTCGGGGAAGGGCGGTCGGAGAGATTCCCGCAAGGTTGGGGTTGATGGATTTCGATATCGCGGCTGAAGCCGCTCCTACGGGGGAGGGACGGTGGGGGATTGGGCCGAGGTTGGGGTTTGGATGGCTGCGGGGGTCGGGACTGAAGTCCCTCCTACGGCGGCTGCGCCGCCATGGCGTGGCTTTGGGATTGCGGCTGGGGGAGGTGCTACGGGTCGCGGCGGCGCAGGGTGTCCTGGTCTGCCTTGATGCGGAACCGGAGGTAGGGGCCGTGTGCTGTGTAGCGGGCTTCGGAGAAGTCTTCGTCGTCGAAGCCGGCAAAGTTGTAGCCCAGAGACAACCAGACATTGCGGGCGAACGCATAGCCGATGTCGGCACCTGCGCTGTAATCGACGACATCGGAGTTCCACGAATGCAGTAAGGCTGTCTGCACACCGACATCCCAGCGCAGACCAAGGTTACGACGCCAGTCGAAACCGACCAGGTCAGTAAAGCCGTTGTAGTCGGCAGCATCAATGTTGGCCTGGACATACTTGACGCCGTACTGGAAACCGAACTGGTTATGCAGGTTGACCTGCCAGTTGGCATGCAGGTTATTCACGATGCGCCAGCTCTCTTCCCGCGTCGTCGCCGCCACCAGGTCTTCGTATTTCAGGTCGAGCCGGTCGAGGAATATCCAGCGCGACTCGGATGGTCGGTAAGCCCAGCTCAGGCGAACATCACCGCTGACCAGGTCGACGCCGGTATCGCGCTTGGTATTAAAGTACTCGAGTGCCGCCGAGAAAGCGCGTCCATCGCGCTCCTCGCGATAGAAACCACCAAATAATCCGAGGCGTCGCTCGTTGTCGCTGTTACGCCACTCGGTACGGGTATTGATCATCCAGTCTTCGTGTCGGTACAAGCCGCCGACGTACAGCGAGACAAAATCGCTGCCAGCATCACCGGCGACCAGACCAACATCGTCGTCGAAAGGCTCTACATCCGGTCCGGCGATGGTGTTGCTGTGATCGACACCGAAGTCCATGGCCAGGCGCTCGCTGACCTGCCAGCCCTGCACCAGCCCGAGGTTGGCCGCTACCCGGGGACCGTGCTCGGTCATCTGCTGCGAAATACTGGAGTTGACCTGGGCACGAGTCCACGGCGAGGCGCGCACGCCCATTCGGGTTAGCTGCACATCGAGATCGTCGCCATCGGCACGTTCGTGCTCGGCGTATACGGTCGCCAGGTCACTAAGTTTGTAATCGAGCCCCAGCGTCGTGCGTGTCGGGTAAGCGATATTGGCGTTATCACCGATGTCAGTTTCGAGCGAACCTCGCAGTGTGACCCGGTTACCCAGTCCCTTGACACTGCCATTGAGCAACAGTTGCGTAGACTCCTGCTCGCGCCCGTCGGCAGCGATATCGCGTGCACTGCGTGCGCCTACCCCGGCCGTGGTACGACCACCCTGCCAGCGTAACTGTGCTTCGCCGACTTCGCGTCGGGCATCGGTAACCAGATTGTCGTGCCGGTAGGCCGCTGCTTCCACGCTTAGTCGTTCGCTGAAGCGTAACCTGCCATCAAAACCCATCTTGCGTGTGCCGGTCTCGGCCGCGCGTTGCTGCCCCAGACCGAAACCCGAATCGAGTTCACGATAGTAGACCTTGCCGTCAATATTGCCCGAGGTATGTTGCAATTCGGCGATCGCAGCATCACCTTCGGTATCGATACCATCGATACGGGTGTCGCTGGTGGCGTACTCCGCGCGTAGTTCAGTCGACTCGCCCAGACGCACCTTCAGGTCGACACCCGCCAGCTCGCCATCGCTCGCACCTTCAGTAATCGCGGTGGCGCCGAGTTCGACAGCGCCATCAGCAAAACGCATTGCCGCGCGCCCACCCGCTGTCGTTTCACGACCCGCTGCCGCACGACTCTCATAGTCGACAACGATATAGACTGGATTAAAGCCGTCGTCACGATGACGGACAGGTTCCTTGAAGAACAACGTGCCATTGAGATAGTCGATATCGTAATCAATATGCCGTGTCAGTGTGCGTGAACTGAGTATGTCCTCGCTGCGGAACCGGTCGCGAGTCTCGATCGAAACTTTCTCGCTGTTGATCACGATTGGCTGGCTACTAAGGCGATAAAGCCCCGAGGTGCCATCGCCACGGAGTTCGTCTTTGACGAAGTTCTGGTCGCTGCGCGCGGCAAATGCGGTATAGCCGAGACGCTCACCCTGGTACTCGCTATGCAGGCCATTGAAGCTGCGCTGGTAGCGCGACAGTTCGGTAACATCAAGGCCGGAATCGAAATCACCGAACAAAGCATAGAACTGCCCGCGTTCGATTCGCAGGAATATCTCGTCCTGGGTGGCGGCATCGAATTGCTGCTCGGTGGCATCGCCATACAGCGTGTAGAAGCGATCGGGATCAATGGTTCCGTGTAAACGCTGGCGCGCCTCTTCTTCATCGCGCGCCGAGTCGTAGGCAATGGTCAGCAGAAAATCACCCTTGATCCTGCCCTTGGCATAAAAGGCGACTTTGCCGTCGGTATAAAAGTCTTCCTCGTAGCCGGCGTCTCGCGCACTGGTGACATTGTCCGTCAACGTGTTGTAGCCGGCAGTGCCTTCAGCGAATCCCACGAGGATCCAGTCGCGTGTAGCCGGTGCCAGCCAGGCACGCAATTGTTCTTCGCGTTCGGGGTATTCGACATTGAGGACCACTTCCCCGCTACGGGTGGTCGGTTCCAGCTCGATACGTGCAACACCGTCGGCATCAACGCGATAGATAGGCTCCCGCGCCCCCATTTGCAGCATCTGGTTGTCACGCCCGGACTCGACTTCCCACCAGGCACGGTAGGGCGGATCGACACTGAATCGACCGACCGCATCGGGACGCGCCGGCTTGCCCCAGCGATCAAACAGTCGCAACGCCAGTACCGGCCGGGTACGACCATCGGCAACCAGCGTCGATAGCGTGGGATCGATGACGGCCCGCACCGGTCCACCGGCCAGGTGCACCGTTCGACTCAATTGTTCTGCGACTGAACCATCCTCGTTACGCACTACGACGACCAGCTCGTTGTCGTTTTCCTGCAGATCGATACCGCGATAGCGACTGAGGACGACATCGCGTGTCGCGTTTTGTTGCTTCGAATCAAAGCTCAATGCACTGACCGGTTCGCCGTTGAGCGACAGCTCGACACTTTGCTTCGGCCGATGCTGAACGACGACCCGTAATGACGGAATCGGGGGATTGAAATCGGGCTGCGGCAATAACAGTTCGACACCGGGTTGCAGCCGATTTACCCACTCCGTATCGGCATACAGTGCCATCGGGTCTTCTGCCAGGCTGGTGCGCTGCGGGCCGGCAATAACTTCGGTATCCAGTTCGATCGATTGGGGGCCACTCGACGCCTTGCCCAGGCGCGCGCCACCCGGTGCCGTTGGCACCTCGCCCCAGACCTGTATCTCGACGCGCCGGTTCTGCGCACGCCCGGCCGCGGTGGCATTACTGGCAACCGGCTGGGCGGCGCCTACACCATCAACAGTCATCTGCGCGGGAGCTAATCCGAGCAGCTCGCGAATAAACTCCGCCGCTGCCTGTGCCCGGGCCTGGGATAGCACACGATTGTTAGCGAACTCTTTGCGATTCTGTGGTGCGATCCTGACTGAATCGGTATGCCCCGTCACCACGACCCGGATATCACCAGCTCCACTAAGCGGTTGCAGTAATTCTGAAATCCGCGCGCGATCACGCGACTTTAGCTCGGCCTTGCGGGTGTCAAACTGGGTTGTGACGACGAGGTCGACACGTTCGGCAGCCGGCGGCGCCCGCAACAGTACATTGTCAGCGAGGGGCGTACGTTGACGTCTGACCGCATTGGTATCGAAGGTCACCAGTGCCTTGGTTACATGCTCACCGGGTTCGCCCGTCGAGATACCGCGAAAACCTATCGCGTGTCGCCACGCCTCGCCATCGTGGTCTGGCAATGTAAATGTCAGCAGCTGGCCGCTGATCGAGGGATCGTTAATCCGCTTGCCATCGAGCCTGGCGCTACCGGGTGCATAGACGATGCCAGCCGGCATCATGACCATCGGCCGCACGTTACTGACAGCAGCACCATTGCCATGCACCGCCAACGTGTAAAGCAGGTCGTCACCCGCCAGCCGCGAATTGAGTTCGACTGCCAGTTCACCGCGCACTTCAGGCAAAGGCTGCAGGTGGAAGTCGGTGCGCCACAGGGCACCCGGGCGCAGATCGACGAATTGTGAGTAAGCGCGACCGGCAAAGCGGGCACTGTTCTCGCACGGCACGATCTCGTAGCCTTCGGGAATCGTGTCGACATCGAGCTGCACCACGTGCGTTCCTGGTTGCAGCCCTTCAAAGTGAAAGCGCCCCCCGTTATCGGTTAGCGCATAACGGCCGTCTTCGAGAAAAATCCTGACATCGCCCACACCATACAGGTCGTTACCGGTGTCATCGTCGCAACTGCCGGAAATGACCCGCCCAACGACGGTACTGCGGGTACGGAACAACGCTTCGGCCAGCCGTACACTGGCGCTGGCCAGATTGGACTCAGCACCGGCAGCGGACCGGGCAATGGCTGTGTTGACGGCTTCCGGACCACGGCTGCCGGCGGCGATCTCAGTGACATAGTCGATGCGCACCTGTTCTTCCGGCGCCAGGTCCCCGGCATCGAAAGTCAAAGTTCGGCGGTCCGGCGAAATGGCGGGATCGGGCACCGGTTGGCTGTTACGTCGCACCGAACCCGGTACCAGTCGCATTCCGACCGGCAGGTCATCAGTAATGACGATATCGTTGCTCATCAGCAACGTATCGGTGTTGTCCAACGTCAAAGTGAATTTCACGAAGTCGCCGATGGAGGCGACGGTAGTCGTGGTTTCCTTACGCAGGAACAGCGCTGTGCGTACCGGGTCCAGTGGAATGTCGACACGCAGCGCCGGGCCCGGATCAATCGTAAAGGCGTTGCCGAACGAAGCCGGACCGAGGTTGAACGGCCCACCCGGCAGGGCCTGCAAGTCAATAATTGCCACCGTAGATGGCGCACGATAACCACCGGGTGGTATGACTTCGAGCCGGTACTGCCCCGGACTGACGAGGGGGAATCGATATTGGCCGGGGGCAAAATCATAATCGGCGCCACCACTGTCAGTAGCAACGCCACCGCTGACCAGTTCGGCCGGAAATTCGCTGACCCCATCGTCGCCAAGCACCAGGGCAGGCAGACCGCTGGCAGTATCGATCAGGCGCACGATGGCATTGTTGACCGGCTCCCCGGTCAGCGAGTCGAACACCAGGCCAAAAGGATCGACCAGCGCCTTGTCGACACTCATGTCCGAAGGATCGGCCGGGTCAATGTACATGACGCTAACACTGGCACCGGCAGCGACCTGCAAAACACAGTCGTTTGGTCGCACATTGCCCGCTGTAGTCGGCACGTAACCGGCGAAAGCACCAGTACCCGTGCCGGTCTCGGTCAACTGGACAATCTCGATCTCACCACTACCGCTGACTTCCACGTTGACCAGGACCGTCTCAACAACATCATCGTCGAGGTTCTGGTCCGGGTCGCTTACATAGATGAAAAAGGCTTCGCCGGAATGGAAATAGTCTGTTTTCGACAGCTGCTGGTCGGTCGCGGGATCGAGCCGGGTACCATCACTGAGGTTAGCCGGCGGGAATGGGATCAGGCCGCTACCGGTAGCGCAGGCAGCGTTCCCCGGCGGCGCAACGAAATCTGCACTTCCCGTTGCCACGCGGACAAACTCTACAGCAGCCTTGGTCCGCTGGATCTTTGACACGACGTCGACGGTGTTACTGGATACTGTCTGCTCGACGCCATCGAAGCGGGTGTATTCGACCGCTGCGGTATTTGAAATCGTCGTGCCGGGCGGTGTCGCCGCGAGTGCCACGAATGGCAACAGCGCGCCGCCCAACAACGCAACAACGCGCGTCAGTAGCTGGCGCGCGTTGTTGCCGGAGCCTGGGGCCGGACGGTGCAGAATACCTGGTAATCTACCCGCCAAACTCTGTCTCCCGTTAGAGTTGCGCGAGATCATACGCGCCGGCGTACCTCCTACTGTATTTCAACCCGAAAGCGCACATCAGCCTGGTCTCCGGCTGACAGCGTCAGGTTATTGACGGTTACGGTATTGGCGATGAACTGACCCGCGTCAGCATCGGCCTGCTCACTCATATCTGTAGTATTGGGCGCACCGGCAGCCGGCGTGAATACCATCCTGATATCGCCACTGGCACCGTACTGATCGGCGACAAAAGCCAGGGTCGGACTGGCGCCGCCCATTTCACTGCTCAGGTCGTCCGCTATAACGATATTGGTTGCCTGTGAGCCACCAGCAGCGTTAGTGACGGAGATCTGGTACTCGACGATCGCACCCGGGATTGCCTTGGGAAATTCACCAGGCGGGCATACACCGCCCGGGCAAGTGAAGGGATCGCTAATTACAGTAGAACTTTTCACTACAGTCAGTACCGCCGCTGCTACCCGGAACGCGTCCTCGGCGGAATGTATACCGTCGCGCAGACCATCACCGGCATTGTTGGTGTTTTCACCATCGGCGAAAACATCTTCTATACCAAGCGTACTATCGGCCGAAGTTCGGCTATCTGTAGTAATGGCTGCACCCTGTGCACCGGCGCCACCGCCTTCAGCGACCTGTGCATCGAGTACGTAAGCTGCGATATCGCCATCAACCCGGTTGGCGGCGACATCGGCGACAAAGAATACTGTTCTTGACTCGAGTATGTCGAGTTCGTCAATGAACGTAGCTGTGTCGACCAGCGGATCATACAACCCGTCACCGTCGACGTCGACAAACACGCCGGAAGCGGTTGCATCGAAGTTATCTGTTCCACCGAATGGATCGAAGCCGGTGGCATTGACGGTCAACAGAAAGTCCTGTACCTGGTTGCCTTCATTAGTCACGGTCCATGCCAACACGACGCCGGTCTGGCCTGGCGCTACCGAAGCGGTCGAAGCACTGTTGTATCCGAGGCTGGATTCCGCAACCAGCAGGTCGAGCTTGCGGTCGACGACGAACTCGGTTGCAGCGATACCGTTGTTGGGATCGCTGTCGTTGTCGCTGAGCACTGGCGTCTGAGCAACACCATTTACCTGGTACTGCACCTGGGCCTGGTTTAGCACCGAGGTGCCGGCGCGGGTCCCGCCCGGATCGGTGCCGGCAGCCATCGCTGGTACTGCAAATATCAATGCCAGCAAGGCACTGACCAGACCCGCCCGGTGCAAAATTTGAACTCTGAATTTCAACATGCGTTGATCACTCCAAAAAATAACTCTCATTCCTGCTGCCCTGGCTGATTCGGTCCGCGCTTATCTAGCGCAGTGCCGCTTTGAATCGCGCGTAGCCACGCTGTCCCGGTTTGATCGGATGACGCATGACCCAACGGATATGGGTGTAGTCGGAAGCCTGCGCCGGTCGGGGTTTACCCTCGGCATCTGAGACTATGAGTTCTTCAGCCACACCCCAGCTGTCGCCGCCGTCAACAGAGAACTGCAGCTCGGCGCCCGCGCTAAAAGCCGTCCCATCGATGTAGCGCATCTCCGCGGGTACCGGGTCGGTAATCGTGATGGCCTGGGCCACCTGGTCACCTACATTGGTGAAGGTGATGGTGTAGATCACTTCGTCGCCAGGTACCACCGTCGTAACCGGCACCAGGCGGGTTTGCTCTTCACCTTCGTCGGTGACCACGGTGACTTCTTTCTGCGCCTGGGTCTGCACCTGTAGCGTGCCATCGGCGGCGATTGCCAGTGCCGGCAGCAACAGCAGGATCAACATTAACTTGTTCATGGCCCTCTACTCCTTCAGTCGATAGTGACGGTGAATTCGACCGTCTGCGGTCCACTGGCCGCAGTCAGGTCGCCGAGATTGACATTGATCGCCGGCGCACCCGCAATCGTTACCAACTGCCCCTGGTCAGCGTCGGGTGCATCCGTCAGCGGTGCGCCGTTGAGCCTCAAAGTGCCGGCGGTATAGGTCGTGTTAGCGGGAATCAGGTCGTTAAAACGCGAGGTCGAAGCGGTGCCACCACCGGCCGGCGTAACGACTATGGTGTAGGTAATGGAGGCACCGGGAACCGGCTCGTTGCCACCAAACTGGTCGACAACAGCGGCGGACTTGACCAGGTCGAGCTGCACTGAGCTGACAACGTACTCACCTGTGTCGCTATCGGTTGCGCTACTGTTACCTGCTACTGCATCGACACCACCGTCACCGGCGCCGGCAAACACCGTGCCCGGTGCTCCGCTGCCGGTGGTAGCGGTCGCCTGCAACAGGCTGCGACCGATTTGGCCATCCGCCGCTGCAGCCGGAATATCGTTGACGATCAGGATGTCGATGTTTGCATCAGGGGCAAGCGACGGATCATTGACACCCGGGTTGTATTGCGTATCGCCCGCTGACAGATCGCCGCTGCCGTCCGTATCGATATAGATAGAGACCGGGGTGGACGGGGTTGGGTCGAAGTCATCGCCCGCCAGAGCACTGTCAATGACCAGTGCAAATGCTTCGGTACCATTACCGGTGTTGGTTACCGTGAACAGCAGCTCCTGGCTGGCGTCGCCCGGTGAAACCGGTTTTGCGGGATCCTGCAGCGTGACAACCACATCGAGAATTTCGGCAACGGTGACTGTGAGCATGTTGGATTGCTCGGTCACCTCGCTGCCGCCAACTTCGTATGACACTTCAGCGACGTTATCAATAGCCGTTCCGGCGACCGTGCCCAGTGCGAGCGCAGCCTCGCCGAGTAACAGCGCGGGTAACAGCAGTAGAAGCCTAATCAGGGAGTTGCGCACTTGGTTCTCCAGCAATCGTCCGGGCGGCCCGGGTTGTTGATCGGGCCGCAATAATTCAGTTATGGACGATGGCTGGCCGGTTGGTCAGCAAGTCGGAACAATCCCTTGCGATGGCTGAATTCTTTATTCCCTGAAAACCCGAAAGGCGCCATCGCCACGTTGGGAATTCTTACGGAGCGCCAGCGAAAACGGCGTGACAGCAGTCACAGATTCCACATAAGACTCTGATTGTTATGGTAAAACTCAGCATTTCTGTGACCTGCGTCAACATTTTGACGCCCGCGGCCCATTAATTGGGTTGACGTTGTTGCGGCGCATCATTATCATGGTCGCCAGTATTTATTGCATCGCACCATTAGTGGAGACGAGACTATGTCAAATCAGGAAAGCCCAGTTAATCAAGTTACCCGTCAGTATCGCGAAGCCGGCCAGATGGCCGTCGATCGTGTTCGTGACGCCCTCGACACCAGTGCCGAGTGGGTCGACGGTGGCAAGCAGCCCATCAAGGTCCTGACAGAGAAGACCCTGAAACTCAATCGCATCACGCATAACAGCGCAGCCCGCCTGGTACGCATCCAGTCGGAATTCGTCGAAGGTTCTGTCGGCGGCGCAGCACAGCGCCTGCAAGCCCTGGCCAGCGCCCGTGACATCCGGCACATGGTCGATGGCCAGGTGCAGCTGATGCCTGCAACGCGCGAGCGTGTCGTGGCTGATGCCCGCAAGACGCTGGATGTAATCGGTGATACCCGCGACGATCTGACCGCCCTGATCCGCGAGACCCTCGCCGAACTGCGTGGCAGTGATCCGATCAGCGAAGCTGCGGACGGTATCGCCGAAGGCGCCGAGAAGGTAGCCAAAAAGGCTCGCAAAACGGCGCGTAAGTCGCCCGCGCGTAAGTCGCCTGCGAAGAAAACCTCGCGCAAGAAGACCAGCAAGAAAACGACCCGACGCAAGAAAACCAGCTAAACCGCTGATTGATTGCTGATGAAGCCATTGACGCGCACTGCGTCAATGGCTTTTTTTATGCCTGGCAGGCATGGTCCACGCTCACTGACTCCGTATAATACCGCGCCTAACCCGCGTCTTCAGAAAAAGAGTCCCTCTCATGAACACAAGTTGCCAGACACTTGCCGACTGGGTCGAGCAGGTCGCCAGCCACACCCGTCCCGAAAAAATTCACTGGTGTGATGGTTCCGAGAACGAGTACCGCGGCCTCATCGACCTGATGCTGGCCGACGAAACATTACTGGAACTCGATCAGCGCAACTGGCCCGGTTGCTACCTGCACCGCTCTGATCCCAGCGATGTGGCGCGTGTCGAGCATCTGACCTTTATTTGCACACCGGAAGAAGCCGATGCCGGTCCGAATAACAACTGGATGGCGCCGGAGGAGGCACACCGCAAGACCGACGAGTTGTTTGCCGGGTGCATGCAGGGACGCACGCTTTACGTGATCCCTTACTGCATGGGGCCGATCGATTCGCCCTACTCCCGCTGCGGAGTCGAGATCACTGACAGCCCGTATGTAGTCGCCAACATGCGCATCATGACACGCATGGGCACAGCTGCACTGCGTCGTATCGAACAGGACGACAGCTTCGTCAAGGGACTGCACTCTACCGGCGATCTTGACCCTGACAAGCGCTTTATCATGCACTTTCCCGAAGAGCTGACGATCAAGAGCATTGGTTCCGGTTACGGTGGTAATGCCCTGCTTGGCAAAAAGTGCCATGCATTACGAATCGCTTCCTACCAGGCACGCTATGAAGGCTGGCTTGCCGAACACATGTTAATCCTGGGTTTGCAGGATCCCACCGGTCGTATTCGATACATCGCCGCCGCTTTCCCGTCGCAGTGTGGCAAGACCAATCTTGCAATGCTGGTACCCCCCGCCGAACTCGATGGCTGGCGGGTGTGGACGGTCGGTGACGATATTGCCTGGTTGCATCCTGGCGACGACGGTCGTCTTTATGCAATCAATCCCGAAGCAGGTTTCTTTGGAGTCGTACCCGGCACTGCACCGGACACCAATCTGAACGCATACGAGATGATCCGTCGCGACACGATTTTCACCAACGTCGGTGTCACAGCTGACAATGAGCCATGGTGGGAAGGGCGCGCAGAGAACAAGCCGGCGCTGGACTGGAAAGGACAACCGATGAGTGGCGATAGTCCCGCAGCTCATCCGAATTCACGCTTCACCGTGTCAGCACGCCAAAACAAAGGCTATACGCCGTTGATGGACGACCCACGAGGCGTACCTATCTCTGCCATTGTATTCGGAGGGCGGCGGCGCGAACTGGCACCGCTGGTCTACCAGGCACGCGACTGGGAGCACGGTGTACTGGTCGGTGCCAGCGTAGCATCGGAAACGACGGCCGCCGCCGCCGGCCAGGTCGGTGTCGTGCGCCGCGACCCAATGGCGATGAAGCCGTTTTGTGGCTACAACTTTGCTGACTACTGGGGACATTGGCTGGAGACCGGCAAACGCCTGAGCTCGCCTCCCGAGGTCTTCCATGTCAACTGGTTCCGCCGTGACGAGTCGGGGCGCTTCCTGTGGCCGGGCTTTGGCGAAAACCTGCGGGTACTGAGCTGGATTCTCGATCGCTGCGAAAATGGCGCCGATGCTGTCGACACGCCAATCGGCATGACGCCTGCGGCCGGCGCCCTCAATACCGATGGTGCAGACGTGTCCGCTGCCGACATGGAGGCATTACTGCATATCGATCGCGCCGGCTGGCGCCAGGAGATGCAACAGATTGGCGAGTATTTCGATACCTATGGCGAACGCCTGCCCGCCGTGCTGCGCCAACGTCAGCAGAAGATACTGGGTGAGCTAGGCTAGTCTTCGTAAATGAAATGAATCGCCTGCGGTGAATCGGCCTGTGGTACACGTCCCAGGCCGATGGCACCTTCACCGCGAAGTTGCAGGCTGTCGCGACGTACAAAGTGCTCTTCGCCGTTAGCCTGGAGCACACAGGTACCGTTGGTGCTCTCGTCAATCAACAGGAATTTTCCGCGCCGGAATTCGATGCGGGCATGCAGGCGCGAGATCAGGGTGTCTTTTACCACCAGGTCACTCTCCTCGGCACGGCCTATTGATATGTCGGGCTTTTCGTCGTTGACGACGATCTCGGTGCCACGATAGCGCAATCGCAATCGCTGGGTCCTGACACCGGTAGCCTCGGCCCAATCGATGGTCGGCAACATGCGCGTGTTCTCACCCTGCTGCCACAAGACCTCGTATAGCGGAATGTGGTCAGTCGTACCCTTGACCGGAGTTACGTCGATCTGCCGTGTCGCCGCCTGCCATTCGGGTGACAGCAACTCTACCGTCGCACCACTGGTCACGATTTGCGCAGCCTTGGCCTGACTGCTCATACGATTGGCGATGTGGACGGCGCCACCGAAAATATCATCGCCCTCTTCCATGACGGGACCGAAGTGAAAACCGACGCGAATCGCAACCGGAACGTCATCGGCATTGACTTCCTCACTGATCAGCTGCTGCATTTTGGCGGCTGCGTCGACGGCCGCGTCAACGTCAGTGAATGTCGACATGACCTCGTCACCCATGGTCTTGATGACCCGACCGTCGAAGCTCTCGGTGGCGACGGTCATGGCATCGATACAACGCGCCACTGTCTCGCGGGCCTTGAGGTCGCCCATGAGTTCGTAGAGCTTGGTGCTACCGACTACGTCGGCAAACAGGATTGCCAGCTCGGGTTGGTTCGCCATTACACCCGCTTGTTGACTAAAAATCGGCCTCAGAACTTCTGAGTATTACCGAAACCGTGGGAAAGTCTGTTATCAGGCGTCTCACCTTTCGGCGACGATATAGGCGATCCAGGCGGGATCCGCCTCACCACGACTGACGGGTTCGAATTCGCCATCGCCTTCACCATCTTCATCGGTGCCTTCCCAATAGACGGTCGATGAACTGAAGCCCGCTTCTTTCAGCAGTTCACGAATCTCCGGTAGCGTCCACAACCGCCATTCGTAACTGAATGCCGGACGCATCTTTGTTCCGTCTGGAAAATCGAAGTGAATATGACAATGCATTTGCGAACTGACCGGGTCGAAGTCGTCCTGGTCCCAGACATAGGTGAAACCATCGAGGTCAGTCTCCTCTTCAACCTCCTCGTAAGCCTCCGAACCGCCAAAACAATCAACGAATAACAAGCCGTCCGGCTTAAGGTTGCGGCGCGCCCGTTCGAAATAACCGCGCAGTTCATCGCGCGTCTTGAAGGTGAAATAGCTGAAATTGAAACCGATAATGATGTCAGCCAGTGGCGTATTCACCTCGAGCACGTCGCCCTCGATTTGCTGTATCCGTTGCTGCTGCGCGGCCGTCAGTGGCTCGATATGCCGCCGCCGCCCCCATTCGAGCACCTCGGCATCGAAATCCACCGCCCAGGCGTGACGATCGTCACCGGACCTGACCCACTCGACGGCTGCGGCTGAGGTACCCGCGAAGTCTTCGCG
>JABDKV010000212.1 GCA_013002045.1 Gammaproteobacteria bacterium
TGCCCGATTCTTGTTCCCATCCAGGAAACACCGATTACCAGCGTGGGTGTTTTCCCCCACACCGCGTGGGTGTTCTTCCGGATATCTGCTCACCTGATGCTCACGTAACGTGTGCAGCCATGGGGGGAAGGACCAAGCACCTCTTTGGCCAGGCATCGATAGAGCCAGCCGCTTGCCCCAACCCAAATAACTCTTCAGGGGAACTAAGACATGAATAATCAGGCACTTACAGGTTGGTCAAATCGTGCGGTAACCGCACTTTTCTCGCTGCTAACCATCGCTCTGCTGCTGGCAACCCCGCTGCGGGCCGCTAATGCAGAATCGTCATTTGAAGCGCTTTATCTCTCGGCCACTGGCTGGGAGGAACCGGGCGCGGTCTATCCGATGACGCTTAACTACAGCGTTGATGCTGCCGAGATCGGTGGCGCGACCATTGCCATGACGCTGGCCGAATTTACAACATTCGACAGTGCCGCCCCGGCCCCCGACAGCGGGACCGGCACCCCTGCCGATCCGCTGATCTGGAACCTCGCAGCCGGCGCCAGTGGCAAAATCATCGTACGCGCTCGTGCAAACGATTTAACCCAGACGCCAACGATGGTCTGGCGCGACCTGTCGGCCAGCGCAACAATGAGCTTCGTCCCGCCCAGCGCTACTGCTTCCATTGACAGCACGACGCTCGGCCCGAAAGCGCTGAAAGATCATGAAACCGCCCGCTTCGGTGTGCGCAAGTTTCCCCTGGTCATGGTGGAATACCAGGACGTCACCCACTGCACGGGCGTCGGCGAGCCGTTTCCAGAGTGCACGGGCGACCACACCGCAGAAAAACTCGACCATGCAGTCAATTCCCGGACCAGCGGGCAGTCCATGTGGCAACTCTTTCAGGAGATGTCCTTTGGTCAGCTTTCACCCGAAGGCCAGGTGGGCCCCATGCCCAATACCGACGATACGCCCTATGGGGCCTATCCTTACAAGTTTTCCACGCCCGAGCCGGCCGGTGCCTGCACGGGCACAACCTTTGCGAATCCCGTAACCGACGGTGAGGGCGCACCCCTCCCGACTGCTGGTAATCGTATTGTCAACGGCTGGTATCGCCTGCCCGGCGACCAGCGCTACTACGGATCAGACAGCACGGGTCACGGCGCGGTGGGTGCGCTGACCGGTGTGGGCCTCTTGTTTGGCATCGACGATGCCTGCGGACCTACCGGCAAACTTGCTTATGACGCGGCCGCAATCGCCGATCCGGAACTCGACTACAACGATTTCGATTCAGATCGCGATGGGCTGGTGGACTTTATGAACGTCGCCTTTGCCGGCGATGGTGGCAACCTCGAAACAACGCCAACGGGCATTAATAACGTCTGGCCTCACAAATCAGACTTGCAGTACTACTTCACGGATGATCAGGGTCGCCGCGGCTATGTCTCCAACGACCAACTACGCAATCACGAAGACCAGCTGATGTACTGGACGGATATTACGCGCACGGAAATGACGACCGACGCGACAACCATTCCGGTCTATGTTCGGGTCGGCCCCTACAACGTCAACCCGGAATCTGCAGTTGATGCGGTATCCGTGGTTGCCCACGAATACGGCCACTCGCTGGGCCTGCCGGATTTCTACTCTACCGGCGGCCGCAGCACGTTTGGCTCCTGGGAACTGATGGCGTCCGATCACTTCCAGTTCATGACAGTGTTTAACCGTCAGGAAATGGGCTGGATCGTGCCGCGACAGGCGACTGACGGCGCCCATACGCTGAAAGAATCCAAGATCGATACCGGTACCATCGAATGGCAGACCCCGGACGGAACGCCTTATACGCTGACCGGACCTGGCATTCACAATGCCGATGCGCTGAAAGTTGACCTCCCCAAAGTGCTGGTCATCGATGAAGTGCCGTCGGGCACCCAGGCCTGGCACTCGGGCTCAGGCAACGAGTTTGGCTGTGCCCCGGAAGCCGGCCACAACTTCGACGTGTACCTGCCGGAGATGGCCAATTACGCCGGCAGCAGCGTCGAACTCTCCTTCCAGTCTTTGTATGAAATCGAGTGGGACTGGGATTTCGCCTTCCTGCAGGTAGGCACCTTCAACGCACAACGCACCGAGGTTGTATGGCAAGCCTTGCCTTCGCTTGAGAACACCACATTGGACGGCTTTAATCCGAACGGCTGGGAATGCTATGACCGCAACGGCCACGGTATCACCGGCTCGTCGCGGATTGATCCAACAGAGCGCAATCTCGCAACAAACCCCAATCGCGCCACCGGATCCATGCAGACCCCGCAGTGGATACAGGACCGCTTCGATTTGAGCGCCTTTGCAGGCCAGGAAATCATTATTCGCTTCACCTACTTCACCGATCCCGCCGTGGCCTTTCGCGGCTGGTTCGTAGACGACATCAAGGTGCAAGCGGGTAGCGAAACCATTTACGCGAGCGATTTTGAAGGCGATGAAGACGGTCGCCTATTCGCTTCCGGCTGGTCCCACGTCAACACCTCCACCGGTCGCGATGTGGATCACGCTTATTACATTGAAGTGCGCGACCGCGTCTCCAATGACTTTGACAGCAAGGGCCAGAGCGACCGCGGCGCACCCACCTGGGAGCCCGGCGTGGCAATCCTCTACACCGATGAAAACCACGGCTATGGCAACACCGGCGTAGACAACCCGCCCGCACAGACTATTGTTGATGCAGTCCCCGATCCGGGCAACGACTCGCCCAACCTCGATGACGCGGCCTTTACCCCTGAATTGGGACGCAACGTGTTCGACGGTTGCACCCATGTGGATAACTACGACACGCCAGATGGCCTCTGGAAGCTGCCGGACGGCATGCGCATGGAAGTCGACAGCCTCACGGGTCTGTCCGGCAATGGCGTTGCCACCGGTAACGCGCAGGCGTCCCTGACCCTCGATGTTGCACCGACATGTGACTTTGCCAATGCAGGCCCCGTGCTCAGCTTCGGCGCCGGTCACAGCGACCCCGATCCGGACGGCAGCTATGAGCTGACCTGGGTGCCCACCGAGGGCACAGACGGCCTCAATCAGCTGCAGGAGGCAACCACCCTTGCGGTTCTCCTGAGCGATGACGCCGAGAACGACATGAGCAACTGGACCGTCTCGTCAGAAGGCGATTCGGTAGCCGATCAGATGGTCGAGTGGAACAACGTGGGCACGACGCCCAAAGCCAACGATACGTTTTCATTCTTCACTTCGGCAACAGACGATGCCCGTAACGCCTCTTCAATCATGACCTGGGCATCACCCATCGCCATTCCGGCCACGGGCGCGACGGTGATGAGCTTTTCCGATTCGTTCGGCGGCGAACTGGATGACCAGGGCTTCGTCGAGGTTTCAACCGATGGCGTGAGATGGGAAAACGTCTACACCACCTCGAACCCCGTATTGGCCGGCCTCGACGGCACTTTCTTCGACGAACCGCTGATACAGCGCCAGGTCGACCTGACACCCTACGCGGGTGAGAGCATTCAACTGCGCTTCCGCTACTTCGTTGGCGGCTCGAACTACATTGCCTACACGCCCTTCGGCTGGTGGGTGGACGATGTGCGCATTGACACGGCTGACTGGACCGACATTGCGGAAACTGCCGGCACTAGCCATGTGCGCAGCGGCCTTGCTGATGGTCATTACTACTATCGGGTCCGGTCATCTCACCTGAACGGTGGCGTGCCGCTCTACACCAACTGGAGCAACGTCATCGAAACCGACGTGATGTTTGTGAACCAGGCACCGGTTGCTAATGACGATGCGTTCACCAGCTACCAGGGCCTGACCGAAGTTTTCCTCGATGTGCTGGCGAATGACAGCGACCCCGAGGGCGGCGCGCTAACGATTACCGCTGCCGACAATCCTGCCTCTGACGGCGGCTTTGTGGAGTTGCGGCCCGCCAGCATGACCGCAAGTGGAAAAGACGAGATCTACTACTACCCGCAACCACGCGATACCTACGTAGGCACGGAGACGTTTACCTACACGGTAGAAGATGCCGAAGGTAATGCCAGCACCGCTACGGCGACCGTTACGGTGGAAGCAAACCGGGCAGCAGTGGCCAGAGACGATGGCAGGTTCTACACCGACACGACCAGCACGGAGCCTGTCATTTGGGTCGAGCGCGGCGGGTCTGTGACCATTGCCGTGCTGGCCAACGACAGCGATCCTGATGGCGACGATATCTCCATCGTCCCTGACAGCATCAGCGGTCCGCCAGACCATGGCAGTGCCGTGATAAATCCGGATGGCACGATCACCTACACGGACGATGGTGCCGCGAACCATGGCGGTGCAGGCACTATTGACTGCGATCGATTTGCCTACTTCATCACGGACGGCAAGGGCGATGCAGGTACGTCGCCCCGTGCGGACGTAAGGGTCTGCCGGCATCCGAACCGGGCTCCCGTGGCGGGTGATGACACAGCAGTGACAGACGAGAACATCGCGGTGGTTATCAGCGTGCTGACCAACGACAGCGATCCTGATGGCGACAGCCTGACGGTTGGCGCTGTAACCCAGGGCGCAAACGGCAGCGTGACCAACAATGGCGGCAATGTGACCTACACGCCGGATCCGGGCTTCTTCGGCACCGACTCGTTCACCTATACGGCTACCGATGGAGAGTTCGCCAGCAATACCGCCACAGTGACGGTGACGGTCAACGAGGAGATGACTAACAACACCGCCCCAACGGCAGGCGACGATACGGCAAACACCGATCAGGACATGGCGGTTACCATCGATGTGCTCGCCAATGACACCGATGACGATCATGACGCCCTGACAGTTGATTCGGTCACGCAGCCGGCTAACGGAGGAGTGGTTGATAACGGCGACGGCACGGTGACCTATACGCCTGATGCAGGCTTCTTCGGAACCGATACGTTCACCTACACGGTGACAGACGGCCAGGCTTCCGGCAGCGCGACGGTCACAGTGACTGTGAACGAGACGCCAAATCAGGAGCCAACGCCTGTCAACGACCAGGCGGAGACCGACGAGGACACTGCCGTGACCATCGACGTGCTGGCCAACGACAGCGATCCCGATGGCGATCCGCTGGTGGTCAGCAACGTCAGCAGCGGTATGAATGGCAACGTGGTCATCAATGGCGACAATACGGTTACTTACACACCGGACCCCGGCTTTACCGGCAACGACAATTTCACCTACACGGTGAGCGATGGTCGCGGTGGTTCTGCCAATGCCATGGTGTTTGTGACCGTCAACCCGGTCGTGGTTGAAAACCGGCCACCCGTTGCGGCTAACGACAACGCCGAAACTGACGAAGGGGTGGCCGTGACCATCGATGTGCTGGGTAACGACAGTGACGCCGACGGCGACAGTCTGACTATTGACGCTGTAACTCAGGGCGCGAACGGCAGCGTTACCACCAACGGTACGACGGTAACTTACACGCCTGATTCAGGCTTCGAGGGCAGCGACAGCTTCACCTACACGGTGAGCGACGGTCGTGGCGGCAGCGATACGGCCAGCGTATCTGTGACGGTACTGCCTGCGGGTGCCAACCATGCACCGATTGCCGGGGACGATAATGTCGAAACGCCCAGAGATATGGAGATCACCGTTTATGTGCTGACCAATGATTCAGATCCGGACGGCGACGAGCTGAGCATTACGGCATGGTCTCAGGGCGCGCATGGCAGCGTGGTCAAGACCGGCAATGAAACGCTGCTCTATACGCCGGCCTCAGGCTACACGGGCACAGACGAGTTCACCTACACCATCAGCGATGGTCGCGGTGGCTCCGCTACGGCCACGGTCGAAGTCAGAGTCACTAGAAAAGACAGGGATGATGACGGCTCCAGCGATGACCAGAGCGACGCCGACGACAATGGCGGTGACGATCACTCCAGTGACGACGGCTCAAGCCGGGATGACGGCTGCTCAAGGGACGCTGACTGCGACGGTGACAACGACAGTACCGATACCGACGACGACAATGACGGTATTCCTGACGACCAGGATGACGACATCGACGGCGACGGCATCCCCAATGCGCACGACAGCAAGGGTCACGACAATGTCCAGGGTCAGAACGCCACCATCACGGCGAACAATGCTCTGACCATGCCGGTGAATATTGATCCTGCAACCGCATCGTTGTTTGTGATCGTAAGAGGCGCTAACGCGGACATGCTGCAAATCGACATACTCGATTCCGCAGGCTTGCCCACCGGCGTTTCGGTCACCGGCGTTGGTAATCTGACGGCATTCGCCCAGACCTTCCTGATTGGCGAATACTCGATAACCATTACCAATCCGACGTCCCAGGATATCGACGTAGACTTCACAACCGTACGTCAGCAATTCTGAGTCGATACTAAGAAAACTGCAGGGAAGCTGAAAAGGCCGGGAGCACTTGCTCCCGGCTTTTTTTTGTCTGCATGAAGGGCCAGCGGTTGCCCGTTCAGTACCGGGCGCGGCATTTTTTTGCCCGGCCTTGGCAACCTTTGGCTGCGTCCATGCATCTAAATACTAATCAGGGCTGAACTTTGCCTGATTGGGATGGTCAGGATTCCTGTACAGTGCGGGTAAGTGCCTGCCAAATAACAACAAAACGCTAGTACAGCGGGGCAATCGGAAGCGGACCCCAGAGGAAGGCGAATGAGCATCACATTGAATTCACTGCGAAATCCGGCCGGGATCGCAGTGGTCGTGGCCATCATCCTGTTTTTCGGCTTGTTCAGCCTCGCCAAGCTCCCCATCCAGCTGTTCCCCAACATCGACGAGCCCACCCTGTCCGTAAATACAGGCTGGCGAGCCGCCTCACCCCGCGAGGTTGAGTCCGAGTTCATCGAGCCGCTCGAGGACGTGTTGCAGGGCCTGCCGGGCATGAAAGAAATGACCGCGGGCGCCAACAAGGGCTTCGCCTGGATCAACCTGCGCTTCGGCCTTGATACCGACATGCAGCAAATGTTGATCGAGGTGATCAGCCGGCTAAACCGGCTCGACCCGCTGCCCCGGGATTCCAATCCGCCACAAGTGCAATCGGGCTCAGGATTCGGGGGCGGCGGCGCCAACGAGAGCCTGACGTGGTTTTTTGTGCAGCTGCTGCCGGGCACCACCGGACCCATCGAAAGCTACCAGCAGGTGCTGGAAGAAATTCTGAAGCCCGAGCTGGAAGCTATCCCGGGCGTTGCAGCCGTGCAGATACATGCCGGCCAGCAACAGCAGTTGCTGATCGAGTTTGATCCGTACCGCGCCGCAGAGCTGGGCGTCGAAATCCCCAGAGTCGCGGCGCTGACCGGTCGCGCCAACGACGTTTCTGGCGGTTTCGTAGACGTCGGCAGGCGCACCTACACATTGCGCTTTGCAGGTCGCTACACGCCTGAACAACTGGGCGGTCTGATCCTCGACTGGCGTGACGGCAGTCCTGTACGCCTCGGCGACATTGCCAACATAACCATGAGCCGCGGGGACGACACCAACGTCACCATCCAGAACGGCAACCCCGCAATGGGCGTGCAGATCTTCCGGGAATCGGGTGCCAACGCGTTGCAGGCGCTGACCGAGGTCAAAGACGTCATCGGCCGGATCCGCAGCGAGCAGATCGAGCCGCTGGGACTCACCATTCAACAGTCCTTCGACGCCTCCGTATTTATCAAGCGCGCGATTACGCTGGTCACGGGTAACCTGGGTGCCGGCATCGTACTGGCAATCGGTATCCTCTGGTGGTTCCTGCGCCAGTGGCGGGCCACACTGCTGGTCGCAACCGCCATTCCCATCTCGCTGTTAACCACCTTCGTGGTCCTGTATCTCACGGGCCGCACCCTGAACGTCATCTCACTCGCCGGCCTCGCCTTCGCGGTCGGCATGGTAGTTGACGCGGCCATTGTGGTGCTGGAAAACATCGTTCGTCTGCGTGAAGAGGGTAAGCCCGCGATGAGCGCGGCAGCCGAGGGCACTAGCCAGGTCTGGGGTGCCCTGCTCGCTTCCACTGCGACGACGGTCGCGATCTTTTTGCCGGTCATTTTTTTAAACGACGTTGAAGGCCAGCTGTTCGCCGACCTCGCCCTGACCATCGCGATCGCGGTCTCGATCTCATTGATCGTCGCAGTGTCGGTACTGCCCACCGCCGCATCGCGCTGGCTGGACAAGGTCAAGCTTGAGGACCAGAACAGGGCAACCTGGAAGCGCACTGCCGATCGGATCACCCGCCTGACCGATAATCCCCGCCGCCGCCTGGTGTTGATTGCGGTGCTGATGGCAGTCCCGATTGCGACGACCTGGGCGCTGCTACCCAAGCTCGACTACCTGCCGCCGGTTAAGCGCGACGCCGTAGACGGGTTCTTTCGCTTCCCCCCGGGGGCCAACGCGAAGATGATCAAGGAAGAAATAGTCGACCTGGTAGTTCAGCGCATGCAGCCCTACATGGACGGCGAGAAGGAGCCGGCGCTCAAGAACTACTACATATTTTCCTGGCCCGGCGGCGGCACGATTGGCGCACGGGTCAAGGACCAGTCGCGGGTCAAGGAACTCGAAAAAATTATTCAGACCGAGGTTTCCCAGGGGTTGCCGGACACTACGATGTTTGCGCAACAGGGCAACCTGTTCGGCGGCTTCGGCGGCGGCAGGGGAATCGGTGTACAGCTGCAATCACGGGACACGGAGGCTTTGCTGAACGTGGCCCGCGCTGGCATGGGCATCATCCCGGAGGCCATCGAGGGCGCCCGGGTCAATCCCTGGCCCGGCACGGAACTCGCCGAACCGGAGCTGCGCCTGAGCCCGGACGACCAGCGCATCAACGAGGTAGGTTGGACACGCGAGACTGTCGCCAGCGTCATGCGCAGCCTGGGCGACGGCATCTGGGTGGGTGAGCATTTCGATGGCGAAGACCGGGTCGATATTATTCTCAAGGCGATGCCGTGGGACAGCCCGGAGGAACTGGAAACCGTGCCATTGATGACGCCAGGTGGCGGCGTCGTGCCGCTCGGCGAGCTGGTGAGTATCGAGCGGACCGTGGGACCCAGCCAGATCGTACGCATCGACCGGCGCCGCTCGGTGGTCCTGAATGTCGCACCACCAGACGGTATGTCCCTCGAAGAGGCCATTGCTGCGCTCAAGACGGAGGTCGAACCGAAACTGCGCGCCATGATGCCCGCGGACGGCACCATTCAATACGGCGGCAGTGCCGACGCACTCAAGAACGCGGTCAAAAACATGTCAGAGAACTTTTTGCTGGCCATCGTCGTACTGTTCCTGCTGATGAGCGCACTGTTCCGCTCCCCCAAAGACGCACTGATGGTGGTGCTGGCCCTGCCACTCGCGGCCGTTGGCGGCGTAATCGCCATCCGGCTACTCAACCTGCTCACCCCGCAACCGCTGGATCTACTGACCATGATTGGTTTCATCATCATGATGGGGCTGGTGGTCAATAACGCTATTTTGCTGGTGCACCAGACGCGTTCGGCTGAGCGCGACGGCATGGACCGGCGTGCGGCGGTCAACCAGGCGCTGACCATTCGTTTGCGACCAATACTGATGAGCACGACGACTAGTATTTTCGGCATGCTGCCGCTGGTTCTTATCCCGGGCGCCGGCAGCGTGATTTACCGCGGCCTCGCCACTGTGATCGTCGGCGGTATGGCGGTGAGCACCCTGTTCACCTTGCTCCTGCTGCCAGGCCTTTTGCGCCTTGGGGAAGCCCGGACCCCCGCAACGGTGACCAATGGACCAGCGGGCGACGCCCTGGAGGCTACGACATGAAGGATGTTACCCGCCCGCGCGCCGCGCGAACCACCCAATTTGCAGCTCGTCCGTGGTTGTTTCTGGGCTGGCTGCTGCTGCCGCTGGGTGCAGCGGCTCAGCAAGGCCCACCGCCGGCCACGGTCAAGGTGGATGTCGCCTCGCGTCAGTCGATTGCCTCAACCACTCTGGCGCCCGGGACTGTAATCAGCCGCAACGACGCCAACATCGCCGCCGAGGTGACGGGCCGGCTGATCTCGGTGCGAGAGGTCGGTGACAGCATCGCCGTGGGCGAGGTATTGGCACAAATTGATGATCGCGCATTGCAGCTGCAACTGCGCGACGACAGCGCACGCATCCGGCGCCTCGAAGCCAACCTCAAATTCCTGGCTTCCCAGACCGAGCGGCTACGTTCGCTCGCGCAACAGAATAACGCGGCCCGCAACCAGCTGGACGAATCGACCGCACAGATGGCGATGGCCGAGCAGGACCTGGTCGTAGCGCGGGTCGATCGCGATCAAACGCTCTACCAGATTTCCCGCAGCAAGGTCACCGCGCCGTTCAACGGCCGGATCGTGGAACGTCATGCGCAGGCAGGCGAATTTGTTGGCGTCGGCGCGCCAGTGGTGCGGCTGGTGGATATCGACAGCATCGAAGTCCAGGCTCGGGCGCCGATGAGCGTCGCGGGCTATTTGCGCGAGGGCATGCAGGTAACGGTGCGCGACGGTAACTTTAATTTGCCCGGCACCTTGCGCGCGGTAATCCCGGTCGGTGACGCGCGCTCTCGCTTGATCGAAGTGCGGGTAAGCCTCGAGAACGCCGGCACCGTGATCGGTTCTGCCGTGCGTGTGGAGTTGCCGCGCTCGGCGCCGACAGAAGTCGTCGCGGTGCACCGGGATGCACTGGTACTTCGCCAGGACGCCACCTACCTGTTTCGGGTGAAGGAAGACAACACGGTGGAACAAATTCCGGTTACCACCGGCATTGGCCAGGGCAGCT
>JABDKV010000215.1 GCA_013002045.1 Gammaproteobacteria bacterium
ACCCCCCGCATATCGTTTTCGAAATCATGGATCTCGTCGAAGTTGGCGGTCCAGTGAACGTTGCCATGTGCCATCCCGGCACGACCACGCAGATCGATCGTGTTACGCAGGCCTTCGCCACCATCGGAGAAATCCCAGGTGCGTCCATCGTGACCGGCATCGTCATGACAGGTACTGCAGCTGATATAACCCTGGGCGCTGACCCGCGGATCGGCTGAATCGAAGAACAGTTTCTTGCCCTGCAGTATCACCGCCGGCAGGCTGTCAGCCTGGAGCGTTGCGACTACCGCTGTCTCGGTCAAGGTATTGTCGGCACCGGTCATCAGCGCAGTCGCGTCATAAACGCTGACCGTGCGGTCCAGATAGTTGTGCACATATACCTGGTGGGCGTCTGGCGACAATGCTATCCCCCGCGGTGTTACGCCGGCGATACCGGCAACAATTATCTGGTTGGCATACACATCGAGCACGTGTAACGAGCGGCTGCTCTCATGCACGAGGAACAGGTGGTTGCCGGTCGGACCGAACACGGCCGCGGAAGGCTGGCTCTGGTCGTCAAAGTCAAACCGCATCGGCACGGTTTCCTGCTCGGCGACGACATCGATACGCGCCATCATGCTGCGCACCAGTCGATCATGTTCGCGGGTGTTGCCGTCGCGAAACAGGCCACGATAGATATTGCTGCTAATCGCCGGCACCACGGCAATCTCGCCATCCGGTGACAGCGCCACGCCGCGGACATAGTTCGGTATACCCCGGGCCGAGTCGGATGAATCCACGACATCGTTATAAGGCAGCATGATGGTGTTGCTGACTGTCATCGACGCCGTGTCGACCAGACGCACCTCGCCACCACCGGCGGTGCTGACTGCGGTAGTACTTTCGCCTGGCACCGGCGGAGTGATAAAGCGCGAGACATACAGTCTGTCGCCGGCAGCATTCATCGCCAGGTGACGTGGCGTAGCCTCCACCGCCACCGTCGCGACGACCTGCCGGGTCGCGGTGTCGATCCTGACAACCTCGCCACGCGCTTCGAGTGCAACATAAACGGATGCACCATCGGGCGAGCGCACGGCGCCATGGGGACGGGAGGCGTAAGGCAGTATGTCAAGGGTGGCCACCACCGCTTCACTGACCTGGTCGATTATAGAGATCGTAGCGTCACCCTTGTTAATGACCCACAACTCGTTGGCCAGCGCTGGTGTCAGGCTCGCAGGCTCGTCACCGACGTCGAGCAGTGCGGCACTGGAGTTGGTGATCGTATCGATAGCGGTCACCGAATCGTTATCGGTATTGACTGCCCAGACATAGTCATTACCACTGCGTGTCTCGTAGACGATCGTGGATGACGATGCTGCACTACCGCTAACCAACGGTTTGTGGACCACCTGCCAGAATGTCAACTGGTCGGTACCGGCGGTGTCGTTGACGGTGACGCTGACCTGGTAGCGACCGGCTGCGGTGTAGGTGTGCTCGACAAATGGATCGCTACCACTGACCAGTTTGGTACCGTCACCCATACTCCAGCTGAACGACGGACTGGCACCGCCATTGACGTTGACACTCAACGTCGCAGCAACATTGGTCTGCGCGAGAACTGGGTTAAAGCCGGTTATCTCGACAGTCTGCGGCGCGGCGTCGTTTATGTAGGCGGCAAAGCGTGTTTCATGCGCGATGAACAAGTCGATGTTGCCATCGACGTCGATATCGAGGAACAACACGTCGTACGATTCCTCGGTGCGCCATTCGGGATCGGCGAATACGCCGAAGTCACCGGAAAAGACGCCTTCGGTGATGACCATCTCGTTGAGTTCATTGCGCGGGTCAGGATTTAGACCGGTGCTGAGCATCTCGATACTCGACATGATGTAGTCGGGATCGCCATCGCCGTCGACGTCACGTACGTGCGCGAACCCGTGCTTGCCGTTGTCCCCGATCATGTCTGCATCGAAACGAATCTCATAATCAGGAAAATCACCGGTAAAGGTGCCAAGACTCATGAACGCGGTTGGCGGAAAGCCATCGGCATAAACGCGGTAATCGAAAATATCGTCGCCATTGAAGTCGGCACCAACGGGTATGTAGGTAAGGCTGGCGAGATTGAGTTCCTGGCGTAGCGAGTTGGGGAAATTGCCATTGCCATCATTCATAAAAATGAATTGCTGTGCTTCGCTGCCAGTGACACCGAAAATATCCATGTCACCATCGTTCTCGACATCGCCGAGCTGGATCTTGCCGATCCCGGTCAGGACCTGGCTACCGAGACGGGCGGCCGTCTCGTCGAAGAACACACCATTGCCATCGTTGGCCAGCATCTTGCGCCCACCTGACGAGGTCAGCATCACCAGGTCGATATCGAGATCGCCATTGAAATCGGCGGCATCGATCATGGTGGCGTCGGCCGCCCCCGCCAGGATTGCCGTGCCGCTACCGAATCCGAGCCAGTTATTGCTCAGGTCCTCACCGAGATTGAGATACAGCGACGGTACGGCGCCGATGCGTCCGAAAGCCAGGTCGGGCCAGGTGTCGCCGTTGGCATCAAAGATGACCACGTCGTAACTGTTTGTCGCCAACGCGGTATTGGCGAAGCGCGCGTTTTGCTGCGTCAGTACGCCGCCAACATTGATAAACAGCATCGGCGATGCTGAACGACGTGCAACGACAATATCTTCGACACCGTCCTTGTTCAGATCACCAAGCGCGAGTTTCTTGACACTGAGGTCGCTCACAGGCGAGCCCGCCAGGTCAATGTGATCGGCGGTGCGTTCGTCGAATATCGGTTCGGCGCCAGCGCCAGCCATCAATACCATCGACGAGGTCAGAATAAATATCAGCTTGCGCATTGCTATCCCCCTGAGAAATGCGACGTTTGGTCTTCTTATGTTTCAGGACATTTTAGCAAAACGCGCTGCGCTCCGGGGTTTTGTCGCCAATTGAACAAAATACGTCGTTTTGCACACCGGACGCCTGTATTAGCCAAAAAAAAGCGGCCCCACGTGGGGCCGCTTCTCGCTTCCTTACGGACGTTCGGGTCTAGTCGCCCGAGTATGTCGCCCGGATGTAGCCAACACGTCCTGGCAGGTCATGAGAAACCGTGCTCATTCCGATTACACCGCAGGGGAAGCAAACCGGCGGATCAGTATCGAACAGGTTATTAATACCGGCGGTTACACGCACGCGATCACCGGCAAACTCCGGTGTGTAAGAGAATTGCAGATCGGTGAAGGTCTCACCGTCGAGTTTATTGCCGCCAGAGGTGGTCATCTCATCGGTCCAGCGGAACGCCATGTTGCCATCCCAGCGACCGTAGTCCCAGGTAACCCGGGTCACGGCACGCCATTCCGGGAAGGCCCGGGCAAACGTTTCGTTGGTATGGATGCCTGTCAGGTCGTTGGTCGACAGGCTACCGTCAGGCGCAAAGGTCTTTTCGATGTATTCGTTCAGGTGGGTTGCGTTAACCTGGACGCCGAATGTGCCAAACCGGGTTTCGGGGCCGCCGTAGCTAACCATGAGGTCGAGGCCCGAAGCTTCGATAAGACCGATGTTCTGCAACTGGTTATTGACCACGTCCAGCTGACCGGAGCTGGTACGGGGGGTCAGGTCACAGAAGAACGGATCGAGAGTCTCTACACAGGCATCGATCACATCACCCGGATCACGACCCTGGACAGCGTCATCAATCTCGAGATTGTAATAGTCGAGAGAAAGTGTCAGGTCATCGATCCAGTCAGCCTGCTCGACCCAGTTGGCACTGTAAACAATACCGAACAGCATACTGTCGGAAGTCTCGGCGCTGAGATTGGGGTTACCAGCAGAACGTGCAGACAGCTGCGGATTAGTCTGTGCGAGGCCAACCGGGACGCCCAGCGACATGCAGTTCGCCTGGATCTCTGCTGACTGTGGCGCATCGCGACCACCATTGGCCGAACCGACGATACCGGTGTAATCGGCACAGGGATCCTGGAAGGTGAAGTCTTCGCGAGCCGCACCACCGAATAACTCACCGATGCCCGGCGCACGCAGACCCGTGGAGACGGCACCGCGTACAGAGAAGTTGTTAGTCGGGCGATACAGCAGGCTGGCCTTGTAAGTGAACTCGGAGCCCGAGGTGCTGTAGTCAGACTGGCGACCGGCAAGGTTGGCTTCCAGGTACTCACCGATTCCGGAATCGGCCATTAACGGGATGTTGAATTCGGCGTAGACCTCGGTCACGTCGAACTCACCCGCTGTGGCGCCCGAGGGGATACCGGCGGTCTCGCCACGCTCGGCGATCGGATCCGGACGGAACGAACCTTCGTGATCACGGAACTCGTAACCGGCAGCAAAACGCATCGGGCCAGCCGGCAGGTCGGTGATATCGCCGGTGATGTTGAAGGCCAGGTCTTTCAGGGTCTGCTCACTGAAATCACGCTGCGTGTAAGTGACAAAGTCGAGCATTTCCTGGGTAAACGATCCATTGCCATCCGGACCCTGGCCACCAAAGAAGTTGAACGGAACGCAATTTGGTGTAGCCGCACAGACTGCAGGGTCACCCATCGCGATCTGCAGCTTGGCTGCGTTGTGCGAGTTGTACTTCTCCTGGAAACCACGGTTGTCACCGTAGGAACCACCCAGGTCCCAGTACAGGGTGCGGTCACCGACATCCCATTCGCCTTCGAGACCGGCACTGACGAAGTAGGTGTTGGTGTCCTGGAAGAACAAGCGACCGCCTGACTCAAGCGGGCGACGACCAAAGAACTCGAGATTACCATTGGCAACCGAGAGCTCGACCCCAAACGGGTTGAACGGATTGTCTGCCGAGATCACGAAGTTGTCATTGATGCGGTTACCGCAACCGTTACCCAAACAAAGCGGCTCAGGAGCTGCCTTGGTAGCCGAGGTACGATTGGTATGCGAAGCACGCGCTACCAACGCCAGCGTATCGCTCAGCTGGTGACGAACGCTACCGTAAATATTGACACGCTCGTTCGGGGTTTTCAGGAAGTTGAAACCCGGACCGTTGTAATTGAAACGATCGGCGCTGGTGAAAGCATGAAAGTCACCCGAGTCAGGGTTAGCCGGATCGAACACCGGAATGTTGCTCATGCCATCATTCAAGACACCGTCGTTCAGCGTAATGCTGGCGAAATCGAAGTTTGGACCCAGTACGAAACGGCCCTGTGGTGTAAAAGATGAGCAGAAGGTGCCCGGCACGTCACAACTTGTGGCGTCCGGATTTGGGAATGCAGAGCGGCTGCGTGAAGCCGTTTCGATTCCTTTTTCTTCCGTGTAGGAGACACTCAACACAGCATGCGTGGTGTCGTTGCCGCCACCCCACAGACCGGCAACATCGAGCGTTTCGCCATCACCCTCTGACAGGTATTCACCTATCTGCGTTTCAAAGCGGAAGCCTTCGAAATCCTGGTTGGTGATGATATTGATCACGCCACCGATGGCATCAGAACCGTAGATCGCCGAAGCCCCATCCTGCAGGACTTCGATACGCTCAATGACGTTGGCTGGGATCGTGTTCAGGTCGACTGCACTGGGAACACCCGAGGCTGATGCACCGGCTACCCAGCGCTTGCCGTCAACGAGGATCAGTGTGCGCTTGGCGCCGACATTGCGTAGCGACAGCTGTACGGCACCGGCACCGATGCCTGAGCCGTCCTGCGGGAAGCCAGAGTTGCCAGGCACATTGAACTGCGAGTTGATCGCAGATCCGGTCACCGGCAGGTCCTGCAGGGCCTCGCCAAGGTTGGTGAGCCCGGTCGCATCAATATCGTCGAGACCGAGTTCCATGATAGGCGCAACTTCGTTGAGCGGGTTGCGGCGGATACGCGAACCGGTGATAACGACCTCTTCGGTCTCACCGGCCTGTTGCGCATTTGCAATCTGCACGACTGACAGCGGCAACATGCCGACCGCGGCCGTGCTGACTGCACAGACTATCGAGAGTAATCTCTTCATGAGCTTTGCCCTTTCGTTATGTAAAAACACTTACACCGGTAATAGCACAAAACGGTGTATCCCGCTACGCAGACTTCACTGCGTAAACTGATGGATCTGGTCGTCGTTGCCGGTCAGTTGCCAGCGAATCATCGAAACCGGGATTACCCCGACCGCGTTCACCTCGGCAAAAAAATCATGCAGGTTGAATCGCGCGTCACCAACCTGGCGTGAACGCTCCGCCAGCAATTGCTCGATCAGGTACTTGCCGGTCACGTAACTGGTGCCATAACCGGGTTGGCGCAAGTACAGGTGCTGCTCGAAGGCCAGCAGGTCGAGGTCCTTACGCATCCAGCCCCGCGGGGTCCATTGCACATGAAAGTCAGCAGCCTCTTCCATGGTCATCATATTGGCGTGGGCATACAACGACCCCAGTCCGCGTGCCGCCCGTTGTGCCAGCATCACCCATACGATTTCGCGGGCGTGCGGATTGTCGTCGTACAACCCGGCGTGCATGAACATCTCTTCGACACCCGTCGCCATTCCCTCGGCACGGCTGTCCCAGATGTTATAGAGGAGCGGACCGCGCCGGATCGGACTTACATGCGGTTTCTCCCGCATATCGGCAAGGTCGAACCAGTGATAAAAATGCGTCCACAAAGTCGTCGGTTCGAAGTGCACGGCAGTCCAGAAGAAATTGCGTTGGTCTTTTGGAATAAACGCACCGATTTTTGCTCGTAGCGCCTGGTCGTAATAGTCGGGTACCGGGATAACCTGCTCATCACGCAACCAGGCAATGTAGTCGGTAACACTCTGGTTGGCGCGCCGGTCGTATTCCTCGACGCTCTCGATAGACACCATTGGCGGCACATCGCGGTTACGATGTTCTTCGAGTCGCAGCGAGGCCCAGGCACGATCCAGTTCGCGTTTGAGCAGGCGAACTTCGTCTTCCCAGGTCATCGGCACCAGGTGCACATTCTGCAGGTGCCAGGTGTAGTTGTCCTTGCCGATGCCGGACGGACCGTCCTTGGAGGCAGACTCAGCTTCGAGCCAGTCGGCAAACTCCGCGGTAGCGGATGTCGCTTCCGCGAGTGCGGTGCGCAGTCGTCGACTGGCCTTGTCGCCGACGGTTTCCGCGATACCTTCGAGGTCGCGATGTTGGTCGCGGATATTCTTGATACCGGCGACCCACAGGTCGCGGGCATTACCGGTCAGGTTGCGGCGTGCCTGCTGCAGTAACGGCGGTATTACCTGCAGATCGCCAACCAGGCGACGCTCTTGTGCACGCGTCAGCGGGAATTCGTAGGTCCACAGCTCAAGTACAGCATGATGCGTCGGGCCTTCGTGCGCCGGTGTGTCGCTTTGATAAGTCCACACTGACTGGTAAAAAGCAGGATCGCGGGCCCACGGTCGCAAAACCCGGTAGTTGAAGTCGAAACCGTTGAGTTCGGCCCTTACCAGGTACCAGTCGACCTGTGCGGGGATCGGCCAGTCGCTGGTATCGATGCTGTCCAGCCGTTTGAAGAATCGTGGTAGCTCGGCGTGCGCTGCAGCCAGTCGGCGTTCGGTATAGTCAGGCGCACCATCGAGCAATGGTGGTTGTTCAAACTCGCGCCAGTCATTAAATAATGCGACCAGTTCGTTGTAGCCCGCAGTCATGTCCGCCTGCTCGTGCTGGCCTGCGACTGCAGTGCCGGCACACAGAACCATCGTCATCAGCAACACCGACTGCAACCATTGCCGGCCTGCCCCCAACCGAAATTTTTCGTGCAACAAATACCCTCTTGGCAGTCGTTTTTGTGCGCATCTTTAATTGATGCGCTAACGCTACAGCCGCGACAATAGCCCAACCAAACACGCAACGCAAAGTGTTGCGCGCTAACAACGACTGGTAAAAACGATACTGCGTTGCGTCATTTTAACGCTGGCGGGCGCTGACTAAATTGACTAACTACGTCGACCTGGTTCGTTTAGTTGAAACAGTCATTGTCGCAAGCCCTGGGGGATGCTCTTACATCACGCCAACTGGCGAATGAAATCGGCTAATCCTTTTTCTGGTGGAGGTAAGTAATAATTGGGTGGCGACGCTTGATTAATATCTTTTCCTGGCTCGGGGACTACATGCTCGCACTGGCGGGAGACCAGGGCCTGGATCGCCAACCGCGACAAAGCGGCTTTGTCGGCGGAGCTCACAATCGAAACATGCAGCGACTGCGGCGCCCGTCCAGTTTCGTTCTCGATAGCTGTGGCAATACGCTCAGTGATCTGCTGATGGTTGAGGCCGTTAACCTCTATCTCGAACCTGCCGAGCACATCAGCTTTTCCATCGTCTACTACGGCTATATCGACCACGCGCACGCCCTCTGCACAACCGATCACCGTGGCGTGAAGTGCGATGTAGTCTCCATCTTCAATGGAACCTGCAATCACTGGTCCGCACAGGATCAGGAAAAGCCCCAATGACTGCAGGGTCACCGCCACTGTACTGCTATTGTGGGTCGACACCGGTGAACTCACGACGATAGAACCAGCCTCCGAGCGCGGCACCGCCGATTGACGCAGCCAGATGCAACAGCAGTCCCGGCAGGTTTGCAATCGCTGTTGCAACCAGGTTTGCACCGCCGGCGGGTGCGGCGATCTGGTAAAGCACAACAGTAGTGAATGCCCACAGAATTAATGAAAGTAACGCCGCCGGTACGATAAAACGACCACGCGCGATCAACGCACCGATAAACACCGCGACCAACATCTGTAGTGCTGCCCGTATCTGTAAAATCAGCGCGAACTGGCTAAAGTTACTGCGGTCATCATCGAGCCGGGGTTCCTCAATTCCCAGCAATCCCATCAGCAAAAGCACGACCATGATCGCGATGACTATACGGCCGAATGTCACAACGTATTCCCTCCGCTTCGAGCTGCCCGGTTCCTATTGCAGGTATTGGTCCAAAAAACTGACATAGGCTTCAGAGGCGGTGATGCGGTTCTCGCGTTTACGAAAGCCGTGGCCTTCATCGGGAAACACCACGTATTCTACCTTGACCCCGTTATCGCGGACGGCTTGCACCAGCTCGTCGCTCTCGACCTGCAACACGCGCGGGTCATTGGCGCCCTGCACAACCAGCAGTGGCTTGACGATATTGCCGGCATGGAACAATGGCGATATGCGCCGGTGACGTTCGCCATCGGTTGCCGGGTCTCCCATTTCGTCGAACAATGCTTCGCGGAACGAGGCCCACCAGGGCGGGATGCTTTCCAGTGTTCGAACCCAGTTTGTTACACCAAATATGTTGATGCCGACGTCAAATACTTCCGGCTCGAATGCCAGCGCCGCGGCAACCATAAAGCCGCCGTAGGAACCGCCGATGACACCAATGCGTTCGTCATCTACCCACGGCAGCGTCTCGAGATATTCGCGACCATAAACGATGTCCTGCAAATCCTCCTCGCCGTGCCGTCGATCATCCAGATGAAAAAAGGTCTTGCCGTAACCCGAAGAGCCTCGATTGTTTGCCGCAAGTATGGCGTAGCCATGATTAACCAGGTGCTGAATAGTGGCACTGTAACCGGTCCGACTCTGGCCACCCGGTCCCCCGTGAACCCAGACCAACGCCGGCACCGGGGTGGAGGCGCTGGCAGTATGCGGCTTGTACAGAATCGCTGGTATTTCGAGGCCATCAAAGCTGCGATAACGAACGACTTCTGCTTCAACCAGGTGCTGCCTGTCGATGACCGGGTTGAGCGCATTGGTAAGTCGCCGTGCGGCAGGCTTCTGCAGGTCGACAATATAGATATCCGAAGGAGAATTGCTGGCGTTGACGATCAATGCCAGTTTGTTTTCTTCGGGGTTAAAGCGAAGGTTATTCAGATCGCCACGTGGCAACGCCGGCAATGACAACGTCTGCTGGTTCTCGCGGTTGGTAATAGTTACGTCAGTGCGGGCGTCTGCGTTGATCCCAACGACGCGGTAGCGACCGGTGGGCGAATGGTTGACATAGCTGACATCCCAGTCGGCGGTGACCAGCTCTGCCCGTTCTCCACTGTCGATATCGTAGGTCCAGGCTTGCCGGAATTCCCCGTGTTCGTCGGTGCTGTACACCAGCACACTGCTGCCAGGTTCGAAACCCAGGACTGAGTGCTCGATGTTCCCCTCATGCCCGGTTATGAGCTTTGGTGGCAGGTGTTTGCCATGCAACTCGACTATGTAGATATCGCTGTCGGCACTGGTGCGGGCACGCTCCAGCGCCAACCACCTGCCGTCATCGCTGATAGCGGTGACAGTAAAACCATCGTTGTTGCGAAACACGCGCTCGCGCGAATAGTCGCTGGCTGAATAACGATAGACATCGAAATGTTGCTGATCGCGTTCGTTAGTCAGCAAGTAAAATGACTGTTGATCTCCGGACCAGTCCAGGAACGACGCCTTGACGTTTTCACCCGGGGTCAGGTCCGTCGTGGTTCCGTCTGCCTCGCGAACAACGACATGATTGAGTTCGTTGCCGCCTTCATCGAAGGTATACAGGAAACGCCGATCCTGCGGAAACCAGCTGACTGCAAAGACAGCGTTGCTATCGGAGTCGGTCAGTCCCTTTGGCTCCGATCCGTCGAGTGGCAACTCGTAGGCGTTGAAAACGCCGCTGGCATCAGAAGAAATCAGCAATGATCCGTCCTCGGACGAAAAGGCCAGACCCGATGCTGGTGTCATGACATAGGTGGTCGTATCAAAGAATGCTGCCGCATCGTAACGGGGAACATCCATAGTGACGGCGGTATCAGCCGTAGGCGGCCCCGTAACGGCACAACCTGCCACCAGGGCGGTCACGACTACTGCGAGAAAATTCTTCATCGGGTTGCCCTTCTGATTCAGCGCCATACACCAGGCTAGACTGACTATAGCGGCGGACCTGGCGTCGATCCACTGGCCTGCGATCTGCCCCCTCGGCCTGTAGAGCGACTAAGATAGTCAGTATGAGTGACCTGGATCGTGGTTTCCGGCTTGGCCAGTTCGAGGTGCGTCCCCTGGAGGGCACGGTGACCGGGCCCGACGGCGCCCGACACCTGCAGCCCAAGGTCATGCAGGTTTTGAAATGTCTTGCCGCCTCGGCCGGACAGGTTGTCGATCGCAATTCCCTGATGGACACCGTCTGGGGGCGTGCCGTGGTCGGCGATGAAGCATTAAATCGTTGTATCAGCGAAATCCGCAACGTCCTTGGCGATGACAGCACCCGGCCGCGCTACGTGCAAACGATTCCGCGGGTCGGCTACAAATTGCTGGGCGAGACCCGGCCCCTGCCCGGGGCTGAACCCGCCGCAGACAGCAAATCCCCGATAACCCGTTACGCGCTGCCAGTCGCCGCATTCGCCGTGATTATCGCTGCGGCAGTCTTCATCTGGGGTGAGCAATCGAGCGAAAGCTCGTTCGCATTGAAGGACAACGGCACGGTTCTGCTGGCGGGGCTGGTCAACCGAACCGGCGATACCTTGTTTGACGACTCGTTGCCTACCGCCCTGCGCATTGGCCTCAACCAGACGCAACACTTTCGGGTCGTACCGGAAGCGCATGTGCACGCCGCATTGCGCCGCATGCAAAAGCCAACGCAAAGCCTGCTCAGCCGACAAACAGCGAACGAACTGGCGATACGCGAGGGGTTTAATGCCGTGCTTGTTGCCGAGGTGGCCTTGATTGGAGACGGCTACACTGTCGCAGTCGAGGTCGTAGACCCGGCTTCTGACCGCACGTTGCTTGCACGCGCACAAACGGTCGAGCAACCGCAAGAGGTTATTAGTGGCCTCAATGCTTTGACCCGTGGGGTGCGCCAGGCCCTGGGGGAATCGCTCGAAGACATCGAGGCCCACAGCGAGCCGCTGGAGAAAGTCACGACATCCAACCTCGAGGCGCTGCGAGCCTATTCACTGGCAATTCGCAAGCACAACGAGGGACAACCGGAAGAAGCCATCGCCCTTTTACGGCGTGCGATTGGCCTCGACCCGGAATTCGCCATCGCCCATGCCAGGCTCGGTACCTACCTGGCTAACATCGATACCACGCCGGCTGCAGCTGCCAGTCACTGGGATATCGCATTGTCTTTGAGCGAGCGATTGCCAGAGCGCGAAAAACTCTACATCGAAGGTGCGCGGGCGATGAAATCATCGGCAGCCGACATGCGTGAGGCCTGGTCACTGATGAGCACGCTATATCCGAACGACCCGGTCGGGCATTCCAACCTGGGTGCAGTTTACTGGTATCACTACAACAATTTCGATGCAGCTGAAATTGCGTTTGCCAATGCTGCGGTACTCGACGGGCGATCGTCACCAATCGGCATGTCAATGGTTGCCTATATGAAAATGGCCAGGGGTGAGCTGGACGATGCGCTGGCACATTTTGCTGCGGCATGGGAGATTGAAAATAACCCGCTCAATTCAGCTTATGCCGAAGCCTATATCGCTGACTTTCAGTACGACAAAGCCAAAGCCTTCCTGACAGCTACCGGCACACATTCTTCACAGGCCATTCGCGACTGGTCGGCCCTGAAATGGACCAATCTATACCTTGACCAGGGCCAGTTGCAGTCGGCGCTCAGTGCGACCGAGGCTGTGGTGCGTTACCGGCGGGAAAAAGATATGTCGCTGCATCGCGCCAGGACGTACAAAGTTGCGGTGCTGGAGCAGAGCGCCGATACCGAGGCGTTCACAACATCGCTGACGGAGTTGATAGCAGACCTGACTATGATGCTGAACCAGCCGGCGAATGCGCTGGCGGATCGTCCGGTAATGCCACTCGCACTGCTGGGAAAAGTGGCGGCACGTAATGGACTGGCGGAGCAGGCCCAGGGAGTCCGTCAGACGCTACTGCCCTACGCCGAGCAGGATGACTTTCCTATGTATCAACCGGCGCTGGCGGCCCTCGACGCAGAGTTGCTGATATTAATGGACAAGCCGGCCGCCGCGGTGACAATGTTGCAGCCCGAGTTGCGCAACTCAGATCTTTACCAGCTGCATGAAACCATGGCGCGCGCTTGTGAGGCCGCCGGCGATCATGCCTGCGCCACGACCCACTACCAGTGGATACACGATAACCGTGGTCGCGCCTTTGGCGAATGGTACAGCGATTTCTTCGCCAAACCTTTCAATGTTGCCGACTGGGGACGGGCGAAACTGGCGCTGGCACGGGTGGCCAACCACGTTGGCGAGAAGGAACGCGCGCAACAACACTATCGCGCCCTGCTCTCGCACTGGGCCAATGCCGATGATGACATGCCTGCCTTGCAGCAGGTTCGGGCAGCAGTGTCGCCACAGTTATCGGGATCCTGAACGGCGCTCAGCGACCGGATCGTAAGGCTCGTAGCTGAACTCCTGCCCATCGCCCCGAGGGTCCGGATGACCCAGGGCGAAGGCGGCCAGGGCACCCTCGCTGACACCATCGAGACCCAGCCGACGATTGATATTGTCATCATTGATTGCGCCGTAAAAACAGGCACCAAGCTCCAGCTCTGTACACACCAGGTATGCCGTTTGGCTGAGGTGCGCTACATCCATCATCGCTACTTTGTATGCCTTGGCATGCTCAGGATACTTGTAATTCAGTCGTTCGAAGCGGCAGGTAAAAAACAGGCACACCGGTGCAGCGGCAAAATACTCTTGTCCCGCCGAGAATTTTGTCACCAGCTTCGCTGCCTGGCCAACCGACAGTGCTTCGATCAATTCCAGCGCATGATCCTGGGTGCGGTAGTGATATATGCCCGGCGCAATTCCCTCGACTCGCGAAATCAGGGGGTAGACCTCTGTTGCGTGCATGGCGCCACCGGCGGGGCTGGTCTTTTTCTGACAGGCCAGCGGCGGAGCAATCGTCTTTATCCCGTGACACCCAAATGTGTAGTAGAGCACTGTGTTGAGCTGCTCCACAGTCAGGTCGCAGCCGACGTCGAATGCTCGGGTCGACTTGCGTGCCAGCAGCAGCTGGTGCAGCGAACTGCGCCTGGGTGGCGCTGGCAGCTCTACGTCGGGGTTCTCGCGACGATTATGAAAGTGCGATGGCGGCGGGCCGGACTGTCTGATGCGCTTGTCGATAGCGCAGCGACTCTCGCGCAGCAGTTCCTGGTGCAACCTGGCTGGCGGTGCATCGGGTGTGGGCGGTGCCTTGAAATTCAGCCACGAGCTAGTCCGGTGATAGGCCGCGGCGGGAATATTCCAACCCGTGCGTCGCATAGCGTTGTCTTCAGACCTGATCCGGGTGTGCTTCGTGCTTTTCTTGTCGCTAACCAGCAAGCCGGCTTTTACCAACCTGTCGATAGCCGTTCCGCTGAATCCCAGTCGCTTGACGAGCTTCTTTTTTGACACCCAGTCTGTCGATGCGACACCACGCAGCACCTCGAACATCTCATCGTCGAGGCGAATCTCGTTGCCACTCCCACCGGTCAGGCCAATCAGCCGTGGTTGAGTTACAACAGTCGCATCGCCCTGCAGCAACGCGTCGATGTCTAATACATCATCATCACGAACACTGAGCAGACACAGGTGCGAACGTCGTACCCGCACTATGGAATGTCACAGGGAACGGGCCAGCGAATGACGAAGGCGCCTGTCCCGGCTTCAGGGGTTTTAAATGTCTCCAGGTATTTACCCAGGCTTCTTCGGATTTTCGCTTTGCGTGGCACTGCGATCTTTTTCGGTAACTGCTTTCGCTTTACCTCAATCCCCAGTCGCGCCAGTGCCGCTACCGGGTCTTTACGCATTGCACGGCGATACGCGTTGCTTTCACTCAGTACATAGCCAATCGCGATGCGTTCGGCATCCGACAGATTAATCTTCGGTTTTTTTTCCGTTCCTGATTTTTTTTTAGAAGACTTTTTTTTCGCTTTGGATTTTTTCTTTGCCATTGTAATTCCCCACTGATCCCACCTTGTATCGTTCAAGTATAGTCGGCGGGCTGACGGTTTGCCTTGCCTGGTGCGCCATTTTCGGCGTGCTGTTCGCGGCCAGCGGGACCGGTACGACCGCTGTATGCCATGGTTGTGCATCCCAGCGATCCGCCGCCACCTGCCCGGTCCTGACTCGCAACAGGCGCGCCGCCATCCAGTACTGGACGCCAGCTTCGAAGTCGATTGCAACCGGAATCTCATGCTCATCATTGAATTCCCCTGCATACAGGCAGGTGCCGCTGGGTGACGGGCAGGCGGGTCGCACCCGGATTACATGCATACCGGCGGGGAGCGCGTGAGAAACCCGACCGGTAACCGGCTCGCCGTCGATTTCAACAACGACTGCAGGCACTGTTCCTTCAGGAACGACCTGGTTGGCTGTGTCGTGCAGCAATACAGAAGTGTCCTGTTCCTGCCGCTGCCCGCTATAGCCCAGGCTGGTAGCCAGCACGATGGCAACAATTAAAACGGGTATGTGTCTGTTCAGATTTTCAGGTTCAATTGTCATGGGTGTTTTATCCCGGATGTAACAGCGTTGTCTTGTTGTAACTGTGTTGACTCGGTCGTAACCGCTGGCGAGTTCCGTTGTTCGACTTCGACCAGGCGATAGCTGATTGCCATGAGTGCGCATAGCAGACTCAGAATCACCAGCTGATGTAAACGCGTGCCGCCGGCGTTGGCCGTGCGGCCGCCTGCGTCGAGTACCAGCCCGGAGGCGGTAATCTGGAATGCCCAGGCCAGCACAGCCGCGATGGGTAACCCCAGTCCGACCAGCAGCGTTACCAGCGTCAGTGCCCACGGCGGCAAGCCGAGTGCGTCAAAAATAATCTCGCTGATCTGTAGCACCAGCCAACTCATCGCCAGGTATAAACCGAGTACCCGGAAAACCCGGCGGCGCATCAGGTCCCCCAGAAATGAAACGGGCTTTCGATCGCGGACCTGTGCGGGCTTGTTATCCTCGCTTTCGCCAGCATGCGTTGCGGAGGATGCAACCGGCGTCGTGACCTTTGCGATCCCGGTCTTCGGCAACGGGGCGAGCAGTCGATATCCTTCCCCGCGAATCGTCTGGATGTAACTCGGCTGCAGGCAGTCATCTCCCAGTTTGCGACGTATCGCACATACAGTTGCGGTCAGCGCAGCATCCCGGCCTGAGTCGCCGCCCCAGACGTTTTCGAGTAGCTCCCGGCGAGAGACTGTCTGGCCGACTTTCCGGCTCAGCAACGCGAGCACCGCTTCAATACGCGGTTGCGAATGAGCCTGGGCTTCGCTGTCCTCAGTGCAACAGGGGTCGCCGTTGAAATGGCCGTTTAAATAAGTTTCGGTATACATGACGCTTGTTCCAGTGGGCCAGGGACAGGATCAAGCCTAGTGTTGGCGATGTGTGGATACCTGATGGCAGCATTATCGTTTCCTTATGAAAGCATGTGCATGCCAATCAGATTCCGGAAGCTACTGATTTACAGAGAAGTTTTTGTTTACGTTATTGAACAGCCCAAATAGTCGTACGGGCACCGGGCGCGATTGAACCTCGCACCCGGACCATTGTCCGTTCATAGGTCATGATCGGAACAGGGGAACTGCGGTGACTGGCAAAGCTGAAAATGGCAGGGGCAAACGCTTTTGCGAGGGACCCGGGCTGGCCCTGCTCTTGCTCGCCTCACTGCCAGCGCTGGCACAGCCACCGGCGGAAGTCCTGCGCCAGCATATGCAGCATATCGTCAACACTGCAGACGAATGGCGCACCGCCAATCCGGCCTACACCGACGGCAGCGACATTCCCGCCGAATTCGGCCTGCGCTTTGTCCTGGCCGACGATGGCAGTCATGCAACGGGCGAATTGCGTGGCCTCTACAGCAACGGCAAGTCGGCGCTGTACTGGACCCTGATGACATTCTATAACCCGGTCACCGAGAAAATTATCGTCCAGCAGGTCGGTTGGGATGGGACATTGATTCGCGGCGAAACAGAGCCGCAAACGGGTTCGACACAAACCATCGATGCCATTGAGTACGGTAGCAATGGCACGATGAAAATCGTCCGTCATGTCCAGACCTACGACCATGACCAGCACACCAGCTCGGTCTATGAACGCAATGCCAACGGTCAGTGGCACCAGGTCAGCGAATGGTTATGGCGTCGCCACCCTCTCGACCAGCCTGTTCCCCTACCCGCATCGAAGCCACCTGCACAGCCGACTCCGTTGCACAAGGTCGCCGGCCACCTGGTTGCCGGTAGCGGGCAGTGGCGCGTGCGTAATCCCGATGACGACCCGTCGGCACCTACGCACTTCGGAATGAATTATCGCTGGGGTCCGTACGGACAGTACCTGGTCGGCGAGATCATCAGCATCTACCGCGACGGTCGCATCGAGAAAGACTGGTCAAAGTACCTGACATACAACCCGGTCACCGGTATTGCCTACCTTGAACAAACCAATGACAGCGCAACCTATTTCCGCGGCGAACTGACACCATTGGGGGACAACGCAGCATGGCATACCGGTATCGTTTACAAGCCAGACGGCACGGCAATCTCCGTACGGGACAAGGTGCTGGCGACAGATCCCAACTCGTTTGTGTCCGTCGTGTTCGAGCGTGACCAGGCCGGCCAGTGGCAGGCGGATCGACAGTGGCATTGGGAGCTGCAACCTTAAAGCAGGGCCCAGGTCGACCTGTCCGACAATGCCGGGCGATGGTCGACTTTCCCACAATCTCCTGAGCGCCGCCTGCAGTGAGCGCGGTCTGTCCGACCTTGCCAATCCGGGTCGCGCCGCGGGCACCTGCCTGATCGGGTTGACAATCTACCAGCCAGGTTCTGTACTTGAGCGCCACCATTGGCGCACTTACAGAAAATGACCGACTGGCTAAAAAATCAAATCACTGCTTCCGGTCTGAGCGAAACGCTTGCCGGCCAACTTGCCCATACCGGCGCTATCGTACTGGTCCTGGCGCTTGCTGTGGTTGCCTTCCTGCTGGCGAAATGGCTATTGCCCCGTTCCGTTGGCGCGATAAGCCGACGCACAACCACGACCTGGGACGACAAGCTGGTCGAACACCGCGTGTTCTTCTGGGTCGCTCACCTGGCACCCGCCATTGTCATTTACTGGCTGGCACCGCAGGTGCTGTCGGACGCCGAACTCTGGAACCGCTTTGTCGTTGGTGCCACCCAGGTCTACATGATCCTGGTCGGCGTGCTTGCCATAGACGCATTGCTCAACGCGATACTGGCGATCTACCAGTCATACCCGATCTCTCGCGCGGTACCACTGAAGGGTTTCTTCCAGGTGGCGAAGATCCTGTTGTACCTGTTTGCCGTGATCCTGATCATCGCGTTGTTGCTAGGCAAGTCGCCGGTCTACCTGCTTGGCAGCATGGGCCTGCTTGCATCGGTGCTAATGCTGGTTTTCAAAGACCCGATACTCGGACTGGTTGGTGGCATCCAGCTGGTCGCCAACCGCATGCTGGCCAAGGGCGACTGGATCGAGATGCCCAGCCACAATGCCGACGGAGACGTAATCGAAGTGGCGCTGACGACGGTTAAAGTGCAGAACTGGGACAAGACCATCACCACCATCCCGACCTACTCGCTGATTTCATCACCATTCAAGAACTGGCGCGGCATGTCAGAGTCCGGCGGGCGTCGCATCAAGCGATCTATCAATATCGATCTCAGTTCAATCAGGCTGTGCACGCCGGAGATGCTCGAGCGCTTCGCCCGGATCCAGTACATCGCCTCTTACATTGAGGAAAAACGCCAGCAACTGGCGCAATGGAACACCGAACGCGGCGTCGATATGGGCGACCCGGTCAATGCCCGCCACCTGACTAACGTCGGCACCTTCCGCGCTTATGTACTCGCGTTTTTGAAAAACCACCCGGAAATAAACCAGGATATGACCTTACTAGTCAGACAACTGGAGCCCGGCGCCACGGGTCTGCCAATCGAGATCTACTGCTTTACCACCGACACCGCCTGGGCGTCATATGAACGCACCCAGGCCGATATCTTTGACCACCTGCTGGCGGTGGCGCGGGAGTTCGATCTCAGCGTTTACCAAAACCCGACTGGCAGCGACTTTCGGGCACTAAACTGACTTCCCCTGTGCCCATATGCGGGTGCATTTACCTGAGTTGACGCAGCATCCGGCCTTCAGGCTCAATCGTCCGATGTCCAGGGCTGCGCTGATAATCCATAACCGCGACGCCCGGCGTTTGTGGCTGCATGCGCAGGGTTTGTCACCAACGCCGACGGGTGAGGTGGACGTACTGTCTATGGTGCGCCAACTCGGTCTGCTGCAACTCGATACGATCCGTGTCGTTGCGCGCGCGCATCACCATATCCTGTGGAGCCGCAACCAGAATTACCGCGAGCCGATGCTGGGCAAAGCAATGACGGACCGGCGTGAATTGTTCGAACATTTCACTCACGACGCCTCTGTCCTGGCCATGGATATGTATCCGATGTGGCGCCGCCAGTTCCGACGGCTGGAGGCGAAAGTCCGCGGCTGGGAGTGGCATCGCGGCATGCTGGATAAGAAAGGCCGCAATGCGATCAAGGAACGCATTCGTAACGAAGGTCCGCTCAGCACCAAGGCGTTCAAAAGCAAAGCCAAAAAGAAGGGTATGTGGCGACGCCCGCCGCACAAGCTCGCGCTTGACTATATGTGGTATGCGGGCGAGCTTTCGACCTCACACCGTGAGAATTTCACCAAGTTCTACGACCTGACCGAGCGCGTGGTGCCAGAGCATCTACGCGAACAGGTGTATGACGATCAGGCGCAGATCGACTGGCTATGCCGCGAAGCGCTGCGCCGGCTTGGCTTCGCTACGCACGGCGACCTTCAACGCTTTTGGGATGCGGTGTCCAACGATGAAGCCAGGAGCTGGACCGAGACCGGGACGGACCTGGTACGGGTCGATATTCAGTGTGCAGACAAGTCCCGGTACCGCGCGCTGGCACCGGCGGATATCGAGGCGCGCCTCGCCGACCTGCCCGCGCCCACCTCGCGCCTGCGTATCCTCAACCCGTTTGACCCGGTGATCCGCGACCGCAAACGCCTGCAACGGCTTTTCGGATTTGACTACAGGATAGAAGTTTTCGTACCTGCAGCGAAGCGTAAATGGGGCTATTACGTCTATCCCATACTGGAAGGCGACAGGATGGTGGGCCGCATTGAAGTCAGCGGCGACCGCAACAACGGTTGCCTGACGATCAAGAATATCTGGCCTGAGCCGGGCGTGAAGTGGACCGGCGCGCGCCAATCCAAACTGGAGTCGGAGCTGATCCGCATGGCGCGGTTTATCGGTGTCGAAGAGTTGGTCTGGGCGTGATCCCGTTCCGCTTCTCCCGACGGCACTTGCAACCGGGCCATGGGAGTGGAAGTTGCAAGACTGAATCAGTGGGTACCCGGCACCTTAGTAGGTCAATGCCGGGCACCTGCCTTCGGTATCGGTTTTAGATGTCGAAACGATCCAGGTTCATCACCTTGGTCCACGCCCTGACAAAGTCGGCGACGAACCGCTCAGTTGCATCGTCGTAAGCGTACACTTCGGCGACAGCCCGCAGTTCTGAATTGGAACCGAAAATCAGGTCCACCGGTGTCGCGGTGTAAATGACCCGACCGGACTCGCGATCTACGGCCTGGTAGACACCGTCAGATTCCGATTT
This sequence comes from Gammaproteobacteria bacterium, assembly GCA_013002045.1. Classification (GTDB taxonomy): domain Bacteria; phylum Pseudomonadota; class Gammaproteobacteria; order Steroidobacterales; family JABDKV01; genus JABDKV01. Next base: position 20,514 of record JABDKV010000215.1, read on the forward strand.
TTGCCACTGCAGGTCCATGTTGAGCAGATTGACAAAAAAGTCATTACTCAGCGTGCCGGGTTTGTCGGTCAGCACACCGTGCTTGCCGCCGTCGCTATTGGCTCCAAGCGCCCGCATGCCGCCAATCAAAACCGTCATCTCGGGCACGGTCAGGTCGAGTTGATCGGCCCGGTCAATCAGCATCTCGGTCGGAGAGCGGTAAGCTGTCGCCGGGTTGTAGTAATTGCGGAAGGCGTCGCCGCTCGGCTCGAGCAGGGCGAATGAAGACGCATCAGTCTGCGCCTGGGTCGCATCGCCGCGACCGGCCACAAATGGCACTTCGATATCGACACCGGCATCGGCTGCGGCTTTCTCGACCGCCGTTGCGCCGGCCAGCACGATCAGGTCCGCCAGCGATATCTTGTCCTCTCCAACTTTGGCGCGAATCTTACCCAGTGTCGTCAGAACTTTGCGCAGCTCGGCCGGATTGTTGGCGGCCCAGTCCTTCTGCGGTGCGAGTGCAATGCGGGCTCCGTTAGCGCCACCACGCAGATCGCTGGCGCGGAAGCTTGCCGCCGACGCCCACGCGACGCGTACCAGTTCGGATACGGTCAGGTCGGAATCGAGGATCGCTTCTTTGAGCTTGCGCAGGTCGCGCGAACTGATCGACGTGTAATCCGGCGCTGGAACGGGATCCTGCCACAGCAGTTCTTCCTCGGGGATTTCATTGCCGACGTATCGGGCGCGCGGCCCCATGTCGCGATGAGTGAGCTTGAACCAGGCCTTGGCGAAAGCCAGGCGGTACTGCTCAGGGTTGGCAAGAAAACGCTCGACGATCTCGCGGTATTGGGGATCGAACTTAAGCGCGAGGTCGGCGGTCGTCATGACCGGTGGATTAAATTTATCCTCCACATGCGCGTCGGGAACGATGGCATGCAATGACTGGTCAGTCGGGATCCACTGGATGGCGCCGGCCGGGCTGCGTGTCTGCTGCCACTCAAAGTTCAGCAGATTGCTCAGGTAAAGCGTCGTCCACCGTGTCGGCGACTGCGTCCAGGCGCCCTCCAGTCCACTGGTGACCGTATCTTCCGAGTGACCGCGGCCGCAGCTGTTGCGCCAGCCCAGGCCCTGCTCTTCGATAGTCGCAGCGCCCGGCTCCTTGTCGAGACAGTCCCCAGCCTTGTGAGCGCCGTGCATCTTGCCGAAAGTATGACCACCGGCGATCAGCGCAACGGTCTCCTCGTCGTTCATTGCCATGCGACCAAAAGCCACGCGTATATTGGCGGCGGAACCCATCGGATCCGGCTTACCCATCGGGCCTTCGGGGTTCACATAGATCAGTCCCATGTGGGTCGCACCCAGTGGTCGCTGCAGTGTACCGTCGCTGTCGACGCGATCGCTGGCCAGCATCTCGACCTCCGGACCCCAGTAAACAACGTCCGGTTCCCAGTCATCGGCGCGGCCGAACGCGAAGCCATAGGTTTGAAAACCCATGTTCTCCATGCCAACGGTGCCGGCAAGAACCATCAGGTCAGCCCAGGAAAGACTCGCCCCGTACTTTTGCTTGACCGGCCACAACAGACGCCGCGCCTTATCGAGGTTGCCGTTATCGGGCCAGCTGTTAAGAGGATCGAAACGCATCTGGCCACCGTCCGCACCGCCACGACCATCGAGCGTGCGGTAGGTGCCCGCGCTGTGCCATGAAAGGCGAATGAAAAACGGGCCGTAGTTACCGAAGTCCGCCGGCCACCAGTCCTGCGAGTCTGTCAGTACCGCTTCGACGTCGGCCTTAACCTGGTCGAAATCGAGGCCAGAAGCGGCTTCGGTGTAGTTAAAGTTTTCACCGAGCGGGTTCGAGCGAGAGTCGTGGTCCCGAAGCGGTGACAGATCGAGTTGATCGGGCCACCAGAACTGGTTGGTTCTGGCCGGCGCCGGCGCAGCGGTTGCAGATCCCATTGCACCTGCCGGCTTGCTCATGTGCTGGTCGGCGAAAGCGTCCGCGCCAAACGTCGCGACAAGTGACGCCGCAGCCAACGCTGCAGTCGTTGCGAATAGTTTCATGATTCCCCCTGCGCGAGCGTATGCGTCGCAAAATTTTGAATCGGCACGATAGGGTAGTCCATGAAACATGGCCAAGGCTATTGATAAAAATCGAATCAGCTAATCGAGAAAATCGAACGCGATGACGCGAAGGGATTAGTGCGTGACTGAATGTACAAAGGGTCAGAGGCAAAAACCTCTGACCCTTTGCGTAGATTGGCGCGCCCGGAAGGATTCGAACCTCCGACCGCCTGGTTCGTAGCCAGGTGGCCAGTTCTGCCTAACTAACTGACCACCCATTTAATTCTGGGCTATCTCTGGGAAATTATTCGCGCTATCTTGCGCGACAAGCCATTGATTCTCGTAAGTTCAACGCGGTTTATTACCCGAATACTTAAGTTCGGTTTGCAGCACATGTTGAACCGATTATCTTCCTTGGCATCGCTGCTATCATGGGGCCAATTCCCAATCGTGGCGAGTATCAAACAAGAATGGACTCGTGTTCGCCGTTGCGATCAATCTGATTCCACGCTGGAGAGGCGATCGCATTTATCGCGTCAGACTACGCAAATATTGTCTTTTGAAATGAAGAAGTCTTTCTAATCTAAGAATTCCCAAAACAATTGGAGCGATCAATGAAACTTGCCGCAGTAGTCGCAATATTCGTATGGGGAGTTTTATTTGCAGATTGCAGCTACGCAGATTCCCAGACTGATCGTGCGATATGGGTTGCAAATGCAAAGGAGCGATTGCTTACCGAACGACGTTGGCGAGAAATCGACTACCTCAAGGGCGCCAATTGGGTACTAAAAGAAAGTGGAATCGTTGTCTCGGTCGTCGAAGCAGTCAGGACGAAATCTAATGCAGAGTTACTTAGGCGAAACAAAGGGTACTCACCCGATTACCTTGACTACCGCACACCTGAAGCGATTCGAGCGAAAGAGAATATCGATGCAATGCGAAGCATGGGAGGTATCTTTTACAAACTCGGTGAAAGTTCGCTCAACAGTCTTAGGGAAGTATCGTATTCTGCTGAAAACCAAGCGCTAATCCTACGAAACAAGAGTGACTACCAACTGTATCGCGGTGGCTCAGTTGATATTCAATCGATTTTAGAAGATGCGTACGATCTCGCCCAGGAAAACCCGAAATACAAAGAAGTGATCGACGAAACATGGGGTAGTTTGTTCGGTGCTGACATCGGCGACTCGGCGGACAGCATCATCGAAAAC
>JABDKV010000254.1 GCA_013002045.1 Gammaproteobacteria bacterium
CGGTGGAGTTGCCTGAGGGCACCGAGATGGTGATGCCGGGTGACAATGTGCAGATGAAGGTCGAGCTGATCGCACCGATTGCGATGGAAGACGGCCTGCGCTTTGCGATCCGCGAAGGTGGCCGCACAGTCGGTGCCGGCGTCGTCGCCAAGATCATCGAGTAAGGAACGAAACGGGATCGAAGGCGCGGTAGCGTATCGATCCCCTAAAAGAGGTAACGAAACTACAGGCCAGTAGCTCAATTGGCAGAGCGTCGGTCTCCAAAACCGAAGGTTGGGGGTTCGATTCCCTCCTGGCCTGCCACGTTTTAGTAATGAATACGAAAACCGAACAAGAAGTCAGTGTCGTAGACAAGACCCTGCTGGCGTTAGCCGGGTTGATCCTCATCGGTGGTATTTTCGGATACTACTTTTATGCCGGTGAGCTCGCCCAGGTCTATCGCGTAGGTGGTGTAATCCTGACGACAGTGCTTGCCATTATTGTTGGCATGCAGTCGCTGCCGGGTAAGCGTTTCTGGAAATTCGCCCAGTCATCGCGTATCGAGTTGCGTAAAGTCGTCTGGCCGTCACGTCAGCAGGCGCTGCAGACGACGTTGGCTGTTTTTGTCTTCGTCATCATTATGGGCGTGTTCTTCTGGTTGCTCGACATGGGGCTGCTGTGGCTGACACAGGCGCTCACCGGTCGGGGAGGATGAGCGTGGCTTTACGCTGGTACGTAGTACACGCCTACTCGAATTTCGAGCATAAGGTGAAGCAGTCATTGCAGGAGCGCATCCAGCGCTTTGGTCTGGGCGACAAGTTTGGCGAGATCCTGGTGCCGACTGAAGAGGTCGTCGAGATGCGCGAGGGGCAGAAGCGGCGCAGTGAGCGCAAGTTCTTCCCCGGCTATGTGCTGGTGCAGATGGAGATGGACGATGACACCTGGCACCTCGTTAAAGAGGTACCCAAGGTGCTCGGGTTTATCGGCGGGTCGAGTGACCGACCGGCACCCATCTCGGACGACGAGGCCAACCACATCCTGCAACGTGTGCAGGAAGGTGTGGACAAGCCACGGCCGAAGGTGCTTTTCGAGCCGGGCGAGGTGGTCCGTGTTATCGACGGACCATTTAATGATTTCAATGGCGTTGTCGAACACGTCAACTATGACAAGAATCGACTGCGTGTTGCAGTACAGATTCTTGGCCGCTCGACACCGGTCGAACTGGATTTCGGCCAGGTCGAAAAGGCCTGATTTTTCGATGGCACAGCCGGCAGCCACCGGTTGTGACCTGGACGGGGAGCCCTAACCGGCGTTTGCACCCATAGGAGATTAAACAATGGCTAAGAAGATTCAGAGCTATATCAAGCTCCAGATCCCGGCCGGGCAGGCAAATCCCAGCCCACCCGTGGGTCCGGCGCTGGGACAGCACGGCGTCAACATCATGGAATTCTGCAAGGCCTTCAATGCTCATACGCAGAGCATGGAGCAGGGTATGCCGATTCCGGTGGTAATCACCGTCTATGCTGACCGCAGCTTTACCTTCATCACCAAGACACCGCCCGCCGCGGTACTGCTGCGTAAGGCAGCCGGTATCAAGAAAGGCAGCGGTGAGCCGAATACGAAGAAGGTCGGCAAAGTGACGCGGGCGCAACTCGAAGAGATCGCTGAGACCAAGATGGCGGATCTCAATGCCGCCGACATGGATGCGGCTGTTCGCATCATCGCTGGTAGTGCCCGCAGCATGGGCCTCGACGTGGAGGGTGTCTGAGATGGCACGAGTAGCAAAACGCCTGCAGCAGGCACGCGAAGAAATCGAGCGCGACCAGACCTACCCGATCGAGGATGCGTTTGAGTTGGTCAAAAAGCACGCCAAAGCCAAGTTCCGTGAGTCGGTCGATGTGTCGGTCAACCTCGGTGTGGACCCGCGCAAGTCTGACCAGGTCGTACGGGGATCAACCGTCTTGCCTAACGGCACCGGTAAAAGCGTCCGGGTCGCGGTATTCGCGCAGGGCGAGAATGCCGAGAAAGCCAAGGAAGCCGGTGCCGATATTGTCGGCTTCGAGGATCTCGCTGAACAGGTCAAGGGTGGACAGATGGACTTCGATGTCGTCATCGCCACGCCTGATGCCATGCGTGTGGTCGGCCAGCTCGGCCGGATCCTCGGTCCGCGTGGACTGATGCCAAACCCCAAGGTAGGCACGGTCACGCCCGATGTTGAAACCGCAGTGAAAAATGCCAAGGCCGGACAGGTGCGTTATCGCACCGATAAGGCCGGAATCGTGCACTGCCCGATCGGCAAGGCGGACTTCGACACCAAGTCATTGCGTGAGAACCTCGCGGCACTGCTGGAGGACCTGAACAAGGCCAAGCCGGCAGCAGCCAAGGGTATTTATATGAAACGCGTTACGGTCTCATCGACGATGGGCCCGGGCGTAACGATCGACCAGTCGTCGATCTAACGAACATCTCCAGGAGGGAATGTTGCCGGACTTATGCCGGCAGGACTTCCAGGGATGATGGGTGCGATTGCGCAAGCGATCGCACTCAGTCAAAGACCGCAGGTGCCCCGGTTCGTCAGAGCCAGGGCTTAATGGCAACAGCCTGCGCAGACGGTTTGCTCGTGACAGGTCACGGTAACCGTCAACACGGGGGTGGTCAGCGACGACGCCGATCACCTGTTTTGATGAACCGGAGGCCAGGAGTATTTGTATGCCACTGAACCTCGAAGAGAAAAAGGCTCTGGTAGCTGAGGTGCACGAAGTTGCAAGCCAGGCGCATTCCGCCGTTGCAGCCGAGTATCGCGGCCTGACCGTAGACCAGATGACTGAGTTTCGTGCCAAGGCGCGTAACGAAGATGTCTACGTGCGGGTTGTGAAGAACACCCTGGCGCGCAGAGCAGTCGAGGGGACGGAGTTTGAATGCCTGAGTGACTCACTGACAGGACCATTGGTGCTGGCTTTTTCCCGGGAAGATCCCGGCGCGGCGGCTCGCCTCGTCAAGGATTTTTCCAAGGACAACGAAAAGCTGGTTACCAGGGCGTTTGCGGTAGGCGGAGAAGCTTATCCCGCCAGCGATCTCGAGCGGCTTGCCAGTCTGCCCAATATGGAGCAGGCGCGGGCAATGTTGCTCGGTGTATTGCAGGCACCGCTGTCGCAACTGGTCCGCACGCTTGCAGAGCCGGGTGCCATGTTTGCCCGCACGCTCTCGGCGTATGGCGAGAAACAACAGGCTTGAAACTTTTCCCACGAGTAAACGATTTTTAACTGGAGATTTTAGAAATGGCTATGTCGAACGAAGACCTGATCAAAGAACTGAGCGCCAAGCCGATCATGGAAGTGGTCGAATTGGTCAAGGCACTGGAAGATGAATGGGGTGTCAGCGCCGCTGCACCGGTAGCTGTTGCTGCTGCCGCACCGGGTGCCGAAGCTGCTGCCGCTGAAGAGAAGACCGAATTTGATGTCGTGCTGACCAGCTTTGGCGGCAACAAGGTTGCTGTCATTAAGGCAGTCCGCGGTATCACTGGTCTGGGCCTGAAAGAGGCGAAAGACGCGGTAGAAAGCGCACCGACCCCAGTCAAGGAAGGTGTGAGCAAGGACGAGGCCGAAGAGCTGAAGAAGCAGCTCGAGGAAGCCGGCGCATCTGTCGAGATCAAGTAACTGCGACTGTGCAACGAAAGCAGAGGCCGGGCTGGTAAGCGATTGCCAGTCCGGTCTCCGCTGTTTTTTAGTTTTTCCCGGATTCAAACCCGGGCCTGTGGGAATAACCTAAGGGTGAGCCCTGATGCCATATACCTTCACTGAGAAAAAGCGGATCCGCAAGAATTTCGGCAAGCGCCCGACGATTTTGGACGTGCCGTACCTGCTGTCGATCCAGCTCAATTCTTATGCGAAGTTCTTGCAAAGTGACGACGAGCCTGAAAACCGCAAAGAGGAAGGGCTGCATGCCGCTTTCCAGTCGGTTTTTCCGATCGTCAGCTATTCAGGTAACGCGCAGCTCGAATACGTAAGCTACCGTCTCGGACAGCCGGTATTCGATGTCAAGGAGTGTCAGCAGCGCGGGCTTACTTACGCAGCGCCGTTGCGGGTCAAGGTGCGTCTTGTCATTTTTGACAAGGAAAGCGATACCAAGACACCGAAAGACGTCAAGGAGCAGGAAGTTTATCTCGGCGAGATGCCGCTGATGACCGGCAACGGTACATTTGTCATCAACGGCACAGAGCGCGTGATCGTGTCGCAGTTGCACCGCTCACCTGGCGTGTTCTTCGATCACGACAAGGGTAAGTCGCACTCGTCGGGCAAGTTGCTGTTCTCGGCACGCATTATTCCCTACCGTGGATCGTGGCTCGATTTCGAGTTTGATCCCAAAGACAACATGCATGCGCGTATCGATCGCCGTCGCAAACTGCCGGTGACCATTATCCTGCGCGCACTTGGATTGTCGGATGAGGACATTCTTGGGCTGTTCTTTGAGACCAACAAGTTCACTTTTACCAAGAGCGCGGTCAAGCTCGCCCTCGTACCTAGTCGCCTGCGCGGTGAAACCGCGACCTTCGATATCGTGGTCAAGGGCGACACGCTGGTGGAGACCGGTCGCCGCATCACGGCCCGTCACATTCGCGAACTGGAAAAATCACGTGTCAAGACGCTGGAAGTGCCGACTGACTATTTAATCGGTAAGACGGTCGCGCATGACGTGGTCGATACCGACAGCGGCGAAATCGTAGCCAAGGCCAACGACGAGATCACTGAAGAGATACTCGAAAAGCTGCAGGAGAGCAGTGTCAAAGAGCTCGAAACGCTCTATATCAATGACTACGATAACGGCCCGTACATTTCGAATACGTTACGGATCGATCCGTCACGCACTCAGCTTGAGGCGCTGGTCGAGATCTACCGCATGATGCGTCCGGGTGAGCCGCCGACCAAGGAAGCGGCCGAGAACCTGTTCCAGAACCTGTTCTTCAATCCGGAGCGCTACGATCTGTCACCTGTTGGTCGCATGAAATTCAATCGTCGTGTCGGCCGTGACGAAATCACCGGTGACGGTGTGTTGTCGTCGGAAGATATTATCGACGCACTGCGTACCCTCATAGATATACGTAACGGCAATGGCATGGTCGATGACATTGACCATCTTGGGAACCGCCGCGTCCGTAGTGTCGGCGAGATGGCCGAGAATGCTTTTCGTATCGGCCTGGTCCGTGTCGAGCGCGCCGTCAAGGAGCGCCTGACCCTGGCAGAATCCGAAGGGCTGATGCCACAGGAGATGATCAACGCCAAGCCGGTGGCGGCCGCAGTTAAAGAATTCTTCGGCTCAAGCCAGCTGTCGCAGTTCATGGACCAGAACAACCCGCTGTCGGAAGTGACTCACAAACGTCGCGTCTCGGCCCTCGGGCCCGGTGGCCTGACCCGTGAACGTGCCGGCTTCGAAGTCCGTGACGTGCACCCGACCCACTATGGTCGAGTGTGCCCGATTGAGACGCCTGAAGGCCCCAATATCGGTCTGATCAACTCGCTCGCGG
>JABDKV010000191.1 GCA_013002045.1 Gammaproteobacteria bacterium
TGGGCACCGATCAGATCACCCCGCTGGCAGAAACGATAGGCGTCATGGGGCAAATTTCCGACTGGATGCTGCAGCAAGGATGCAGGTTCGCCCACAACCTGAGTGCCGAGCACGGTCCGCCGCCAGCGTTGGCAATCACTCTCACGGAACGTGAATTCGCCCGGCCGGACCTGATAGACCGGGTTGCCGCAAGCCTTGACGATGCCGGCCTTGACCGCAAACGACTGCAACTCGAGATCACTGAGCGCGCCCTGATGCGCTTCCGCCAGGGACCGGCGAGGATACGGCAGCTGAAGGCGCTCGGGCTACGCGTTGCTCTGGACAACTTTGGCTCCGGCCATGTTTCTCTGTCGGCCTTGGCAGCATTGCCAATTGATGCACTCAAAATTGATCGTCAGTTTAGTCAAATTATGGGTAGCGACGCGGTTTCGCAACGTTTTTGCGCTGCTGTTATTGCACTCGGCCGCGAGCTGGGGCTGACGGTGATCGCAAAGGGGATCGAAAACCCAGTTCAACATGCCCTCCTTGTTGAACTGGGCTGCGATGCCGGCCAGGGACTATTGTTTAGTCAGCCACTGGCACCCGGGGAAATTCCCGCGTTCCTCGCAAGTCAGGGCAATCTGCCGCAACCGTCGCCCGTAGCGTGATTGTCGCAACTCCCGCGTTAAACAGAATATCCCCGTTGCCCACTTTACACACCGTTATGTGATTCACATCGCAGTTTCCCACCACCCGTGGTCCAAGCTGTTAACAGCGCTAAGTGGTTCATTCTGATTAAATTACGTCCGTAATCCGCAAACCCCTGCAGCAAAGGAATGACCTCGAATGAACAGCAATAGCTGCTTTCAAACCTCGCTTGGCCTGATCGCTCTCGTAGCCCTCAGTGTGGCGTTTTTCACATCGCCACTGGACGGCGAAAAATCACTCAGCGGTTATATCGTGCAGGGCGGAGACTACGAATTAGTCGTGAATGCTGTTGCCGCGACGGGCGCCGAGGTAACCCACGAGCTGCCTGTGATTAAGGCGCTTGGCGTCAAGCTGACTGCCGAAGAGCTAAGGATGCTGCAGGATTACTATCCCGCACTACGTATTCACGCCAACGCCGTCGCCGAAACTGCCGCACGCAAGAAAGCGAGAGGCACCACGGACCAGACCAGTAACACGTCGGACGAGGGTGTGGCGGGCGATGCGTATTCTGATTACCCGGCCCTCGTCGATGCCGATCAGTTGCATGCACAGGGCATCACTGGCGATGGCGTCGGTGTGGCCATTGTCGACTCCGGCATTTATACCGGTCCCGGACTGTCAGGCGACACCCGGGAAAACAGTCGCATCATGGCAGCTTACGACGCGCGAACCGATCGCGTTACGACCGGCTATTACAGCAAGCGCAAGGGTTATTCCGGCCTGTCCGAGTTTGATAACGATGACAGTGGTCATGGATCGCATGTGGCCAGCGCCGGTTTTAACAGCAAACTCTCCAATGTAGGCAAATACAACGGGATTGCACCCGATGCCGATCTCGTTTCGATCAAGGTTTTTGACGCTGACGGGCGCGGCACGTACGCGGACGTTATCCGCGGTGTGCAATGGGCTATAGATAACGCCGCAACCTACAATATTCGGATAATCAACATGTCGCTAAGCGCGACCGCGCAATCGCATTACTGGGATGATCCGCTAAACCAGGCCGTCATGGCTGCCTGGGATGCCGGCATCATTGTTGTGGCATCAGCCGGCAACTCGGGGCCTGAAGCCCAGACCATCGGGGTGCCGGGCAATGTGCCGTATATCATCACAGTTGGCGCGATGACTGACAACAATACGCCAGCCGATCTCAGCGACGACCGCCTGGCGCGCTTCTCGGCTGCCGGCCCAACTTTCGAGGGCTTCGTCAAGCCGGAAATCATAGCGCCGGGCGGGCACATCATGGCCGCGATGCAGGACGATTCACAGATTGCGCTGGCACACCCCGAATTTCACGACGGCGCTTCATTCTTCTCGATGTCGGGCACGTCGCAGGCAGCAAGCATTGTCAGTGGCATAGCCGCGCTGATCCTGCAGGCCGAGCCTGGACTTAGCCCCGACCAGGTCAAGTGCAAGATCATGAGCGGCGCACGGCCGGCGCTCAAAAGCGACGGATCGCTCGCCTACAGCATCTTCCAGCAGGGTGCCGGACTCGCCAACGCGCACGATTCGGTCTATGCAGCAAACTACGATTGCGCCAATAACGGTCTTGACGTCAAAGCCGATCTCGATGGCAGCATGCACTTCGGTGGCCGCGCCAACCAGCGCGAGAGTGGCGAGTTCTACCTGATGGAACAGGACGGCTATCTGTGGCGCAACGGCGCCGCCTCCGGACAGGGCTACTTGTGGAAAAACGGCTACTTGTGGAAAAACGGCTATCTGTGGCAAAACGGCTACCTCTGGACCAACAATGTCCGTGCAGACGGCTACCTGTGGCGTAACAGTCATGCCGAGTCTTCAGGCTACCTGTGGCAGAACGGCTACTTGTGGCAAAACGGCTATCTCTGGACTAATGCTGAGTCGGCCTCGATCAATCACTGGGTCGAGCAGGAATAGGCTCGAGTCATCGGAAAAATACAGATGTCGTGGGGCCGTCGAGGCCCCACGCTCTGTTTTCGAGAGCCAAATCACGCCAGCCGGCAGCGCAAACTATTACGATTAAATAATGTTAAATGGCAACCGGCCCCGTGCCGGACGCACAATTGGCTCCATTCTGAAGCTGGCTGCCGGCTGGTCGCTGCTGAATGTATGCCTGGTCACAGCATCTGCAGTCCAGGCAGAAACCACCATGCGTTTCCAACGCTTGTCGATCGATGACGGCCTGTCTCAAAGCAACATCCAGGCCATTGTCCAGGATCAAAGCGGCTTACTGTGGTTTGCAACCGAGAACGGGGTCAATCGCTTCAACGGCTACGAGTTCACGATCTATCGCCGCGATCGCTCTTCCAGCAATGCACTCGAAAATGACTTCGTTAGCGATATGGCCGTCGATGAGAACGGCGATATCTGGATGGCCACCGATGGCGGCGGCCTCGCTCGGTGGGATTCAACAAATGACAATTTCAGGACGTACAAACATGCGCCCTTCGATCCGACCACCATTGCCGACGACCACGTCAGCACCGTTGTAGCTACCGGTGCAGGGGTGGTGTGGATAGGCACACGTGGCAGCGGTGTAAACCGTCTCGACACCGGATCGGGCTCGGTCACCCATTTCAGCCACGACCCGGCAAACCCGGAATCTCTGAGCAATGACGATATCTACGAACTCGCCCGAGATCCGTCCGGGGCGCTGTGGGCAGCGACACAACAGGGTCTGAACAGGATCGACCCGGAAACAGGCGCGGTTACACGGTACCTGAATGATCCGGCCGACCCGAACAGTCTCTCCGACAACATAGTCGAATCGATGTACATCGATAGCGCGGGAACAGTCTGGGCCGGGACGTTTGCCGGCGGACTCAACCGACTGGACGCGGGAAGCCAGATCTTTCACCACTACCGGCACCAGGACGACATACCGGGAAGCCTGAGCGACGACCGCGTGCAGGTCATTTTTGAAGATTCGAGCCAGCGATTGTGGATCGGAACGGCTGCCGGGCTGAATCTCATGAACCGGGATACCGGCACATTCACACGGTATCTGCATGACCCAGCCGACGAAACCAGCCTCAGCGGCGACAACATCATGTCGATGTTTCAGGATCGCAGCGGTGTGCTCTGGGTCGGCACACAATTAAACGGTGTCAACGCATGGAACCCGCGTTCCTGGTCATTCGGTCACCACGTTCCGCGGTCACGAGCAGACAGCGGCCTGAGCAGTCCGCTAATTTCGTCTTTTGCCCAAAGCAGCACAGGGGAGTTGTGGATTGGCACCTTTGGTTCCGGCATCAA
>JABDKV010000276.1 GCA_013002045.1 Gammaproteobacteria bacterium
TGAGCGGTGATGTGCAGATCAACCTGCCCCTGGTCAGCGCGATTCCGTTTTCGCAAACCGGCACCATCCCGCTGCGCATGCAGCAATAGGCGGCGCCGCCGCCGTAGGAGGGGCTTCAGCCCCGATCTCTTTCTTTCTCACGTAGTGCCAGCCGAATGAATCGCAGTTGGAGCTGCTCCTACAGCTGCGCCCGGGACCCGAAGTCGAGTCACTCCAATCTCGCGAGAGCTGGCTTCAGGAGCCCAGGCCTTTCGAGGCGTCGTGCGCGGCGCGTGAAGCAGGACGCCCGAACAAGACGCGCCCGATTCCGTCAGGCCATGGATGGCCTGACGGATTTAGCCGCGAAAGGCCGGGGCTCACAAAGCCAGCCCCTCACGAAGCATTCTTTGTCCGCGAAGATTCACTGTGAGACAGAATCGCGGCTGAGGCCGCTCCTACAGGGGATTGGGTGGGGGCCGATATTTTGGGTGTAGGCGGCGGTACACTAGCTGCCGCAACCCGCACCGGAGCCATGCATGAAAATCCCAGAGATTATCCTGATCGAATCGGAGCACAAGCCGGGCAACCTGGCCAGGATTCTGGCCGTCATCGGCGAGCATGACCTGACGGTCGATCACCTGAGCATGGTCCACCGCGAGGGTGGCAAGACAGTGTGGGAAGTCACCCTGGATATGGATGCCGAGGCCGATCGCCAGGTATTCAAAGAAATCGACGATTTATCCGGGGCCCGGGTGCTGGGTCGTTCGGACCGGGTATTCAATCGGCATGCGGGTGGCAAGATCCGTACGGTGTCGCGTGTTCATATCGAGTCACAACAGGTATTGCGCGATATCTATACCCCGGGTGTGGCGCGGGTTTGCCTGGCGATCCAGGAGAACCCGGAGCGCGCCTGGGACTGGACCAACATGGGCAATTCCGTTGCTATTGTTACCAACGGCACGGCCATCCTGGGGCTTGGCAATATAGGCGCGTTGGCGGGGCTGCCGGTAATGGAGGGCAAGGCGGCCTTGCTGGCCGACTTTGCAGATCTGACCGGTGTGCCAATCCTGCTCGATAGTACCGATCCGCAGGAAGTCATCCGCACGGTCGAATCTATTGCGCCGAGTTTTGGCGGCATCCAGCTGGAAGATATTGCTGCACCCGCCTGCTTCGAAATCGAGCGTGCGCTGATCGATCGTCTCGATAAGCCGGTGCTTCATGACGACCAGCACGGTACCGCCGTGGTGACACTGGCGGCGTTACTGAATGCATGCGACCGGGTCGGTCGTCGTCTCGAAGAGAGCACGGTTGGACAGGTCGGACTCGGTGCGGCCGGCATAGGCATCGTGCGCTTGCTGACTCATTCGGGTCTTGGTCATGTCATGGGCGCCGATCTTAATCCTCAGGCGCAGCAACGGCTGCAACAAATGGGTGGTGAGCCGGCAACGCTGGAAGAGGTGATGCAGAATGCCGATATCGTCGTCGCAACCACCGGCGTCAAAGGCCTGATCAAGCCGGAAATGATCCGCAAGGGTCAGATAATACTGGCGCTATCGAATCCCGACCCCGAGATCGAGCCATCGACGGCCCTGGAGGCAGGTGCCGCTTTTGCCGCAGATGGCAAGAGCATCAATAACGTACTGGGTTTCCCCGGGTTATTTCGCGGTGCCTTGCAGGCGCGGGCAACGGGCTTTACCGATGCGATGTTGATTGCAGCGGCTCGCTCAATAGCCAGCCAGGCCGGTGAATACGACCTGGTTCCCGATGCGCTCGACCGCAACGTCCACCTGAATGTGGCCGAGGCGGTCGAGGCAGCGGCGAGAGCTGTCGAGCCCTAGCGGCTGACGATCGGTACCAGCGTGATTTCCACGCGACGATTCAGCTGGCGACCTGCAGCAGTTTCATTGGTAGCCACCGGGTACTTCGAGCTGAGACCGAATGCTTCGATGCGCAGCGCTTCGACGTCACGACTGACGAGATAACGGGCAACACTGTCCGCACGTCGCTCTGACAAAGGCTGGTTAATGGCATCAGTACCGGTGCTGTCAGTATGACCGGCAACCTCGACCAGGGTTTTCTCGTACTCGTTCAGCACCAGGGCGACAGAGTCGAGCACGTCATAAAACCCTGCCTTGATCTCGGCCTGGTTGGTGTCGAATGTGATATTGCCGGGCATGTTCAGCACGATGTTGTCGCCAAGGCGAGTCACGCTGACACCGGTAGCTTCCAGTTCCTGGCGCAATTTTGCTTCCTGAACATCCATGTAATAACCGACACCGGCACCAGTCAGTCCACCCAGTCCGGCGCCGATCAACGCGCGTTTGCGACGCTCCCGGCTGTCGTCACCGGAGATAATGCCGGCGACAGCACCAACGGCTGCGCCAATGGCGGCGCCCTTGACGGCCTTGGAGGTCTGCTCCTCGCGGGTGTACGGATTGATAGTCGTGCAGGCGGTGCCGCCAATGGCGACGACCAACGCGAGAACAAACAGCTTGCTCAGCTTAGACATGGTGATACAACTCCCTGGTTCAATTAGTAAGAATAATAGATAGAGATGGGTGGGGACCGGTCGCCTTTCAAGATGAGGACGACCAATAAAGAAGAAAAGGCAGTGGTTCAGTTCTTGTGACGCATGGCCTCGAGCAGGAATTCACGCGCGGCTTCCTTCTCTTCTTTGGCCATGGCTTCGGTACGGCAGTAGGTCCGGTTCTTGTGCGAGCCGGTGCGGCGACCCTGCGAACAGACCATGCGTTGGTTTGGAGCGTGTTTTCGAACCAGTTTCATGGTGTAACGAAATCGTTCGTTACCGGCCACGACAGTCGACACTTCGGTAGCCTCGTTTTCGCTTGCCGTGTCCGATTCGCTGTCTGCGTTTGCGGCGGTCTGTTGCCGGATGTCGTCAGCGGCTGCCGGAGACTCGCTCGCCCACGCCATCGCAGTCACTGCCAGACTGGTCATCAGAAAAATTGTGCGCAGCATAAGCTGGCCCCCGCATTGGGAATAGGTCTATTCTACTCTCTAATTGGAGTGCGCCGGCGCGCGAAGATTCCGTGCTTCTTGCAGTGCACCAGCCGGCGGCGCTATCTTGGGAAAAATCGTTGGGGGACAATCAGATGCAACCGGTAAACGAGTGGCTCGACGAATACGGCGAAAGTCACCAGAACGCCACCAACAAGTTCCTGCACTGGATATGCGTGCCGCTGATTGTATTGAGCCTGGTCGGCTTGCTGTGGTCGGCGCCGGTACCGGCGGTGTTCGAGCAGGTTTCGCCGCTGATGAACTGGGGTACGTTGTTCATGTTAGCGGCGCTGGTCTACTACTTCATCATGTCGTTCACACTGGCCATAGGCATGGTCTTTGTGACCGGTGCGATGGTGGCATTGCTGGTCTGGATGGATGGACTCAACGTGCCGCTGTGGCAGTTGTCGATCGGCATATTCGTCGTTGCCTGGATAGGCCAGTTCATCGGTCATGCCATCGAGGGCAAACGACCGTCATTCTTCAAAGACCTGCAATTCCTGATGATCGGCCCGATCTGGCTGCTATCCGCCCTGTACCGCAAAGTCGGCATCCCCCTGTAGGAGCGGCTTCAGCCGCAATGGCGGCTCCGCCGCCGTAGGAGGGGCTTCAGCCCCGATTCTTTATCACGACAACACCCCCCGGCCATGGCACCGGTGTCGCGCCAGAAGGCGCATTACGGCGTTAACCTCAGCGGTAGGTGGTGTTCTTGTGCCGGATCCACCCACCGTCCCGACGCCCGCGTGGATCGTGATGGGTCCAGTGAATGACACCGCCGCGTTCGTTCCACTCGTATTCGCCGTAAAAGCTGACCGCGTCTCCCATTTTCAACGGCACGCGTTGAGCAAGGTCGATATTGTGCGCAATCAGGATCGTATGATCATTCGCTAGCCGAACAATGAAGCGCTGGTGACGCGAGCCTTCGTTGTCATCGCTCAACACCCGGCTGACCCTGCCGCCCGCTTCGATCCACAGATCGCCCTGTCCCGCTTCAAATGCGTCAACGATGCGATCGGCAGCATCGCGGTAGTCGTTATCGCTGACCGGCGCTTCGCTGCGGTCACGACTGTCTGCTCCACGAGCAGGCTCGATGGTGGTGGGTGCCGCAGAGTCTGAGGCAGTGTTGCCGCTGTCGGTAACAGTGTCCCAGCCAAAGTAGGCGGCCACCAGCGCCAGCAGGAGGCCGCCTATAGTCTTGTAGTTTTTCATCGCTGAGCTGCGGTCGAGGACCGTCAGGCGCTTAGTCTTCGAGGACGAACGTGACTTTGAGCGTCACACGCCATTCGCTGATGCGACCGTTGTCGATAACGACTTTCTGGCCTTCGACCCAGGCGCCGCGAACGTTGCTCAGTGTCTTGGTAGCGCGGTCGACGCCCGCTTCGACTGCATCGTCAAAGCTTTTCGTCGACGAGGCGATGATTTCGGTAACTCGGGCTACTGATGCCATTTCGATTTCCCCAGGTAGTGTAGAAGAGATGGCGCCAGATACTGTCGCTGCCTCGTCCGGGGGTCAAGTTAAAGTTTATGGCATGGGGCACGCCGGCCGGATGCAGGGGCAGCTGCAGGCGTCGATGGCCGCGCCGGCGGCCATCTTTAACAACATCGACGGATGTGGGTAGAAAGAATCGGGGCAGATGCCCTGCAACGGTCGCTGTGCGACCCATCGCGGGTCAGGCTGCTACGGCCGCCTTCAGCTTCTTGATAGCGGCAGCCTCGATCTGGCGAATGCGTTCAGCCGAAACGCCATACTCGTTGGCCAGGTCCTGCAGTGTGCGCTTTTTCTCAGTCAGCCAGCGGCTTTCGAGAATGTTGCGACTGCGCTGGTCGAGTTCTTCCAATGCATCGAACATCGATTCACGTCGATCATTGGCAAGATCGTCATCGACGACCAGTTTCTGCGGATCGACATCTCCACTGGTCAGGTATAGCGACGGCGAATAAACCGCCGACTCGTCATCGTCGTTGTCCGGTGCGTCAAAGCCGAGATCGCGTGCGTAAAGACGCTTCTCCATTTCATTGACTTCTTTCGCGGACACACCGAGGTCATCGGCAACGGCTGCAGTTTCATCTGCACTGAGCCAGCCGAGGTGCTTCTTGGCCTTACGCAGGTTAAAGAACAACTTGCGCTGCGCCTTGGTAGTGGCGACTTTGACAATGCGCCAGTTGCGCAACACGAATTCGTGTATTTCGGCGCGGATCCAGTGCACGGCAAACGACACCAGCCGTACGCCATATTCCGGATCGAAACGTTTGACCGCCTTCATCAGCCCGATATTGCCTTCCTGCACCAGGTCGCCGAGCTGCAGACCATAGCCGCTGTAGGAGCGGGCGATGTGGACGACGAAGCGCAGGTGCGCGATTACCAGCGAACGCGCGGCTTCGAGGTCGTTATCATCGCGGAACCGGTGAGCCAGGCGCACTTCCTCTTCCCGGGTCAGAACCGGAACCCTGGATACGGCATCGATATAGGCATCGAGGCTGCCGACCGGTACGGTGGGCACCAATGCCTGGTTGTTGACGGCTAACGCAGAGGTCGCCATAGATATTTTTCCTCCCTCAATCTGGGCCAGTATTCTAGCACTCGCATCGTTAGAGTGCTAAAAACAGCCTCCGGTTCCATTATAGGTAGAGAAAAAATTATAACAAATACAACAACTTGATATCAACTTGGCTCTATGCGTCTCAGATGCCGGGTGGTTGCCACCCACGAGCCTGCCCAGCCAAGCAGTCCGCCGGTCAAAAACAGTCCCAGCGCGGAACTGGCGTCTGCCCCGTGCAGGACGAAGCCACTGCCGTATTCTCCAGCCAGCCGCGCCACCGGCCCACGTAGCAGCAGGTAGCCGGTGCCGATCAGCGCCAGTGCCAGCAGCCCCCCGGCCAGTCCAAACCACAGTCCGCTGTACAGGAATGGACGGCGTACAAAAGCATCGCTGCCACCCACCAGCTTGGTGACCTCGATCTCGGCACGGCGGTTCTGGATATCGAGACGAATGGTGTTGCCAACAATCAATACGACCGCGAGGGCCAGCAATATCGCTGTCAGTATTACTGCGCGACGTACCAGTTCCAGGATGGCATTGAAGCGTTTAACCCAGCCGGTATCGACCTGCACGATGTCGGCCTCGGGCACCAGTTCGAGGGCTTCGACCAGTCCGGCAACAGACTCGGCATCGGTATAGTCGCTTTGTGGCGTGACTACCAGGGAGGCGGGCAACGGATTGTCCTTAAGAGCTGTCATCGCTTCGCCGAACCCCGATGCACGTGAGAATTCCTCGAGAGCGCTTCCGGGATCGATGATCGCGACCGCACGCACCTCAGGCCAGTCTTCCAGTTCAGCGGCGAGTTGCGTCACGCGTTCGCTCGACAGGCCCTGTTGCAGGTAGACCGAAACATCGGCGACGCTGTCCCAGCTGCCACTGATGGCCTTGCCATTGACTACCAGCAGCTGCAGCGCAGCCGGCAGCGCCAGCGCTATGCCAATTACAGCGATAGTCATAGCCGAAGCCATTGGCTCCCGGGTCATGCGGCCCAGCGCGCCGACAGCGGTCTGCACATGACGCAGGAAGTAACTGCGTACGCGGGTGGCTAACGGCACGGGTGCGGTTGCGGCAGTGGTCTCGCTCATCTCTAAACGGCCTGGTCGAGTCTGCCGTCACCGAGACGAATCACACGGTGACCCAGTCGTTCAACCAGGCCAAGGTCATGCGAGGCAATGACCACCGTGACCCCAACCGAGTTGAAACGCATGAACAACTTCATGATTTCCAGCGACAGAGCCGGATCGAGATTACCGGTTGGTTCATCGGCGATCAGCAGCGGCGGCTTGCTGACAACCGCGCGGGCGATGCCAACACGCTGTTGTTCCCCCTGTGATAATTCATCGGGTGATCGCTGCTCGCGACCCAGCAGTCCCACCTGGTCAAGTGCGGCGCGTACCCGGCGACCGATCTCGCGCTCGGCGACACCGCTGATAATCAGGGGCAGGGCGACGTTATCGTAGATGCTGCGGTCGAGTAGCAACTTGTGATCCTGAAACACCATGCCAATCGCACGCCGGTGTGCCGGTATCTGGCGTCGCGTGATGTGAGTGATGTTTTTTCCCCGAATCGCGATCTGGCCGCGCGTCGGTCTTTCAATCAGCGCGATCAGTTTCAGCAGCGTGCTTTTACCCGCACCCGAGTGACCGGTAAGGAAAACCATTTCCCCTGGCGCGATATGGAACGTCATGTTGCTAAGCGCCTCACGGCCGCTGCTGTAGCGTTTGTAGACGTTTTGAAACCGGATCATTCGGTATTGGAACTCAGCAATGCATCGACATAGTCATCGGCAGAAAACACACCAAGATCGGCAGCCTGCTCGCCAACACCGATAAAACGGATCGGGATCTGCAATTGCTGCGCGATGGCCACCAGGATGCCACCTTTGGCTGTGCCATCGAGCTTGGTGATGGTCAGTCCGGTCAGACCGATAGCTTCGTGAAATTGCTGCGCCTGGACCAGGGCGTTCTGTCCGTTACCGGCATCAATAATCAACATGGTTTCATCGGGCGCCTGCTCATCGAGTCGGGACAAGACCCGTTTAACCTTGCGCAACTCGTCCATCAGGTTGTCCTGGGTATGCAGCCGACCTGCAGTGTCGGCGATCAGGACATCGATGCCGCGTGCCTTAGCTGCTTCCAGCGCATCGTAAACGACCGCAGCCGGGTCGGCCCCGGGCTGCTGCGCGATAACCGGAACATCGTTGCGCTGTCCCCAGGTCTGGAGCTGCTCGACGGCTGCCGCCCGAAAGGTATCGCCGGCGGCGAGCATCACGCTGTGTCCCTGGTCGAGGAATCGGCGCGACAGTTTGCCAATCGTTGTGGTCTTGCCGGCACCGTTGACGCCGACCATGAGTATTACGTAAGGCTTGCGACTGCTGTCGACCTGCAGCGGCTTGCTGACTGGCTCGAGTATTTCACGCAACTCGCTGCGCAAGGCCTGGCCCAGTGCCTGCAGGTCCTTGAGCTCGGTACGACGCAGCTTGCTTTCGAGATTGCCGATGATTTTTTCCGTCGCGTCTATGCCAACATCGCCGGTCAGCAGGCGGGTCTCGAGTTCTTCCAGGGTCAGCTCATCGATCTTGCCACCCGGGATCAGGTCGGCGACATCCATGGTGAGCCACGAATCACCCTGGTTCAGGCGCGCCCGCAGCCGCTTGACGAAACCGGGTTTTTTCGTTTCTTTCACCGCTTCGGCAGCGTTCTCGTCGCCGGATGCTTTATTCTTTCCGAACATAGATTTTGATCATGAATGTCACGTGCGGCAGTGTGCCGAGCAGCGCGGCAAAACACAACGGAGCACAGGGTTGGCGCAACGACGACGACAAGGCAGGCAGACGGACCGGTTTAGGATCATTGGTGGGCAATGGCGTGGCCGCCGCCTGGATTTCCCGTCGCTGGCCGACATCCGCCCCACACCCGACCGGGTACGGGAGACGGTGTTCAACTGGCTACAACCGGTGATCGCAGGTGCCCGCTGTCTCGATCTTTACGCCGGCAGTGGTGCTCTTGGCCTCGAGGCGCTGTCGCGCGGTGCCGGCGAAGTGGTTTTTGTCGATCGCGAGTCGCAGGCGCTCGATGCCATCGGGGCGCATCTGCAGACGCTCGACTGCGACAGCGGGCGGCTGGAACGGTCCGATGCGCGCCGCTACCTTGAACACACGGCCTGCGGCTTCGATGTGGTGTTTGTCGATCCGCCCTTCGATGATCGGCCGTGGGACTGGCTGCTGCCGCTGCTGGCCTCGCCAGCGCGGCTCAACCCGGGGGCACGCATTTACTTCGAGCAGCTCGCCACAGACCCGGTACCGGCGTTGCCCGACAGTTGGCGCCTGCTGCGCAGCAAGCGCGCTGGTCGGGTGGGGTATCATCTGGCCGTCAGTGAACCAATGGATGTAGCATGAGTCCTGCAGCGATGTACCCGGGCACCTTTGACCCCATTACCAACGGGCATTCGGATCTTGTGCGGCGGGCGGCGACGATATTCGATCGTGTGGTAGTGGCGATTGCTGCCAACCCGCGTAAGGAACCGACGTTTCCACTGGAGCGTCGCGTGGCCATGGCTCGCGAGGTGCTGGGTGAGCTCGACAACGTCGAGGTCACCGGTTACGAGGGACTAACTGTCGACTTCGCAACAAAACGCGGTTTGCCCGTGATGATTCGCGGCCTGCGGGCCGTATCGGATTTCGAGTTCGAATTTCAGCTGGCAACAATGTCGAGACAAATTGCACCAAACGTAGAGACGGTGTTTCTGACCCCGGCCGAACAATTCACCTATATCTCGTCGACGCTGGTACGCGAGGTTGCGTCGTTCGGTGGTGACGTAAGCAAATTCGTGCACCCGCTGGTTTGTGACGCCTTGATCGAGCACTACGGCAAAAGCTGACGACCATGGCTCTGAAGATCACTGATGAATGCATCAATTGCGATGTGTGCGAACCGGAATGCCCGAACGAGGCCATTTACATGGGACCGATACGTTGGCATATCGACCCTGATCGCTGCACCGAGTGCGTTGGCCACTTCGACGAGCCACAATGCCAGCAGGTTTGCCCGGTAGATTGCATTCCCCTCGACCCCAAACGTGAAGAGAGTCGCGACCAGCTGATGACCAAATACACGCGGCTTGTACAAGAGGAACCTGACAAATGATCCTGACGAGAACGATTTTCCTGTCGCTGTTGTTGATGGCGTCCCCGCTCGCAGCAGTCGCGGATGCGGTCGAACCGGTGCCGGAAAAAGCGGCGATCGCCAGTGCGCATCCGCTGGCGACACAGGCCGGGATGGACATCCTCGCCGCCGGTGGTAATGCTTTCGACGCCGCGGTGGCCGTCAGTGCCGCGCTGGCCGTTGTCGAGCCGGCTGGCTCTGGTCTCGGCGGCGGAGGATTCTGGCTGCTCGATGCGGCCGGTCCCGCAGCACCGGTGGTGGTCGACGGTCGTGAAGTTGCACCAGGCGCTGCGACCCGCGACATGTACCTCGATGAAGCCGGCGAACCGATCCCGCGGGCCTCAGTAGACGGTCCATTGGCTGCCGGCATCCCGGGTTCACCGGCGGCGCTCGAACACATTGCGGCACGTTACGGCAAGCTGCCGCTAAGCCAGAGTCTGCAACCGGCCATTCGCCTGGCGCGTGACGGTTACCCGGCCTCGGAGCGACTGGTGGCCGGGTTGCGCTATAAGGAAACGTTACTCAATCGCTGGCCGGCAGCGGCTAAGGTTTATCTGCGCGATGGCAAGGCACCGCAAGTCGGCGAGACGATTAAGAATCCCGATCTGGCCAAAACACTGACGGCCATCGCCGATCGCGGCGCCGATGGTTTTTACAAGGGACGTGTTGCCCGCCGGCTGGTGCGTGGCGCTCGTGCAGCAGGAGGCATCTGGACTCTTGATGACCTGGCCAACTACGAGGTCAGGGAGCGCGCGCCGCTGCAGGCTGATTTCGGCGACTACCGCATTGTGACTGCGCCACCGCCGTCGGCTGGCGGCGTGGCGCTGATTAACGCCTTGCACATACTCGACGGTTATCGCATGACGGATCTCGACAGCACCACGCAGAAGCACCTGGTGGTCGAAGCAATGCGCCGCGCTTTTCGCGATCGGGCGGCCTATCTGGGTGATCCCGATTTTGTCGATGTGCCGGTAAAGCGACTGACGCATCGGTACTACGCAGAAGGTCAGCGCACATCGATCAATATCGATCGCGCGACAGCCAGCGCCAGCCTGCCAGGTGTGCTCGATGATGCCAACGGAGGTACACAAACGACCCATTTCAGTGTGCTCGACCGCGACGGCAACATGGTGGCCGCAACGATGTCGATCAACTTCTGGTTTGGCTCCGGCTTCATGGCTCCGGGCACCGGTGTGTTGCTAAACAACGAAATGGATGACTTTTCCATCAAGCCTGGCGTACCGAATGGCTACGAGCTGATTGGCGCCGATGCCAATGCCATCGCACCTGGCAAACGCATGTTATCGAGCATGACACCGACGATCGTTTCATCAAACGAACATGGGCACGCCATTCTCGGGACACCGGGTGGCAGTCGCATCATCAGCATGGTGCTGCTGGGCACGCTTGGTTTCCTCGATGGTCTCGACGCCAGCGAAATGGTGGCGCTACCGCGTTATCACCATCAGTACATGCCTGATTCGATCACTTATGAACGTGCTGCGCTGAGTGAGGCGGAACAAAAGACGCTGCAGGCTTTCGGTCACAAGTTGCGGCCCAGCGGTCGTAACTATGGCAACCTGCAGGTCATTACCTGGGACCCGCAAAGCGGTGAGGTCGAGGCGGCATCAGATCCGCGCGGCGAAGGAGCAGGGCGCGTCTACTGAGCTCAGGTCTGGCAGAGCGGGCAATAGAAGCTCGAGCGCTGTCCAAGCACGATTCGCCGGATAGGTGTGGCGCAGTTTTCGCACGCTTCACCCTCGCGGTCATAGACCCGCAGGCTTAGCTGGAAATAGCCGGGCTGACCGTCGCCCCCGGTGAAGTCCCGCAGCGTCGTACCACCGACCGCAATGGCATCATTGAGGACCTTCCTGATGGTCTCGACCAGTGTTGCCACGCGTGCGCGACTGATACGGCCTGCCGCGCGCCGGGGGTGTATGCCGGCGAGGAATAACGCCTCGCTTGCGTAGATGTTGCCAACACCGACAACGATGGCGGCATTCATGATGAATTGCTTAATGGGTGCCTTACGCCCGCGCGTTTTCGCATAGAGATAGGCGGAGTCAAAGTCGTCAGTCAGCGGTTCCGGGCCGAGCCTGGCCAGCAGCTTGTGACGAAGTGGGTCGCGTCGGGTCCACAGCAGGCAGCCGAAACGGCGCGGATCGGTGTAACGCAGCAAATGACCGCTGTCGAACTCGATATCGACGTGATCGTGCAACCGTGGTGGCGTGTCGTGTGGCAGCACCCGCAGGCTGCCCGACATGCCGAGGTGAGTGATCAGTGTGCCCGTGGCGCTGCGAATGAGTATGAACTTAGCGCGCCGATCGACGTCTGTTATGGACTGGCCGATCAGGTCGCGCTCGAGCGCCCGCGGTACCGGCCAGCGCAATTGTCGCTGTCGTACAATAATCCGTTGCACCGCAGCATCAATAATGCTGGGCGCGATGCCACGTCGGGTGATTTCTACTTCAGGCAGCTCAGGCATCGAAATTCGCCAATAATGTGATCTGCGACCGTCTTGTGCAGCGCGGCGACCGCTATAAAGACCAGTAACGATACTGGAAATTTTCTGGTTTGCCCCCAGTTCATAAGTTATATTGCCGGGCCGCTGTTGCCTACAGGTTTTGTCGATGGAATATTTGAACGGTTTGCTGGATCTTCCCTGGTGGGGATACGTCCTTATTACGCTGGTTTACATGCAGGTGACCATAGGCGCCGTCACGCTGTACCTGCATCGGGATCAGGCACACCGTGGGCTCGATCTGCATCCGGCGTTGCGCCACTTCGCCCGCTTCTGGTTGTGGATGACGACGGGTATCAGCACGCGTGAATGGGTTGCGATTCATCGCAAGCACCATGCACGTTGCGAGACCGAAGACGATCCGCACAGTCCGCGAGTTTACGGCCTGAAGAAAGTCGTTCTCGAAGGCGCTGAACTGTATCGCGATGAGGCCGGCAATGCCGAGACTATCGAACAGTTTGGACGGGGTGCACCAGACGACTGGCTCGAGCGCAACATTTATCAGAAGTTTTCTTACGTCGGCATCTACAGCATGCTGGTCGCCAATGCCGTTTTGTTTGGCCCGATCGGTATCACGATGTTCGCCATCCAGATGGCGACTATCCCGTTTTTTGCTGCAGGCGTTATCAACGGCCTTGGACATCACACCGGGTATCGCAACTTTGAATGTGACGATGCTGCAACGAATATCGTGCCCTGGGGACTGTTCCTTGGTGGCGAGGAGTTGCACAACAACCATCATGCATTCCCGACCTCGTCGAAGTTCTCGGTACGGCCGTGGGAGTTCGACATGGGCTGGTTCTATATCAAGGTGCTGAGCGCATTTGGCCTGGCCAAGGTACGCAAGGTGGCACCCCAGCCCCGGATTGAACCAAAGGCTAACCAAATCGACGTGGAAACCTTGCGGGCAGTACTGGTCAATCGTATGCACGTATTGCGCGATTACAGTCGCCGCGTCACGCTGCCGGTGCTCGACTCAGAAGGTGAGAAACTGCCGGCGCGGCTGGCACGTCGTGCCCGCTTACTGCTGGTTCGCCAACCTAAATTGCTCGACGATCGCTCGCATCGAGATCTCGGCAAGTTGCTTGAAAGTAACCAGGCCCTGGCGACCGTGCACGAGTTCCGCGAGCGCCTCACCCAGCTTTGGAATGGTGCGGGTAACTACAGCAACGAGAAGCTGCTGGAAAACCTGCGTGAGTGGATGGCGCAGGCAGAACAGAGTGGCATTCGCGCACTACAGGACTTCGCCGTGCGCCTGCGCGGCTACCAGATGGCCTGACACCAGCACAACCAATAACCACAAAAAGCCGGGTCCAGCCCGGCTTTTTTCGTCCCTCCCCGTCCCTCCCCCGTAGGAGCGGCTTCAGCCGCGATTCTTCAGGCGGCGCAGCCGCCGTAGGAGGGACTTCAGTCCCGACCTCTTTCCAACGACGCCTTCTTCCCGCGTAACAGCCCAATCGGGGCTAAAGCCCCTCCTACGCGCGCTGCGCGCGCCGCCGCGCCGCTGGATTTCGGCGCACAAAAAAGCCGGGCTGTGCCCGGCTCCCCTGGATTCGCTGTAACGAAGACCGCTACTTGATCTTCGCTTCCTTGTACATCACATGCTTACGCACACGCGGATCGTATTTCATCGTCTCCATCTTCTCCGGATGCAAACGCTTGTTCTTGGTGGTCGTGTAGAAGTGACCGGTGCCGGCAGTCGAACGCAGGCGGATTTTTTCACGATTACTGGCCATCTGATTCTCCTTACACCTTCTCGCCGCGCGCGCGCAGGTCCGACAAAACCTTGTCGATGCCGTGCTTGTCGATCAGGCGCAGGCCCTTGGTCGACAGGCGCAACTTGACATAACGTTTCTCACTCTCAACCCAGATACGATGGGTATGCAGGTTGGGGAGAAAACGGCGACGCGTCCTGTTGTTCGCGTGGGACACATTGTTTCCGCTGGTCGGCCGTTTGCCGGTGACCTGACAGATTTTGGACATGACTGATCCTGCTGAGTTTTTTCAATGACGCGGGGCGGCACCCTCGCGACCGAGCGCGACTTTATACCAGTCGTCGGCGGCGACCGCAAGCGAGCCAGTGCCAATGCAGTCCAGCCAACGGTGCTCTTGCCAATTATGTCGAACCGCAAATATCTCATTTCATTTAAGAATCTGTGACATATGAGGATGCGATCAAGCTTGCATTTTTATAGCCCGAGTCCTATCCTGACCCGCAAGAGAATAAGACGACGGTAATCCGTCGCCATGATCCTTAGAACACTAATAACGCGACATACAAGAACACCAAGGGACAAATCCAATGCTTCGACGCTCAATACTCACGTGCTTTGCCGTTTTCGCTCTGGGCTCGGCTGCTCAGGCGGCACCTCTTAACCTGGTCCTGCAAGACAGCCCTGACATTATCAGCTCATTTATCGATGTTTCTTACGACGCCGCGACCGACTCACTGTCGGCGAGCGGCTTCGCACTCGACATTAACTATACTGACACCGATCAGGCAGCGATCGCGGGTGGTCTGTTCCAGTTGGATGCGGTTATCGATAGTGCCGGCAATCTGCTCGGTGGTGCGCTGACCATCAGCGGTACCGTCGCAGAGCTTGGCTACAACTCCGGAACGCTGCTGACCGGTACGCTGGACCAGTTCGGCGCTGGTGCCGGCGATCCTCTCGAGTTCATTTTCACTGTGACAGGCGGCGATGCAGCTGCACTGTACGGCGGCTTCGGCGGCATTATTCTGGCGCAAACAGGTTATTCGGGTAGCTTTAACAGCGATTTTGATAACCTCATCTCCGGTATTCCCGGGACCGGCACCGGCGTAGCCGATGTCGCGGCAGTACCTATTCCGGCCGCAGCCTGGTTGCTGCTATCAGCCATACTTTCGCTTGGAGCCATGCGGCGCCAGCGATAAATAATGACAACGGGCCGGCTTTCGCCGGCCCGTTTGCTTTACATATATTTAAGTAGAGCGATAAGAATAATCAGATAAGACAATCACTAAAAGTGAGGCACATGCACATGAAATCCACCAGACTATTACTGGCCTTAATGCTGGCGACGATGATTCCGCTCGCCGGGGTCACCCAAGACCAGGACGGCAGCCGCGCGCTACTCGACGTTGGACTCGAGTTCCCGCTGGTAACCTTCAATAACGACGGCATGCTTGCGTATGAAGCGGCTTCAGGCTCGCTCTCGATTAACGCAACGCCGCTGGCAGTTCTGCTGCAGCCGGCAGGGCCTGCCAGTCCTCCGATTTCTTTCGGCCCGGGTGGCTCGCTGTCGATCTCGGCGATCCTGGATCCGCTTGGCGTTCCGGTGGCTGGCTCGATTTCTGTCTCCGGTGATGTCGATCTTGGTGCCCTCGGTCTCTACAGCGGTGTCTTGATGACCGGTGAAATCGTTGCCTTCGGTTTCGAAGACTCGGGTGGTCCGACTGATTTGTACGATTTCGAATTCGTGCCGACCGGTGGCGCGCTGTTATTCGCCTTGAATGGCGGCAACATCGGAGTCGAACTGACCAGTGAGAGTTCCAGCTTCGAAGGCGATTTCATGGCCGATTTCGGTGGCGAGGCTAAGGGAACACTGGGTCGTGTGGGCGAATCCGTAGACCCATGCGTCGACGATGACGACGATGATTCGAGCGACGACGATTCAAGCGACGACGGCGACGACGATTCAAGCGACGACGGCGACGATGATTCAAGCGACGACGGCGACGATGATTCA
>JABDKV010000281.1 GCA_013002045.1 Gammaproteobacteria bacterium
TGTTGCGGGCATATTCGAGTCCGGCACGAACAACGGCGGCGGCGTGTCCCTTACCCCGCAAATCCTCTGGTACCCAGGTGTGGTGGAAAATCAGCACATTGTCCTCGCGGCGGTAATCGGCGTGGGCAAGCTGACCATCGACTTCGAGCTCGAAGCGATTTTGCGTGGTGTTGTGATTGATACCGGGGCGCTCGGCAGCGCTGGCCTGGCTTTCATTGACTTGCATCTGTCGTTCTCCTTGAGTTGTCTACCGCGAGCGATGCAAAAATCACGCCGGACGTCCACGCCCGGCTGTACACGTTTCCATGCGAGGCCGGGTGGCAGAATTTCCTTACTGGTCGGTGCTTTTTACAGGGGCGGGCTCGTCACTGGCGCCGGCGTCTGCCTCGAATAACCGACTCAGCTGTGCGGCCGACTCGCGTGCTGACTGAATCAGCGCTTCCTCGTTGTGATGAATGGCGTGCTGGCGCAGCAAGGTTTCCTCATCATGCTTACGAAACATCGCGACCGACGCGTTGGCCCGTTCAGGAGAACGACCCAGGTGGATCAGCAAATCGCGTGATAACTCGATACTGGACAGAAAGGTGTCCCGAATCAGGGTCGTAATCCCGAGATCCATAAGTGCAAAGCAATGCTGGCGGTTGCGGGCGCGCGCGAAAATAGCGACGTTGGGAAAGTTCTGCCGTACGGTGCGGGCAATACGCATTGACTCGTCAACATCGTCGACCGCCAGTA
Source organism: Gammaproteobacteria bacterium (assembly GCA_013002045.1). GTDB lineage: Bacteria > Pseudomonadota > Gammaproteobacteria > Steroidobacterales > JABDKV01 > JABDKV01. The sequence continues at coordinate 736 of JABDKV010000281.1, forward strand.
CAAACACTTTGGCCTTGTCCACATGGGCCGAGCGTAACAACTCGACCTGCGAGGCATCGCCATAGTAAATCTTGTTGCCGAAACGGCGCACAAAGTCGACCTGGTCCGAGCTGCTTTCCAATGCCGTAAACGGGATTTTTTTCATAGTCAGGATGCGGGCGACGATCTGGCCGAAGCGTCCGAAACCGGCAATGATGACTTCGTGATCGGTCTCCTCGATCTCGTCGAACGGTCGCGGTGGTTCGGCCTCGATCAGGCGTGATGAGAATCGTTCATTCAGCAGGTACAGGATCGGCGTCAGTGCCATCGACAGGGTGACAGCCAGTACCAGTTTTTCGGTCAAGGTCGGGTCGAGGACACCCTGCGACAACCCCAGCGTGAACAACACGAAAGCGAATTCGCCGCCTTGCGACAGCACCAATCCAAGCTTCAGGCTGTCACGAGTGCTGAGACCGTTGATTCGACCGATCGGGATCAGTGCCACGGTCTTTAGCGCCATCAGCCCGGCCGTGATCGCGATAATCGTCGTCGGTTCGGTTAGCAGCAGACCGAGATTGGCCGACATGCCAATGGCGACGAAGAACAGCCCAAGCAGCAGGCCCTTGAACGGCTGGATATCACTCTCCAGCTGAAAGCTGTATTCGGAATCCGCGACCAGTACACCGGCGAGAAAGGCACCCAGGCCCATCGATAATCCCAGGTGTTCCATTAGCACCGCTGAGCCGAGTACCAGTAGCAGCGTTGCCGCGGTGAAGATCTCCTGAATCTGGGCAGCCGCGACCAGCCGCAATATCGGGCGCAGCAGGTAGCGCCCGCCGACCACGAAAACCGCCAGGGTCAACGTAGCGGTCAGCAAGCCTACCAGCGGCGATGGACCGTCGAGATCGATAGCGGTGTCACCGAGGTAGGGAATCAATGCGATCAGCGGAATGACAGCTATGTCCTGAAACAGCAGTACACCAAAAGCCGCGCGGCCGGACCGACTGCGTAAGTCCTTCTTCTCGGCCAGCATCTGCAGCACAAAGGCGGTACTCGACAGCGACAACGCATAACCAATCAGGATCGACGCGGACCAGTTATCGATGAAAGCGTGGGCGATGACGGTCAGCGCAGCACCGGTGACCAACACCTGCACCATGCCGATGCCAAACACGCTCTTGCGCAGCAGCCGAAGCCTGGCCGGTTGCAGCTCCAGCCCGATGACGAATAGCAGCATGACTACGCCGATTTCGGCGAAATGCAGGATGCCATCGACATCGCTGACAAACGGGGCGATAGCGACCCCGGCGGCAAGGTAGCCGATGACCGAGCCGAATCCAAGGCGCTTCGACAGTGGTACGACCAGTGTCGCTGCAGCCAAAAACAGGACGGCTTGTTCCAGCATTGACATATTCCCTTACCTCGTCAGCTATCGGTGCAGTTTGCATAACGATGGTATCAACGCCAGCCGTCCGATGTGAGTCGGCTGACGCTAGTTGCCCGGCCGTCTATACTCAAATTGGGGTTAAAAAAGAAAAACGAGGGGTGATTCATGGGCAGTCAGCTGCTTGACGGCGAGATATTGATTGCAGATGCCAGCGGTCGATACGCGATAGATCTGCAGGCCGTGCACCGTGTTGCGGCGGCCTACCAGCGCTCGACGCTGCTGCAACAGGCAAAGAAAAAGCGCATCGAAGACCCGCCCGATACGTCGTGGTTCCAGGGCGTGGTCAACGATTACCTGTTGCCGGATGTCTATTGTCTGGACGTTGACTGGCCGAAGCTAAGGAGCGAATCACAGGCGTACGCTAATGAGGCGGTTGGGCGGCTATCCCGGCAACTGTCGGGCAACATAGCAGGCAAAAATGTCATCCCCGGTGTAATCCAGCGTCTGCTGGATTACCAGGTCATGACCAACGCTAATATGAATCAATATAAAAAGCGCCAGCAACAGATTTCGCGTG
>JABDKV010000195.1 GCA_013002045.1 Gammaproteobacteria bacterium
GATCGGGGCTGAAGCCCCTCCTACGGCGGCGGCGCCGCCTATTGCTGCATGCGCAGCGGGATGGTGCCGGTTTGCGAAAACGGAATCGCGCTGACCAGGGGCAGGTTGATCTGCACATCACCGCTCATGTTGTACTCGAGCTCGCGGACACCGCCCTGAAGCAGCGTGCGCAGGTGACTGAAGGATTCGATCAGGTTGGTGCGGACTTCGAGTTGCACCTGGTCAGTGCCGTTGGCAGGGATAGAGAACGGGCTACTGGTCGCACCGCTGGCGAATTGCTTGTCGGCAAGATTGACGACGTAGTTGACTGTTTTCACCGGTAACGGAAAACCGTTCGGGTTATCCACCTCGAGGGTGATGCCGTAAACCTGTTCGCGCAACCCGCCTTCAAGGAAGACGATATTGGCCAGCCGCACCTGTGGTTGCTGGACTTCGCGTTCCAGTGTGGCGCAGCCAGCCAGTGACACGATCACCAGCACTACCGCCAGTACTGCCAGGACGCGAAAGGTCAGTTGTTTTTCAGAGTTGCTCATAGCAATAAGCCAATAGTCTAACCTGCAGATAAAGTAGCAATCATTTTGCATAGCAGCGGTAAACTTTGGTTGCACCCGCTAAACTGCAGCTCTGGCGGGCTATACGACCACACCGTTGCCACGAAAACCCGGTCTGAAATCGCTGATGCGCGCAGTATGCGGCCGATCCGGCGTGTATCGCGGGTAGAATGGGGGGATGGGTTTGCGCGTACGGTGTTCGTTTTGAGTCTTGGGGCGGTTTGCGTTTTTGCGGGCTCTCATTCCGGCAAACTGCCTGCTTACGCAAAGGCGGCTGCCAGGTTGGGGCAGGTGCTCGCAGACGAGGACACTACGCTGGTTTACGGCGGCGGGGCAGTCGGGTTGATGGGAGTGCTGGCAGATTCAGTACTCGACAGCGGCGGCCGCGTCACCGGTGTGATCCCGCAATTTCTCGTCGATCGTGAAGTCGCCAACAGCAAGTTAACCAGGCTGGAGATCGTGCAAACCATGCACGAGCGCAAGCATCGGATGTTTGAGCTGGCGGACGCGTTTATTGCGTTGCCAGGCGGCCTTGGCACTCTTGAGGAGCTTTTCGAGATACTGACCTGGGCGCAGCTCGGTCGGCATCGAAAACCCTGTGGCCTGCTCAACGTGGCGGGATACTACGATGGGCTTGTGGCGTTGATTGAACACAGTATCGAGCACGGTTTCGTGCGTGAACAACATCGCGAGCTGCTATGTGTCGGAGACGATCCCGGCACCTTGTTGCAGCGCATGGCAAAGACCAGCGTGGTCGTAAGGGACAAGTGGAATGATACTTGAGCTGGCAACCAACCCGGCGGCCTGGACCGCATTCCTGACGCTGACCGCCCTCGAGCTGGTGCTGGGGATCGACAATATCGTGTTCATTTCGATCCTTGCCGATCGGCTGCCCGATTCCGAGCGCAACCGTGCCCGCCTGATAGGGCTGTTCCTGGCGATGTTTATGCGGATTGCCTTGCTGTTCGTGCTGGCCTGGCTGATCGGGTTGACTGCAACCTGGTTCACGATTGCGGGGGAAGACCTTTCTGGCCGGGATCTGATACTGATCACGGGTGGGCTGTTCCTGATCTACAAGAGTACGACCGAGGTTCATCACTTGCTCGAGGGTGTCGATAACAGTGGTGCGGCCAAGGTGTCGTCGACCTTTGCCGGGGTGATTACGCAGATCATCCTGATCGACGTAGTGTTCTCCGTGGACTCTATTATTACTGCGATCGGCCTGGTCGACGAGATCGCGATCATGGTTGCAGCGATCATTGTTTCGGTCATTCTGATGATGTTGTTTGCCAACCCGATCGGTCGTTTTGTATCGGCGCATCCGACAGTCAAGATGCTGGCCCTGGTGTTTCTGTTCACCATCGGTGTTGTGCTCGTTGCTGATGGTTTCGATGTGCACCTGCCACGTGGTTATATTTACTCGGCGATGGCCTTCGCTGTTTTTGTCGAGCTGCTCAACCTGCAGGTACGGCGGCGCGCGGCCGAGCCGGTGCGCTTGCGTCGCCACTATTCGCGTCGTAAGTAAATGCGAGACGCCAGATGACGGACCCGATGTTGCTGAAACGCTTTGATACGCCTGATGAAGTTGTGGAATTCGAGAAAGGCCGCTTTGAAATAGTGCGCATTGGCGACATGACGATCGGCAGGGCGACTTACCGACCGGGATGGAAATGGTCGCTGCACGTCGGCCAGGCCCTGGGGCAGTCTCATTGCGAGGTCGAACATACCGGACTGGTTTTGAGTGGTTGCGCGACGGCTGCGTTCGTCACAGGAAAGGTCATAGAGATGCGCGCAGGAGATTTGTTCTATATCCCCGCCGTGCCTCACGACAGTTGGGTAGTCGGTGAGGAGCAATATGTTTCGCTGCACTTTCTTGGCGCGGATACCTACGCCAGGGAGGCTGAATGAGTAAAGTCATTGTCGCTGCTGTTGTTGTTATTGTTGTCGCGGCGGTGGGCTGGTTTTTCCTGTCGCCGCTGTTTATAGACGAGGTCGTCGATGAACCGCTTGCCGGATTACCAACGATGCCGGGCAGGGCAGAGGTCATGGCCATGCCTGAGGCGGAACGCGAGCGGTTGCGCCGCGAGTTGATGGCGGCGGCGGCGACGACGACAGCCGAAGTCGATGAAGCGATGGACATGGACTCGCCCGTCCAGCTGGCGGGTGGCACCTTCGTCGATGCCGATGCGATCCATAGGGGAAGTGGCGATGCCGCGATTTATCGGCTGCCGGATGGCACCCATGTCGTGCGTTTCGAGAACTTCGAGGTTACCAACGGTCCGGCGCTGGTGGTCTTGCTGGCACGGCATCCCGACCCGAAGTCGGCTAATGACGTCAAGGAAGGCTACGTCAAGATCGGCAAGCTCAAGGGTAACGTCGGTAACCAGAATTATGCGTTGCCAGCGGAGATCGATATCACGAGCTTTGGCAGTGTTGTGATCTGGTGCGAGTTGTTCGATGTGTTGTTTTCACCCGCCGCACTGCAGCTGTATTGAGCGAACATGAGCGAGCGCTTCGACAGCAAGCGGGACTGGTGGCTTTCGGCGATTCTCTGGGGTACCAATATCGTCCTGGCATGGACGGCATGGCAGGCACTGACCCTGCCATTTCCGACCTGGGAGCGACTACTGGCCCTGCTGGTCACAATCCCGACTGTCGTCCTCGTTACCTGGCTATGGATGTCGACCTACTACGAGGTGACCGCTAACGACCTGATCATCCAGTGCGGTCCGATTAGCCGTGTAGTGCCGCTGGCCGCGATACAGTCGGTCAGGGCGACAAGGTCGCCGATCTCGTCACCGGCCCTGTCGCTGGACCGATTGCGCATCGACTACGGCGATCATCAGTGGGTCATGGTTTCGCCGCAGCGACAGGATGCATTCAGGCGCGCGATCGGTCACGCAGACGGTTGATTTCATTATATTTTAATGAAAGCGATTACACAGTTAGTCAAATCCGATTGACGCCTGCCGGTTGCAGTCCGTCTAATGCCGGCTAACCAACTGATACACATATGAGGGACTCATCTGATGGCTGATAAAGAACAACTCGTAAAGGCACTTTCGGTGTTGCTTGCCGACAGCTATACCGTCTATCTCAAGACCCATAACTACCACTGGAACGTAACGGGCCCGATGTTCACCACCCTGCACACGCTGTTCGAAACGCAATACACCGAACTGGCGCTGGCGGTTGATGAGATTGCTGAGCGTATTCGCACGCTCGATGCTCCGGCGCCGGGCAGCTATACAGCTTTCATGGAGCTGGCCTCTGTCAGGGAGGAGAGCGGAAGTCCGTCGGCCAAAGAGATGATCGAGAACCTCGTGGCTGACCAGAACACAATTTCTGATAACGCGCGCGCGTTGATCGAAGTCGCCGAAGCTGCAGGCGACAGCGCTTCGGCGGATCTCGGCACCCGACGACTCGACGTCCATGAAAAGAATGCCTGGATGCTGCGCAGCCACCTCGAGTGAAGCCCGGGCGCCAACGACTTATCCGGGGGCTATCGCCGCTGGCGGAGCCCCTGGGTGCGTCTGAGCGCTAGATCACAGCGGTTGCTGTCCCTGGTTGCGTTGCTGCTGGCGCTACTGTCAGCGCTACTGGGCGGGTGGGGCTACGTTAACGACTCAGCGGCGGTTCTGCTTGCTGCCCCGCTGCCGCTGTTGATCGTTCTCGCTTTTGTGTTTGGCTTGTCTCAACCCGATGCCGACGATTGAGTCGGAGCGTATTGGCCCACAGGGTGTGCGGTTGTGGTTGACTGCCGGCGCGCCACTTTGTGTGAGCGATGCGCTGCAAATTCTGCACGACGACAGCGCAGTCGCGCTGGCGGTTGGTGCGGCAATACTGGAATGCGGCTTTCATGCAGTGTTCTGGGAATGTCGGCCTTTCTCAAGCGGATCCCTGCAGGACAGGTTTGAGTTTGTCGTCATTGACGCGCCCGTGTTAGCACGAATGAAGCGCAATCCGGCTCCGTTTGCAGACCAATTGCCAGGTCAGACGGGAATCCGGACTTTCCCTAACCTGGGTGGCGATGCCCGGCTGGTTGTTCCACCCGACGACGGCAACGATTACACCCACCTTGTCTCGTTTCTCACCTCGGCGCCGGCGTCACTGCAGGCGCAGCTATGGCGAGAAGTGGCTGCCTCAGTTATCGATGCCATCGATGAAAAGCCGGTCTGGCTCAGCACCTCGGGCCTGGGCGTCGGCTGGCTGCACGTCCGCATCGATCACGATCCCAGGTACTACACGTTCCGTCCATACAAGCTTCCGCCGTAGCCGCGCAACCGACTATAGTTGGTGGGTAGCTTAGTAGGGGAAGTGCGATGCCTGATGTTAACTATTTGGCGGTCATCCTGGCGGCCGTTTCGAGTTTTGTAATAGGTGGTCTGTGGTACTCGCCTGTGCTGTTCGAGAAGGCGTGGACCGCCGATGCCGGCGTCGGCAAGCAGGACGGGCATGCGCCTACGGTATTCGGTATCAGCTTCTTGTTTACACTGGTATCCGCCACCGCTTTCGCCGTGTGGCTGGGGCCTGAGCCACAGCTGCAACGCGCGGTTGTCGCCGGGCTGATTGTCGGGACCTGCTTCGTTGCCGCCAGTTTTGGCGTCAATTACCAGTTTGCGCAACGTAGTTTTCGCTTGTTGTTGATCGATGGCGGCTATCACACGTTACAATTCCTGCTCTACGGGCTGATACTCGGCCTGTGGCATTGAAGCCGGAAGCCAAAAAAGTGACTGGCGCAGGGAAGCGCAACGCAGGAGTGTCGGGTGAAAGAGTTCTACAAGTATCGGCCACATCCATGGCATGGATTGACTACGGGTGACCGGGTTCCGGACGTAGTCAACGCATTTATAGAGATAACACCGTTCGACCTGGTCAAGTACGAGACCGATAAGAAGTCCGGCTATTTGCGCGTTGACCGACCGCACCGCACCTCGTCGTTGCCACCGACGCTGTATGGATTCGTGCCCCGCACCTATGCCGGCGACAAGGTCGCCGCCCTGATGAAGGGGGCGCAATCGGGTGACCATGACCCCCTCGACATCTGCGTCATGAGTGAACGGCCGATCGCGCGTGCCGAAGTCGTGCTGCACGCACGCATCGTTGGTGGCATACCGATGCTGGATCACGGTGAGGCAGACGACAAGCTGATAGCGGTACTGGTCAACGACAATGTCTGGGACGACGTGCGCGACGTAGCTGAGTTACCCCAGCAACTGGTCGATCGACTGCGTCATTACTTTTCGACCTATAAGTTGTTGCCAGGAGAGCCCGCTCAACGGGTTAAGGTTGGCGCCCCTTATGGGGTCGAACATGCGCGCAAGGTGCTTGCTGCCGCCATTGCCGACTACCAGGCAGAATTTGTCGACTGACCTCTACTCCCCGCTGCTGGTGCTGGCTATGAGCCTGGCCGCTGCCGGTGGCCTGCTGCTAATCACAGGTTTTCTCGGGCTGGCGAAAAGACACAACCGCATTACGATCACGCTCGTTGCAGCTTCGATTACTGCCGTAATGGTGGCGGTTGTGACGCACTGGTCGGTCGGGCATGCGTCGGGCAGCGCTGATGCCTTGTCGGTCACAGCTTTCATCAGCATCCATCCGGCGCCAGTTGTCGTGCTGGTTATCGCGGTGGTTTTGCTGGGTCTGATACGTATTCCCTGATGCATTGCAGCATCGGATTTTGAGCGCAAGCCCGGGTCCGTGTTAGTTTTTTCACCAGGGAGGTTGAAATGAGTTCCGCGTACTTTGTCGTCCTGGAGAATCCGGATCCAGGGTTCAAGACCTATGTCAACGGCGCAGCCGTGGCCAAGGCCGCTCCCAATCTCGACCGCATTGCCCGCATGCTGCACGTCAGGCGTATCGAGGATTTTGTCAGCCAGGACCTGGCGGAATATTTTGATGACGACGAAGAGGACGACTTTCATGGCAACGTCGCCGAGCCACACACGGTCTGGTATGACGCCAGTGAGGGGCTCGAGTGGGCCACGAAGATAGCTGAATACATCCGTGCCAATCCCGATGATGTGCACGATGCCGAGAGTGTGTTATTCGATCTCGATGAGTATGCAGAGTTATTTCGTAACGCAGCCAAAGCCAAAATTCGTTTCCATATCGAAGTCGACTTCTGACAGCAGGAGGGTGCCATGCCCAGCTTCACAGTGACCCGGCGCATCGATCGGCCGCGGGCCGAAGTATTCGAAGTATTCACCGATTTCGACTCGATGCCGCAGCGTATCGATGGCATTGCTAACATCGAGATTCTCACTCAGGGGCCGGTAGGCGAAGGCACGCGCTGGCGCGAAACACGCAAGATGTTTGGCAACAAGAGTGCAACCGAGGAAATGGAGATTACCGGTTTCGAGCCGGAGCGCAGCTATACGGTCGAGGCCGATTCACATGGGACGCATTATCGTTCCGTATATAACTTCGATGCGGTCGGTCACTCGACCGATGTCACCTGCACCTTCGAAGCAAAACCGGTCTCGCTAATGGCCAAAGTCATGTCGCCGCTGGGGGTCGTGATGATGGGGGCGACCAAAAAAATCATGGCTGCAGACATCGACGATCTGAAACGGGTCGTCGAACACGACTCATGAAGCCGCGCTTTCGTGGTGGCATCAACATCGCGGTCAAGGTGCCTGATCACCAGTTCGATGCAACGCTGGCGTTTTATCGCGACGTGCTGGGATTGGAACAGGTCGAGGTAGACGGCGACTCGCGCGCTTTTGCTTTCGGCGCAAACCGGCTGTGGCTTGACCCCATGCCGTCACTGAGCAAATCAGAGATCTGGCTGGAACTGGAAACCGAAAACACGTCCACAGCAGCCGAATACTTTGCCAAACAAGGAGTTGCCCGGCGTGACGGTGTCGAAGCCATACCAGCCGATGTTGATGGATTCTGGGTTTGTGATCCGGCCAGCAATATTCTGTTAATACACGCCAACGATAAATAGGCCATGGGGTACCATGACCGGCTAACCAAGCTGAGCTAATAATTAATACAACCCATGCGCCTCCCCCTGCTGAGCCTATTGCTGGCCGCCTTGCTGCTGGCCGCCTGCCAGACTACGTCCGATGAGCCACGCACGCTTGCGGTCAATGTGCAGGGATCCGTTTCGGTGCGGCCCACCAGTTTCAGTGGTTATTACATCTACGAGGACAGCACCGGTGTCGAGGTGCGTCGCTCCCTCAATGGTTCGGGCAGCTATAACGACATTTTTTCCGGGCGCCGTATCCTGCGCGTGTCGTTGAGGCGAACCTCCGCTGATGGCCTGATCGGACTGGTACTGACCTCCGACGGCAATGAGGTGTTCAATTCAGGTATCCTGCAGACCGACGAAATGATCCTGTACGAGGCCGAAGGCTAAGAATGTACCTACCGCGCTCGTTTCGGGTGCAGGACAAAAACCGGCTTGCGGCATTTATGCGCCGCTACAGTTTTGCCACGATGGTGACCCCGGCTGCGGGAGATGTCGCCATTACGCACCTGCCAGTATTGCTCGACGGCGGCGATGAGCAATGGACAGTTCGTGGGCATGTTGCCCGTGCCAACCCGCATTGGCAGGCACTGCCGGGCGCACGCACGACCCTGGTGTTCCACGGGCCGCATTCATATATTTCCCCGGGCTGGTATGACGACCACAACGAAGTTCCAACCTGGAACTACGCTGTCGTGCATGCCCACGGCAGGGCACGACTCATCGAAGACAGCAATGCGCTCGACAGGCTGGTCGACGAGGCGATTGACCAATACGAAGAGCTTCATGACTCACCCTGGAATCGTCGTCTGGCGCCGGAGAATCGTAAACGACAACTTGAATACATCGTGGGCTTCGAGATAGCAATCGACCAACTGGAGGGCAAGTTCAAACTCGGACAAAATCGCTCTGTCTCTGATCAACAATCGATGCGTCTTGCTTTGTCGGAGTCGGGCGATGATGACAGCCGGGCACTGGCCGCCTTCATAGAGAGCTTTGCCCGTGAATGACCGTCTGCGCAGGCAACTGGAGTTTATCGAGCAAACCGATGCGCTCAAGTCGGTAGAGCGACGCACAGCTCCAATCGGCCTGGCCCGCCGCGAGAATTCGGCCGAGCATAGCTGGCAGGTAACCCTCACTGCGATGCTGCTGGCTGAGCATGCCAACGAGCCGGTCGATGTGCTGCGGGTAATCAAGATGCTGCTGATCCATGATTTGCCCGAGATCGATGTCGGCGATGTTTTCCACTACGACAAGGACGGTATCGACGACCTGCATGAGCGGGAACTTGCAGCGACGAAACGCCTGTTGTCTTATTTGCCTGCCGACCAGGCGGCGGAGTTGTTATCGTTGTGGCAGGAGTTCGAGTCTCGTGAGACGGCAGACGCTCGCTTTGCTGCAGCAGTAGACAGGTTTATGGCATTCCTGATGAATCGCAACAATGGTGGTGGTACCTGGGCCGAATACCAGCTTGCAGCAGCGCAGGTACTCGATAAAAATGCCCATATCGTGGCCGGCGCTGATTCATTGTGGCAAGCCGTCACTGAGATCGTAGAGACTGCGGTTAAGAGCGGACACCTGACAGAGGAGAGAGATGTCTAACAGTAAACCCGGCTCGTTAGGCCTGCACCTGACGTTCTGGCTGTCACTGCTGACTATGATCGGCGGGCTGGCTAGCTTATTCCATTCGGGCTCCGAAGAAGGTGCCACCGTGGCTGTCATGTTGATCATGGGGTCGTTCCTGTTGATGACAGCGTTTTCGGTCATCGTGGGTATGTATGTAGCCAGGCTCGGCCGCAGCGGCGTTTTGTGGGGCGCATTGACCTTTATCACGCTGCCGTTTGGGATGCTCGTTACCTATCCGATGGCATTGATGGCGAAACCGGTAACCGCCGGCGAGGTCTGATTGCCGGACAAGGATAATCAAAGGTTGACGAAAGATGCCTGAGCTACGCGCCGTGCACGGCGATATCACTACGCTGGAAGTCGATGCGATCGTGAACGCGGCCAATAACACCTTGCTTGGTGGCGGTGGGGTCGATGGCGCAATCCATCGCGCCGCCGGACAGCAGTTGCTGCAGGCCTGTCGCAAACTGGGTGGTTGTCATACCGGCGAGGCCAGGCTGACCCCGGGATTCGAACTGCCGGCGCGCTATGTGATTCATACGGTAGGACCGGTTTTCAAGGATGGCACCCGTGGTGAGCCCGACTTGTTGCGCGCATGTTACCGTCACAGCCTGGAGCTGGCGCAACAGCACGATCTGAAGAGTATCGCGTTTCCGGCAATCAGCACGGGAGCCTATCGCTATCCACCGTTACAGGCCGCACGCATCGCCGTTGACGAAGTATCATCGGCACTGGTCGACATGCCGTCGCTCGAGACAGTCATTTTCTGCTGTTTTTCTGAGCGACACCTGGAAATTTACGAAAAACTACTGGAGCCATTAAACGCATGACTGTTCATCGCACTGTCCCCGATACCACCTTCAAGACCCGTGTTCGCGATGCCAGCATCGACGGCCCAAATCCGTTTCGGTGGGAAGACAAGAGCACAGACGACATTTTCAGCGGACGAAAGGTAGTCGTGTTTGCTCTGCCGGGCGCATTTACACCGACCTGCTCCAGTACTCACTTGCCCGGCTACGAAGAGGCCTATGCAGAGTTCAGGTCTCTCGGAGTCGACGAGATCTATTGCCTGTCGGTGAACGACGCCTTTGTCATGTTCCAGTGGGCGAAACAGCAGGGTATCGAGAAGGTGAAAATGTTGCCCGATGGCAATGGCGAGTTCACGCGCAAGATGGGAATGCTGGTAGAAAAAACCAACCTGGGCTTCGGCTTGCGTTCATGGCGCTACTCCATGTTGGTCAACGACGGCCGGATAGAGAAGCTCTTCATGGAGCCGCAGTTCAGCGACAACTGCCCGGAAGACCCGTTCCAGGTCTCCGACGCACAGACTATGCTGAGCTACCTGCGCGAGTCCTGATCCCGCAGCGGCGGTTTGCACGCGCGATAGCGGCGCCGTGTCCTGCTTGTCTCGGCGTCCTTGACGCGTCGAACGGCAGCAGCGGGAGAAAAGAGTTGCCTAGTCTGCGTTGGCCGCTTGCTGGCAGCGGGCGAGAATCTCGTCTTGTTCGGCCAGCGACAGCAGGATGACCAGGTCGCCGGGCTCGGCCCAGGTCAGGGCGTCTTCGAGCGCGCCGATCTCGGTTTGGTGATGATCGAGTTGCCCGGGGTGCGCGCCTTCCTGTTCGAACTGGCTATGTAACAGGTCGCGAATCTCGCCCGGGGCGCGTCCACGCGCATACTTGCCAATTTCGAGCGTGATGACCCGGTCGGGCTCGAGTTGCCATGCTGTCGTAGCCAGGTCGCAAATCAAGGCATCGGTACGATCGCCAGCCTCACCGAAAGCAATCAGCTTACGCCGGGCCCGCAGGTTCCGCGCAAGATCGACAATGGCACGAAACGCATCCGGGTTATGCGCAAAGTCGACCAGCACCTTTACCCCGTCGATCTCGAACAGATTGCCACGTCCGGGATTCGATTCAGGGCGAAAATGCTGCAGCCCACTGACAATGGCATCGTGGTCGACCCCAAGCGCATGTGTAAGACCGGCCACACCAAGCGCATTACTGATGTTGTAGCGGGCGGCGCCACCCAGCGTCACCGGTATCGATGCGGCATCGACCACATGGGTGAGACGGTTGTCGTGGTAATGACACAAGTCGCCCTCGTGCAGTACCCAGGCCTCACCGCCGTCGACGATATGGCGCGTGATAACCGGGTTCTCCGAATCGAGGGAGTAATAAACGACCGGCACGGTGGACTCAGCCGCCCGCGCCACTAAAAGCGCATCATCTGCATTGATGACGATGCGGCCATCGACTCCGACAGGACGGGTGATTACCCACTTGGCATCGAGCAACTCATCCAGATTGCGCGAGCCGAAATCGCCGATGTGATCGCGCGCGATACGGGTCAGCAGCGCCGCCTGGGCGCGGGGGACGCCGACACCACGGCGCAGCAGGCCACCCCGCGCTGTCTCGAGAATCGCACAATCGATCCGCGTGTTGCGCAGCACGGTGCGCGCACCCTCGGGACCGGCGTAATCACCCTGGTCGATAACTTCCTCGTCGATGGCGAGCCAGTCGGTCGAGCTATAACCGACATGACGGTCTGCAGCACGCATAACGGCAGCTGCCAGTCGCGCTGACGTCGTCTTGCCATTGGTCCCGGAAATCAGGCCTACCGGGATGTCATGTAAACGCTGCCAATCAACTTCATCGGGCGTGGGCAGCCTATCTACGTCCCAGGTTTGCGAACCCGAACCGAGGCCGACCGATGCACGATCATCGTCGCTGAGGAAAACCAGTCCGTGTTCTTGTGCGGCTGCGGCCAGGCGCAATAACGATGGATTGCTTTCCTTTTCAATCTCTGCGCGCAGGTATTGTGCGGCCGTCTGCAGATCGTCGTGCGGCTGACTGGCGGCCGCGGCGAAGGCCCATTCGTTGACTTCGGTGGCGGCATAGAGCGCATCGATCGGCGCCGATATGGCCAGGCTGACGCCGCCGGCCACCTGGCGCACGAAAGTACGCTCGCGCTCCCAGCCGACAGCGGCCAGTACCTGCTGCGCGGTTTTCTCCCAGCCTTCGACCAGGGCGGCAATGTGGCTCTCACCCACTGCGACATCGATAACCGCGCCCGGGCCATCGGAAATGGCATTGGCCCCGGTCAGTCTGCGGCTGTCGATCAACTCCATCAGTCGGCGTCTTCCGGTTCGCTACGCGCGATGCGCACACCACGCTCGTCACGGATAATCTCGAGATCGTCGCCAATCTCGATGTCGTCCACATCGGGTGGCGGTACCTGCTTGGCGGCTGGTTTGCTGACGGCTTCGTCGCCTGGCTCGCCGTCGCTGCCAAAGTAGATGATCTGTTTCCAGCTGCGTTTGATCTTGTCACCGAGGATCAACACCAGGTCACCCGCATCGGCCAGTTGCAAAGCCTTGTCGGTGGCTTCGGTTTCGTCTTCGATAATCGCAATCTGTTCGTCGGCAACACCATTGGCGAGCAACGTATCCTTGAGCATGGCCGGGATCTCGCCAAACTCACGCCCGCGCCGCCGATCATCCTGGCGGCAGATGTAGTAATCGAAATGCCCGGCTGCATGCAGCGCGATTTGCTGCACGTCTTCATCACGCCGATCCCCCGGCGCGGCGAGCACCACTATGCGTTTGCCATCGACTTCGAAACGATCGACCAGGTCGCACATCGCCTTAACCGCCGCCGGGTTGTGGGCGTAATCGAGGATAACTTTGAACGGGTGCTCATCGTAGATATTCATCCGACCCGGCGCCTGGAAGAAAGTCGTATCGAAGGTGCGCAGACCGTGACGGATGTTCTCCAGACTGACACCCATCGAGTAGGCCAGGCCAGCGGCAAACATGGCGTTCTGTACGTTGTGTATCGCGCGGCCTTCGATGGTTGCCGGAATGAGGTGTGTCCACAACAGCGGGATATGACTCTCGGAATCGTAAATCGCAATCATGTGACCGTTCATGCCTTCCTCGAGCACGATCGCACGGCCACCGGCGCGAATGTGTTCTTTCACCAGCGGGTGACGTGGATTCATGGTCACGTAACAGAGCTGCTCGGCATTACTGTAATCGGCCATGCGCAGGCACAACTCGTCATCGGCATTGAGCACCACCGCATCGGTCGCGACCTCAATCGGGACACGCTTGAGTTCGGCGAGTTGCTCGAGAGTCTCGATCCCCTTCATTCCGAGGTGATCGGCCGACACGTTAAGACAGGCGGCAACATTACACATGCTGTATCCCATGCCCGCGCGCAACAGCCCGCCCCGCGCCGTTTCCATGACAGCGGCATCGATACTGGGGTCGCGTAGCGCCATGGCCGCCGATACCGGTCCGGTCATGTCGCCTTCAACGGTGAGCTGGCCATCGATGTAGAGGCCATCGGTACTGGTCAGCCCAACGGTGGAACCGTGCAGCTTGAGGATATGGGCAAGCATTCGTGAAGTCGTGGTTTTGCCGTTGGTACCGGTAATCGCCGCGATGGGAATGCGTTTGGCCGAGGTCGGCGGAAACAGCATATCGATAACGGGACCGGCCACATCGCGCGGCGTACCTTCACTGGGCGCGACGTGCATGCGGAAACCGGGGCCGGCATTAATTTCGCAGATTGCACCGCCGGTTTCGCGGTACGACTGGGTGATATCGCTGGTCAGGAAATCGACGCCACCAATGTCGAGCCCGATACCTTTGATAGCCCGTTCGGCCATCTCACGGTTGTCGGGGTGTATGACATCGGTGACATCGATGGCGGTGCCACCGGTAGACAGGTTTGCAGTTGTCCGCAGGTAAACGACCTCGTCTTTGGCCGGTACGGTATTGCGGTCGTAGCCCATAGCGGCCAGCAGGCGCTCCGCCTGGTGGTCGAACTCGAGCCGCGTCAGGACTTTCTCGTGTCCGACACCACGGCGTGGGTCGCGATTGACCTCGTCGACCAGTTGTTCAATCGTGTGCTGGCCATCGCCAACGACATGACCGGGTACACGCTTGGCAGCGGCAACGAGCTTGCCATCAACGACCAGCAGCCGATGATCGAAGCCGGTGATGAAGCTCTCGACCAGCACACTACGGTGATGCTCACGCGCTTTCTCAAACGCGACTTCGATTTGCTCCGCTGTTGTCAGGTTGGTCGAAACACCACGACCATGATTGGCGCTCAATGGCTTCAGCACCACCGGGTAACCGACACGTTTGGCGGCTCGCTTGGCCTCCGAACTCGACTGCACGATTCGCTGCGATGGCACGGGCAGGCCCAGGTCACGCAGGATGCGGTTGGTTTCTTCCTTGTCGGAGGCCAGGTCGACAGCGATGTTGCTGGTGCGACCGGTGGTCGTGGCCCAGATGCGTTGCTGGTAACGGCCGTGACCGAACTGCACCAGTGAGTAGCGATTGAGCCGGATCCACGGGATACCGCGCGCTTCGGCTGCCTCGACCAGCGATCCCGTGCTCGGACCCAGCGCGCGACGCTGCGCGTACTTGATGAATCGATCGCGCGCGTGGGCAAAGTCCCACTCGTCGTCGGGTGCATTCTCTGGTCGCAGTTCCGCCGGCAACAGGTGATGAATAATGTCGAGGGCGAGATCGCTGGCGGCGCGGCCGACTTCTTCGTCCTTGTATTGAAACACCATCCAGTACTGGCCCGGCTCACCAGTCGAGCGGGTCTTGCCAAAGGTGACCGGCGAACCGGCAACGTTCTGCAACTCGATGGCGACATGTTCCATGACGTGACCGAGCCAGGTGCCTTCGTCTTCACGCAGACGTCGCACGAAACCGCCGGGCTCACTGTAAGAACAACCGTGCTCATGCAGGCCTGGCAGGTACTCGAGAAGGCGATCTATGAAGCGATTACCCAGGCGCGTGGTCGGCCATTGCTCCAGCTCGCCCAGGTCGAGTATGTGTTTTATGACCGGGAAGTGGGCGTAAAGGTTGGGACCGACGTAGACGTTGGTGGAAAGAACTTTCATAACATTACCTGTCAGTCACGGCGCCGCCGTGCGAGTCGTGATATCAAAAGTGCCACCCTGTATCAGGATGTGCAGACGAACACCGATCAGGCTGACCGGTTCGCCACGCCCGGCTTTGCTCATCGAAGAGTGCTCGAGATCCGAAGGATCGACAATAGTGATGCCGCCGGAGCCGATGACCTCGAGCGAGTCGCCCGGCTTGATGAAGGCCGCGGTGTTCTCATCGAGACCGATTCCGACGGCGAATGGATTGTATGCCAGGGCCGTCAGCAGTCGTCCAAGACGATCGCGCTCGCGAAAATGCTGATCGATGATGAAACTGTTGGTTAACCCCAGGCCCGGAGCCAGCGTGACCATGTCCGGACTGGGTGTGCTGCCTTCTTCGCCACCAGCAATCATGTGCTCCGGCATGAACGCGGCGCCGGCTGAGGTGCCGGCGACATGTGCGCCTTCGGCATGTCGCCGACGGATCAGCTTGGCGATGCGTGTGCCACCGAGCGTGGTCGACAGTCGCAGCTGGTTACCACCGGTCATGAAAATACCGGTCGCACGTTCGAGATACTCGACGTACTTTTCGTCTTCGCAATCTGCTCGCGTCGTGAATGGCAGCACCATCGCGTGCTGGACCCCGAGGTCACGAAATAACTTCTCGTAATTGCGCCCCGTATCCTCGAGTTCCGAGGCTGTAGGGATGATCGCGATACGGGCTGGCTCGAGACCTCCGCTGATCTCGACAAAGCGGTTCAGGATCTCCGGGTTGCGAAGTTTTTCCTCGGCCCCGCCAATCGGAATGATATAGCCGCGATTACCGTTTCCTGCCGTCGAAGGCGCCACCTGTAACTCCCGCATCGGAAAAAAGGACAGCTACCTTCCCGGATGCGGCCCAGCCGGTCAAGGGTGGAAAGTCCTCAGCGCGGGAAGATGACGAAGAATTCGGCGCCGGTGGGATCATCCAGGCTGCGGCAGCCGATGCTGCCATCGTGGTATTCGGCGATCAGCCGGGCAATGTGCAGGCCAAAGCCCAGGTGAGGTGTATCGCCCTTTGTGCTGCGCAGCGAGACCATGGAATCGAACAGCTGCCCCTGCATTTGTCGGGGTATCGGCGGGCCGGGATTGGCCACGGCAAGCCGCAGCGTCCCGGCGCTGACCGCCAGGCTGACCCGGATCGCGGCACCGTCGGTGCTGAAATCGGCGGCGTTATCGACCAGCTTGTCCAGCATCTGCGCGATTAGCTCGGGAACCCCAACCACCGGGCATGGCTCGGCAGGCAGGTCGAGCTCGAAAGTCTTGTCCTGGTGAATGTCGCGGTAGCCCTGAACGCAGCCATCGACAACGGCACGCATATCGAAGCGCTCCGTTTCGGCCTGCTCGATGGCCTGTTCCACCCGCGAGGCCTCACTCATTGCCGTCAGGATACTGCGCAGGCGGACCGCCCCCTCGCGCGCGCGGGTTGCATAGACCTGGGTTCCCTCGGGCAGCTCGCCGGCCTCCAGATTGTCCAGAGACGACTGCACCACCGCCAGCGGTGTGCGTAACTCGTGCGACAGCTTGCCCGCGAGGGTGCGCAGATAGTCGGTGTGTTCCCGTAATCGCGCGAGTAGTCCGGAAAAACTGCGCGACAGGTCGCCTATTTCATCACCGGCTCCTGTCTCTGGCATGGCAGCGTTGATCCGGCCTTCGGGTGTCATCGCCAGCTCGGCGGCCTGGCTTAAGCGACGGATACGTAATGACAGGTAGGTTGCAAAACCGACCAGCGCAACGGCGGCCAGCAGTGTCGCTCCCAGTGTCAGTGTCAGCAGCCGTGTCAGCGCCCGATCGGTCAGCGTCAGGATGGCATCGCTGGTCTGTTCCAGCACCACAGCACCGATGACACGCTCCGACACATTGATCGGGTGCGCTGCCACGACAATGGCGCTGCGTTCATCGGCCGTGCTGTACCAGTTACTGCTGGCAACGCCATCGAGTGCGCTAAGCACTTCCCCGGTCTGCAATCGACCCTGGCGTGCTTCGCGCAAGGTATCGGGATCGCGTGATGGCCAGATCGACTGGCGAAACAGTCTTTCGAGCAGCGGGTAGTTACGACTGTTGCCGGCGGTGCTGGTGCGGGTATCACCGACGGCGGCGAGCAGCCAGCCACTGTCGTCAACGACCACCAGCCGGCGATTGTCAAAGCGAAAATCGGCCAGCGCCTGCTCCAGCCGCGGTAATCGATGCAGCAGGTAGCCGGGTCGTTCGCCGGCGAAAGTGCTACTACGCAATCCGCTGTCGCTGTCGAACACGGTCAGGCCAAAACGCGCGCCGACCAGTTCGTTGCGCATGCGAAGTTCGACCTGGTAGCCGTCACCGGTTTCCTCCCACACTGCCTGCGCGCCCGGCTCGGTTTGCCACTGGCCGGCGACCAGCCGGCGCACAGCCGTACGGCCAACCGCTGCCGTGGCAATCAGTAGTGACTGTGGCGTGCCGGCAGGATCTTCGTAGTCGATGACGATACGATCATGGTCAGTCGTAGCCGGTGTCTCGTAGCGCAACGTGTCATCGCTTACATTGACAAACAGCCACAGGCTGGTGGCGTCGATACCGGCCGAATAGCGGGCCGCGAGCGGGCCGGGCAGGCTCAGCAGGTCGTTATCATTTATATCCCAGTCGCCGACAAAGCCATCGAGGGTCACGAAAGAGGGCAGACGTCGCGCATAGACATCCTGCTCACCCGCGGCGGACACCAGCTGCACCGGGTCGCGTACCAGCAGCGATGGTTTTTCTGCGATAACCCTGGAGATGGCGCCCGCACTGTCGGCCAGGGCATTTTCCTGGCTTTGCCGCAGCGCCGATTCGAACTCCCTTGCGTACTGGCAACCTGCCCACGGCAGCACCAGGGTCATCAGGCTGACGAACAGTAGCTGACCGCGTAAGCGCAACGGCCGTACTCAGGTCTCGCTGCCGCGCCAGCGATAACCCATGCCGTACACGGTTTCGATTACATCGAAGTCATCGTCGAGCGCCTTGAATTTGCGGCGCAGGCGCTTGATATGCGAAGTGATGGTGTTGTCGTCGAGTACGACGTTGGCAGCATCCATCAATTGTTGCCGGCTCTTGACGTGGCCAGGGTAGCGAGCCAGCGCGTGGGTAAGCCAGAACTCGGTAACGGTCAACGGCACCGGCTGGTCATCCCAGGTGACGATCATGCGGTCGGTGTCGATACTGAGCCGACCACGTCGCACGACGTCATCATCGGTGGCGGCGCGGCGCATGGCCTCGGTACGCCGAAAAAGGGCCGCCACGCGCGCCATCAGGTGCGGAATGCTGATGTCCTTGGTCAGGTAGTCATCGGCACCCAGGCGCAGTCCCGAGATGGCATCGAGCTCGCTGTCGCGCGCGGTCAGGAAAATAATCGGCAAATCCGGCGACAGCGAACGTAGTTCGCGACACAGTTCGAAACCACCCTCGGGCTCGTCGCCGAGATTGATATCGATGACGACACAATCGGGCAGCTTCTGCCGCAATCCGCTCATCGCGTCGGGACGGTTCTCGTAACTGCGCACGTCGTAGCCGTGACGCCTGAAGGCATCCTCGTAGTTGTGCCGGATGGCCGGCTCGTCTTCGACGATGGCGATTTGTTTTGCCACCTTTACTCTCTCTTTTTACTGCAAGCCGCGCTGGTGAACGCTTCACCCGCAGCCTGATTATCCCACCAAATATGGCAACCGCAGCGAAGCAAAGTGCCACAATCTGCCATATTCGATCGCTGTGCTGCCACCAACCCGTCCCCGTACTGCCGCTTTTCCCCGTTCCAATAGGTAGCCATCGATAGGGAAAGAACGGGGAATCACAATGAGCACATCGACCGCGATCCTGCAACAAGGTCCAGCCTTCAGAGCTGCCCGCAGAACAGCACGCCATGGCAATAGCCTCAATCGCCTTGTCACGCTGTTGATGGTGGCGGCGGTTACGGTCGTATTTACCGCCAAGGCGTTTCCGCAGGAAGTCGAAGACGAAATCATCTCTGAATATGGCGCCGGTACGCTGACCTTCCAGGCTGCGGGTGGCAAGCCAGTGCCAGCGTTGCTGCAGGCGACGTCAGTTACGGCGCGGGTCAGTGGTCTGCTCAACCGCGTCACTGTGAAGCAGTCCTTTGCCAACGACAGCGCCGACTTTGTCGAAGGTGTCTATCTGTTCCCGTTGCCCGATGATGCGGCCGTCGACACGCTCGAGATGCGTATTGGCAACCGGGTCATCGTTGGCGAAATCCAGGAAAAACAACAGGCGCGTCGAACTTATGAACGCGCCCGTGCTGCAGGCCAGCGAACCAGCCTGGTGCAGCAACGACGGCCTAACCTGTTCTCGACCCGAGTTGCCAACGTCGCCCCTGGCGAGGTCGTGGACATCGAGGTCGGATACCTGCAAACACTGCATTACGACCAGGGAGAGTTTCGACTGCGTTTACCTATGACAGTGACCCCGCGTTACGAGCCGCCTGTGCTAGCGTCATCGGCGCCGCCCGAAGCATCTACCGGTGACGCTACCTGGCAGCGCTGCGAGCAGCAATCTGCCCGTTGTCACTACACCGATCTGTACCTTGAGATCGATCCGGGCTTCGACCTGGCCCGGCTTGAGAGTCTTTATCACGCCATGGATGTGCAACGGGCGGGTCGTACCTGGCGCCTGCAACCGGCGGACGGACCGATACTGATGGATCGCGATTTCGAACTGGTGTGGCAGGCAGCACTGGGAGCCACACCCGAGGCGGCAATCTTCACCGAGCAGTGGCAGGGCGAGACCTTTGCCATGATCATGTTGTTGCCACCCGAACAGTATGCGCAGCCAGCCACGCAGCCGCGCGAACTGGTGTTCGTGATCGATACCTCCGGTTCGATGGATGGTA
>JABDKV010000322.1 GCA_013002045.1 Gammaproteobacteria bacterium
ACGTTGACCCAGGTCACAACTAGCGCCGCATGGCGCCCCAGATTCGGGCACCGACGTACCAGACCAGGCCGACGCCAATCAGGTAGCCGGCATAGGTCGGGTCGCGCCCGGCGGAGACGGCACTGAAATACCACAACGCGCCACCCATCGCCGCCAGCATAGCGATCAGGTAATGCGTATTCGGACCGACACCGGCGTGTTTCTTGCGGCGGCTACGGGCGGCCTCATCAGGCGCGGCACCGCAATGCGTACAATTGCCACCGACACTGGAATAGCGCCGTCGACAGGCAGGGCAACGCACGATCGCCATCAGCGAGCCTGCACACCTGCCAGGTCAAAGCGACAAGGGCCGATGATGCCATTGAGCTCAATCTCGTAGAGCTCAACAACCTGCATGTCGCCGTTGTCGAAATGCACGACCTGCTCGCGACGCGCAGGCATGCCGGTCGCGGTGGCAATCCACAGCGCAACCTCGCCCGCAGGCTGATCATTTACGACCAGGTCGAACTGCAAAACGCGATGACTGTCAGTGGATCGGATCGGGTCCCAGCGCACATTGATCGGTTGCGCAAAAAATGGTTCGCTGCCGTCAGTGGCGTCAGGCGGTGCACCGGAGGTGAGCATCGCAAGGTTGTGCAGAATGCCCATGCGCACCAGCCCGAGCAGCAGCCCTTCATGCACTGCCACCGGTGTCTCGATGTCGACACGACGGTCGAGATTTTGCGCCTGCAGGCGCTCGCCGTCCGACACCATCCGCAGCGATGTCTCGTTACCGGCGAAATCACCGACCGAGCGTAATGCAGCCTTGCCAGGTTTTTGCAGCACCAGGTCGCCTTCGAGATCAGCCGCGACAGCACCACTCGCGCTGACACTGTAGTCGATACGCAGCACCGGGCTGTACTGCAGGCGTGATTCCATTGCTGCGAGCGCGGCCAATGCTCCTGGCTCCGACTCTCCACTCAACAGCGACGGTGTAGCCGCGCAACCGCCTAGCAGGATCGCCGCGAGTGCCAGTAGCCTGTTCATTCGTCGCCGAAAATGCCCACGACGGGGTCGTTGTCGCCGACCTGGTAGCCGCGATACATGCCTTCGGTATTAAAGGGCAAAGCAACATTGGCATCGCGATCGATAGCAATCACGCCACCCTCGCCACCGGCCCTGACCAGCACGTCCATGACAACCATATCGGCTGCTTCTTTGATCGACACGTCCAGGTACGCATGCCGGGCGCAGATATCGTGCGCAACAGCGTGGCGAATGAAATACTCGCCGTGGCCCGTTGCCGAAACTGCACAGCCGCTATTGGCGTAGGTTCCCGCTCCGATAATGGGAGAGTCTCCGACCCTGCCCCAGCGCTTGGCCGTTGTGCCACCCGTGGAAGTCGCCGCAGCCAGCTCGCCATCCATGTCGACGGCGACGGCACCGACAGTGCCAAATTTCTTTTCCACACCCAGCGGGTTGAGCATGCCCTGCAGGTTATCTTCCTGTTTCGCCTGGTGTAGTTGCTGCAGGCGGAAGTCAGTATCGAACCAGTCGTTGTCGACCAGCTCGACACCTTTCTCGCGTGCAAACTGGTCGGCACCCTCACCTGCCAACATGACATGCGGTGAGTCATCCATGACCAGCTGCGCCAGCCGAATCGGATTGCGCACATTGCGCACACTGGCAACCGCTCCAGCCCGCTGGTCACTGCCGACCATGAGCGAGGCGTCGAGCTCGTGAGTTTCTTCCCAGGTGTACACCGATCCCTTGCCGGCGTTGAACAGCGGTGATTCCTCGAGTACGACGACCGCGGCAATCGTGGCCTCGGTACTCGAACCACCGGCGGCGAGAATCTCGTGTCCCGCTGCCAGCGAGGCCGCCATGGCTGCGCGTATCTGCTGTTCGTACTCGGGGCTCAGTTGTGAACGCGTCAGTGTGCCGGCACCGCCGTGGACGACCAGGCCGTAGGGTTGTTCCGTCTTCATTGTCGATTCGCTCTCCACACCGGTACAGGCGACGAGCGCCATACATATCACCGCCAGCCTGCGCATTGCGGTCATCCTGCTACCACGCCAGGGACCGGATTCTAACCCGGATTGTCTGCACTGCGGTGCTGCGGCGCGGACTGGCGACGGCGGCGGCAGACACGGTACCGCTGCTGCATACGGGTGAATACGCGCTGTAACAGTTCGCCGCACCGAGTTCCTCTATAATGTGGGGTCCGGCCGGAACCGGTCTAACCTGAAGTCCCGGGGGCAATGAGTACGACTTTACGGCGCACAGTGGGCGCTTTGCTGTTAATTGCATCGATAGGCACGGCGACCTGCCAGGCGCTGTGGCATGTCAGCACCGATTTACAGGAACGTGGCCCGGCACAGGTCGAGGCCAGCTAAGCCATGCCTGAGGTCTATAAACACGACAAGCACAAACCACGCTGGCCTGGCCGCGCCTACCTGCTTTACCTACTGGCGATGCCATTGCTGCCGGCGCTGTTTATCGTGCCGTTCTCGGGCGACCTGGTGAAGCTGGTGACCTACTACGGGGCCTTCGCCTCCTTCGTGGCCGGCGCCCGCTTCATGAAGGCCGGCCTGGTGGCCGAAGCCGAATATCACAAGCGCAAGATTGCTGCGCCACCGAAGACACCGCGGAAACTGCTGGGCTCGCTGTTTACCGGGGCGGGTGCCTTTATCTGCAGCTGGCTGGCCATGGGGCACTCTTTACTGTTTGCCGGGGCACTCGGTGTCATGGCGGTAGCCGGGGCGACGCTGTTCTACGGCCGTGACCCCAAGGCACCCAAGTACGGCGAGATAGTCGGTGGTCACGGCTACACAGCCGAAGAGGTCATGGCGGCATTGACCGAAGCGGAAGAGAAAATCGCCAGTATCGAAGTGGCTGCGCGTGACATCCGCAACCCGGAACTGACCAACCGGCTGAAACGGATCGCGCGGCGTGCCCGCAATATCGTCGATGTGATGGAAGACGATCCGGGCGGTCTGCGTCGTGCCAGGCGATTTCTCAATGTCTACCTCGATGGTGCACGCCGGGTAACTGAAGGTTATGCCCGCACTCACAGGCGTAGCGAAGCCGCCGAGCTGGAAAACAATTTTCGTAACGTGCTGACGACCATCGAAGATGTCTTCGAAGAACAGCATCAGAAATTACTCGAACACGATGCACTCGATCTCGATGTCCAGATCGACGTGCTGTCGCAACAGCTAAAGAAACAGGGCGTCTCGTGACGCTGCAGGGGAAGCAATAATGAGTGAAAGACCAACCGACACCCAGGTACAGACCGATGTCACCGTCGGTACATCCACGGTCACCGTGCCGGAGGTGAAGCACGAGATGGTGCCGTTCGAGCAGGCTGACGCTGTCGACAAGGCGAAAATGGAAGAAATTATCAACCAGATAAACCTGCAGGAAAGCCAATCCATCATCTACTTCGGTTCGCGTGCGCAGGAACAACTGACGACCGTGTCGGACCAGATGCTGGAGGGAGTCAAGAACAAGGATCTGGGCGCGGCCGGCAATGCACTGAACGAGATGGTTACGACGCTGCGCGGCTTCGATACCGACGGACTGGAGAAACCGGGCTTCTTCGCCCGTCTGTTCAATAAGGCCAAGCCGGTGGTCAAGTTCCTGCAGCGCTACGAAAGCGTGCGCCGGCAGATCGACGGCATCACCAACGACCTGGAAAAACACGAGACCCGGCTGCTGACCGATATCGAGATGCTCGACCGGCTGTACGATGCCAACCTCGAGTACTTCCATGAACTGGAGCTGTACATCGCCGCCGGCGAAGAGAAACTGCATCGGCTCGATACTGTGGAAATCCCGGCACTGGAACGCGAGGCAGCCAATGCCGAGGAAGTCATCAAGGCACAGGCGTTGCGCGATGTGCGAAGTGCCCGCGACGACCTCGAACGCCGCGTACACGACCTGCGCCTGACACGCCAGATTACGATGCAAAGCCTGCCGACCATTCGGCTGGTACAGGAAAACGACAAGGGACTGGTCACCAAGATTAATTCGGTCATGGTCAACACGATTCCGCTGTGGCGCCAGCAACTGGCAACGGCGGTGACGATTTATCGCTCGGGAGAGGCTGCCAAGAGCGTCAAGGCAGCTACCGACCTGACCAACGAGCTGCTCGAATCGACCTCGGAAGCTTTGAAAGAGGCCAATTCCGAGACTCGGAAGCAGCTCGAGCGCGGCATTGTCGATCTGGATTCGGTTGCCAGGGCTAACCAGAACCTGATCGACACGATAGAAGAAAGTCTGGAAATCGCTGACGAGGGCAAGCGCGCCCGCGCCGAGGCGGTAAGCCAGTTGCAGGACATGGAGAACCAGTTGCGCGGCAGCCTGGCAGCCGCTTCGGCACGCGCCAGCAAAACAGGAGCTTGAGAATGGGATTCTGGGACAAGGTATTTGGTGAGTTCGTCGATGTCATCGAGTGGACAGATGAAACCAGTGACACACTGGTCTATCGCTTTGAGCGTTATGGCAACGAGATCAAGTACGGCGCCATGCTGACCGTGCGGGAATCGCAAATGGCGGTACTGGTCAACGAAGGCCAGATTGCCGACGTTTACGAGCCGGGCCTGTACAAGCTCGACACCAACAACATGCCAATCCTGACGACCATCCAGAGCTGGCCACATGGCTTCAACAGTCCGTTCAAGGCTGAAGTCTATTTCTTCAATATGCGCCAGTTTACCAACCTGAAATGGGGCACCAAGAACCCGGTCATGCTGCGTGACAAGGAGTTTGGTCCGGTACGGCTGCGCGCTTTCGGTACTTACGTTATTTCGATCGAAGACCCGGCCACGGTGCTCAAGGAAATCGTCGGTACCGATGGACGCTTCACGACAGACGAGATCACAGCGCAGCTACGCAATCACATCGTGTCGTGGTTTGCGACGGCACTGGGCGAGTCGGGCATCCCGATACTCGACCTCGCCGCCAATTACGATGACCTCAGTTCGTTCGTCACCAATCGTATCGCCCCCGAGTTCAGTGCTTATGGGTTGCGCCTGAAGAAACTGCTGGTAGAAAACATCTCGCTGCCCGCCGAGGTCGAGCAGGCGCTGGACAAGCGCACCAGCATGGGCATGATCGGCAACCTGCGCGATTACGCTACCTTCCAGGCAGCGGAAGCGATGAAAGCCGCAGCCGAAAACCCCGCGGGTGGAGGCGCGGCCGCCGGTATGGGCATGGGTATGGGGTTCGGCATGGCCAAGCAAATGGTCGATACCATGAGCAACACGGGCAGTCACCCCCAGGCAGCACCGATGACACCACCGCCGGTGCCGCAGGAGACGCTGTTTTACGTCGCCGACGAAGGCCACCAGACCGGGCCGTTTCGCAAGTCGGAGATACGCGCCAAGATAGAAGAAGGTGATGTTGGTCGCGATACGCTGATCTGGCGTAGCGGCTTGTCCGAGTGGACCGCTGCGGACAAGGTCGACGAAATTAACGAGATCTTCGCGCAGCAACCACCGCCGATTCCGCAGCAGGGTTGACGGTTAACGACTGACACCGTTACGTCGTGCCACGCGAACGCCGCGTACCCGGTACCGACCAGTTCCCCTGTGAAAGATGTGGGGCGCTGCAAACCTATGCGCCCGGCACAACCGAGCTGGCGTGCCCTTACTGCGGCCACACCTCGTTCATAGACAGCGAAACGGGACTGATCCGGGAGTACGGTTTTCGCGAGGCCCTGACCGAACTGGCCACGGCACCACCGGCAGCGGAGCGACGCACGACCCAGTGTGAGAGTTGTGCCGCGGAGTTCAACTTCGATAAACACGTCCACGCCGGCGAATGCCCGTTTTGTGGCACGCCCATCGTCGAGAGCACCGGGACCGAGCGGCATATCAAGCCCGAATCGCTACTGCCATTCGATATCGATGAGCAACAGGCGCTTGCCAGTTTTCGGGAATGGCTCGGGAAACTGTGGTTTGCACCGGGATCGCTGCGACGTTACGCCGAGGGTGACACCCGACTGAACGGCGTCTACGTGCCCTACTGGACTTATGACAGCCAGACGGTGACCCGGTATCGGGGCCAGCGTGGGACCATCTACCATGTGCCGCAGACCTACACGACGGTGGTCAACGGACGTCGTGTAACCCGCACACGCATGGTGCAGAAAGTTCGCTGGACGCCGGCCGCCGGGACAGTGTCGCGTTATTTTGACGATGTACTGGTCGGTGCCAGCCGCTCATTACCGCGCACCATCACCGATCGCCTGGCCCCCTGGGATCTCGAGAATCTCAGCAACTACGACGAGCGTTTCCTGTCGGGATTTCGCAGCGAGGCTTACCAGGTCGGTCTGGACGAGGGCTTCGACAATGCCGTCGAAATCATGAACGGTTTCATTCGCCAGGATGTCGCCCGCGATATCGGTGGTGACCTGCAACGCATCACGTCGCTGCAGACACAGCATTCCGATACCCGCTTCAAGCACCTGTTGCTGCCGATCTGGTCGGCGGGTTTTCGTTTTCGCAACAAGGTCTACCGCTTCGTCGTCAACGGGCGCAGCGGCAAAGTCCAGGGCGAACGCCCTTATAGCAAGATCAAGATCGCGCTGGCCGTGATTGCCGCACTGATCGTCGTCGGCGTGGTGCTACTGGTAGCTAATGACGGTAGTTTCTAGTGCGTCCCAAGGCGCAGGTGAAAACCGGTTGCTGACCAGGCACAGGCGGTCAACGGGTAGTACGCAGCAAGCAAGACGCAAAAGTTCCACTCCAGCACGTACTCGATGGTTTTCGAATCGGCGGTCCATAACGAAGCGGGAATCAGGGTTAATCCCAGGATTATCATCACCGCCAGCAAGGCCACTTTTGCCCGCAAAACCCAGCGAGGAATCAGTTTGCCGGCACGGTACCGATCCTCGACTCGCCTGGTCAGCAGCAACTGCGACATCAATGCCAGTGACAGGTAGGCCAGCACGGCGATACGTCGCGCGATGTCATAGGACGCATCGACATGTCCGAGGACAGCTGTGTACAACGAGAGAAAGAGTGCCGCCAAAAACCCCATCCACGGCAGCATTCGTTGCGTAGGACTGCGGTCGCCCAACGACTGTAGCCAGAGACTCGCCAGGTACCAGTAGATTGCTGTGATCACAGCCGTGGGCAACAGCGTGGCTTTGAACACCAGGGACCCCGGTGGCACTCGTCCCGTCGCGCTGACCGAGGTGCATCCATCCAGGAAAACGAAACACGACGGCACATGCCCGGCGTCTTGTGCCAGCCAGTAAGCAAGATTTACACCCACGATCGGCAGCACGCCCGCGACGACGGCTACAGCAATCAGCGCATCTCGGATTTCCTGCGGTTTCATTGGCCAGACATTATGCGCCACCGCAAAAAAAACCCGGCGCAAAGCCGGGTTCGTAATGAGGAAGTTAAGCCCTGACCAGCATCAGCCAGTCAGGCGGAGCGCTTGTCTTCATTGTTGTAAAGAACTGTTAAGCAAACTTCGGGCCAATACAGGATTCGCTCTAAAAATCAGACTTTTATCGACAGGACCAGAGTCCGACGCAGGGCAATTGTAAAGCCAGTCGACAGTCCGACAGCCTGCTGCCCGCCACCACTGCGACATACCATCCCCACCCGGCTCAGGTGAACGACTTGTTTCGCTCCGCCGACAACCAGGCCGGG
>JABDKV010000330.1 GCA_013002045.1 Gammaproteobacteria bacterium
GTACTGACCGGTTGCGAAACCATCGAAGGCGCAGGACAGGACATCCAGAATGCGGGCGAAGTCGTAGAGGACGCTGCTGACGAAGACGGCCGCTACTAAGATCGCATCAGACTCAGACGGGCCGCCCCCCCCCGGCGGCCCGTCTGCTTTCAAACCATGCTTACACGCCTGCTGTTAATCATTGTTCTAACTGGCCTGCCGGTATCGCCCGTGCTTGCCCAGGTGTCGTTCGGTGCCACCGGTGGCAACACGACAACGACATTAGTCGAAGAGCAGCGCGTACTCGATAATCTGCGCAGCGCTTTCATCACCCAGACCGGGAATCTTTACGTCAGTTCCGACCTCGACGCCGAGCAACAGGAACAGGCGCGGCGGGTAATTCGCGACGCGCAACGAAACTTTATTCAAGAGGCCCGCCTCACGCTCAATGAGCTTAAGGGCGATGGCGTGCTGGCCGCGGACGAAGTGACCGACGCGATTGGTGAACTGCGCGATAACTATATCGAACAGGTTGATCGCGCACTGGACGCCATTGCCAACGGCTATCCACCACCACCGGTACGCGAACCGGGGATGTCCGGACGCGACTACGCCTCGGCGATGGCCAGCTATACGCTGCAGACACGCAACGACGCCCGCGACTGGCTAATGGTCATCAGCGCCATCGGTGGCGGGCTTCTACTGGCCTGGTTCGCCAGTCTCGGACTGCGCCGAACCGCGTCTGCGCTTCGCGACAGGCGTCATCGCTGGTCCGCGGAACTGACTGAGGCGCTGATAGGGCCGGTTTACATGGTGCTGCTGGCATTGGCGTTGCGCACCGGCTTCGACTGGTTATGGATACCCGGCATCGCCGACGACTGGATCGGCCGCATGGTCAACGTCGTCTGGATCGGCGCGCTGTTCTGGTTTGTCTGGCGGGCCTGCGAAGTAATCGCACAGGGCCTGGCCTGGCTCATTCGCAAGACTTATCACGCCGCTCTCGACGATCACATTGTGCTGGTGGTATCGCGCGCCTTACGGGTAATCGCCCTGGCGCTTTTCGTGCTGTTTATCGTCAATGGCGTAATGGACTCCGACCTGACCGGGCTGATTGCCGGGCTCGGCGTACTGGGTGTCGTGCTGTCTTTCCTGATGCGCGGGACCATCGAGAACATTGCCGCCTCGTTTACCATCTTCGGTGACAAGCCATTCCGCGTGGGCGATCTCGTGATTTACGAAGAACGTTGGGGCCGGATCGAGGACATCGGCTTCCGTTCCACGCGTTTCCGTACCCTTGACGGTCACCTGATAACGATACCGAATTCAAAGCTTGTTGACGACGCCATACACAATGTTGGCGCTCGTCCAAGTATCCGGCGTCGTTTCCGTATCGGCCTGACTTACGATACGCCGCCGGAAAAAATTGAGGAAGCGCTGTCGATCCTGCGTGAGCTTCTAAGCGACTACGAAGGCAAACCTGAAAACAGCGACGCGCATGTCGTATTCGAAAGTTATGGCGATTATGCGCTCAACCTGCTGGTGCAGTACTACTACGAACCAGCCAGTTACTGGAAAGCGCTGGAGTTCGATACCGAGCTCAATCTTGAAATCAAACGTCGTTTTGCCGATGCCGATATCGCATTTGCATTCCCGACCCAGACACTGCATCTGCACGATCCCGACGGCGCCTTTGCCGACAACGCAGAACGGCAGCCGTCCAGTGAAGGCATGGCAAGCGACGAACAAGCAACTACTAATGAATCGGAGGCAGCATAACCATGGCAGCAGAGCCCACAGAAACCAAGACCCAGCCCGTGGCGGATACGCCGCAGGAACTGGATGTTAATCCTGGTATGGCAATCGAGAGGCTCGACGCCTGGCTCGACGGCGCCGTGCGTATGGCGCCGAATATCCTCATTGCCATAGGCGTATTGGCGCTATTTTATTTCGCATCGAAACTGGCCCAGAACCTGGTCATGAAGTGGGCGCGGCGCAATAACAGGCCAAACCTGGGCCAGGTACTCGGTGGCTTCATCCGCGCCGCCGTTATTCTTGCCGGGTTGTTGCTGGCGGTGACTATCGTCTTTCCATCGGTCAAGCCGGTCGACCTGATCGCCGGGCTCGGTGTGTCTTCGGTGGCGATTGGTTTTGCGTTTAAAGACATCCTGCAGAACTGGATGGCGGGCCTGTTGATCCTGTTACGCCAGCCGTTTGAAATCGACGACCAGATTCGTGTCGATGACTACGAAGGCACAGTGCAGAAGATCGAGACCCGCGCGACCATCATCAAGACCTACGATGGGCAAAAAGTCGTGATTCCAAACAGCGAGGTCTACACCAATTCGGTACTGGTCAAGACCGGTCACGCGCAGCGCCGCAGCCAGTACGATATCGGCATAGGGTATGGCGACAGTATTGATGAAGCGAAAGAAGTTATCGAGGGCGTGTTGCAGAAGGTCGAGGGCGTTGCCAGCGATCCTGCACCGGAAGTCCTGCCGTGGGACCTCGCCGCAAGCTGGGTCACGCTGCGTGCGCGCTGGTGGACCGATTCACGCCAGGCCAGTGTTGTGCACACTTACGCCCGCGTCATTCATGAAGTTAAGAAAGCGCTGGACGAGGCTGGTATCGATATGCCATTCGAAACACGGGTCGAACTTCTCCACGACCAGACCGAAGAGTTTGACGGCAATCGGTCCGAGCAACGCGAGGGCTGGCCGGATGCGAAGAGCGGCGCCACCCGGCCGCAATGGAAGGCTCGCGAGCAGGGCGCTGCCAGCGACGACGGTGCGCAGGCGGCCTGAGCAATCCCGGCTGCCAGAAACAAAAAGGCCCCCGCATCGGGGGCCTTTTTGTTGCGCCGCAATGCCTGGCGCAACAAAGCAGACAATGTCTCTAATTCGTATCCCTATTTTTCACACCGAGTCGCTGAAAATAAGGGTTTTCTACCGTAAAACAAAGCTTAACAGTAAGTTGGCCCGGCTTTTGCTTTACTGACT
>JABDKV010000210.1 GCA_013002045.1 Gammaproteobacteria bacterium
CTGCGGCAATCATCAGTATTGGCACCGCAACGCTGGCGGCATTTATCGGTGCCGGCGGGCTCGGTGAGCCGATCGTAACGGGTCTGGCGCTCAACGACACCAACCTGATCCTGCAGGGCGCGATTCCCGCCGCTGTACTCGCGTTGCTGACCGAGTTTGGCTTCGAATGGCTGGAACGCAGGCTGGTGCCGCCCCACCTGCGTCAACAAAACTGGGCAAACTGAAGCGAAATTCGAGGCGAGGGTACACGCCGGCTTCGCTACGCTGACCAGCATCGTTTCCACGGATGGAGAGTCACTATGACCCGGTTCAGTTTGCCTGCCTGCCTATTGCTGTTGCTGCCACATGCGGCTGGCGCGGCCACGGTATTCATCAACGAGATTCACTACGATAACAGTGGCGGCGATGTCGGTGAGGGGATTGAAATCGCTGCTGCTGCCGGCACCTCCCTCGATGGCTGGACGCTGCTGTTTTACAACGGCAGCAACGGCTCGCAGTACGGCAGCATCGGGCTTGGCGGAGTCATCGACAACCAGCAGAATGGTTTTGGCACATTATTCTTTGCTGTCGATTCGCTGCAGAACGGTGGACCGGATGGCATCGCACTCATCGATAGCAACAACCTGGTCAGGCAGTTTCTAAGCTACGAAGGCAGTTTTGTTGCAACAAGTGGCCTGGCGGCAGGATTATCCAGTTCTGATATCGGCGTGTCTGAGGCAGCCGACACTGCGCCGGGATTATCACTGCAATTGGTGGGTACCGGCACCGTTTACCAAGACTTCAGCTGGATCATGCCCTCGATGTCTTCATATGGTTCGGTGAATTCAGGGCAGGACTTTGCCGTGGTGCCTGTGCCCGGCGGCTTGGTGTTACTGGCGTCGGCACTCGGCCTGGTGTCATTACGACAGGGTCTCAGGCGAGCTCAGCCAGTTCGTTAACCCAGCGGACCAGGTCTTCGTTGCCAACAATGCTGAAAAGCCCATGATCGTCATCGACCTCGATCAGTCGGACCTGCTGTGGATCGCCATGCGCTGCCAGCGTGCGGCTGTCCTCGGGATCGATGACGACATCCCGCAACCCGTGGACGATCCACACCGGTACGCCGGCGGGCAGCAATGCAGGCAGTCCATAGCGCAGCCCCGCCTGCGCCAACAGCAGCGTCGGACCCTGCCACAAGCCGCGCTGCAATAGCGCCAACGCGACAGCGCCGCCAAATGACGAGCCAACAAGCACGTCAGGGTCAAACTGATTGATGGTGTCGGCCTGCAATAGCACACAGCCTTCGAAATCGCTGGTGTCCATCGCCGCTGCTCGCGCCTCGAAACAGCTGTCGAGCAAACGGGCCTTGTGCCCCTGGGGACTGCCTTCGAGACCGTGTATGAACTGAACCCTGGTAGCCATTTTTGTCCGACATCGACGTGGATATGGTCGCAAGCGTACCATCGACACGGTGACCGACAATGAATCGCAATCCGACGACAGAACGGCTCCGTTTGCGGCGCTCGGCCCCGACACGGTTCTGGATGCGGTCGAAGCACAAGGCCATCGTTGCGATGGCCGCAGCCTGGCATTGTCGAGTTACGAAAACCGGGTCTACCAGGTGGGCCTGGAGAACGGCGACTGGCTGGTGGCCAAGTTTTATCGCCCGGGTCGATGGTCTGATGCGGCCATCGCCGAGGAACACAGCTTTGCCCTCGAACTGGCGGCGCATGAAATCCCCGTCGTTGCGCCATTGACCGACGATAACGGCACGTCTCTGCACTGGCACGAATCGTTTCGCTATGCGGTGTTCCCACGTCAGGGTGGGCATTGGCCGGAACTCGGCAGTACCGAGGATCGCGAAATGATGGGACGTTTCATTGGTCGTCTGCATGCCGTTGGTGCCAGCGACCAGTTCGATCATCGTCCGGACATTTCCATGGAGCGGCTTGGTTATGAACCGCGGGAATACCTGCTCGATCACGACTGGATCCCGGGACATATCGTAGAGAGTTACAGCGCTGTCAGTGACCAGTTGCTCGATGCCATTGAGCGCGTATTCGACGAAGTCGGTGAAATGAACTGGCTCCGGCTTCACGGTGACTGCCACCTGGGTAACACGCTATGGACCGATAGCGGACCGCACTTTGTCGACCTCGACGATTGTGCCAGCGGACCTGCCGTGCAGGACCTGTGGATGCTGTTTTCGGGTGACGAGGAAGCGCGCCGACTGCAACGCGATGATGTGCTGGCTGGCTATGAAACCTTTCGCGACTTCGACTATCGCGAACTACGGCTGATCGAACCGCTGCGGGCACTGCGCATGCTGCATTACACAGCCTGGGTTGCCCGCCGCTGGCATGACCCGGCATTTCCGCGGGCCTTCCCGTGGCTGGGTGAGAACCGCTACTGGGAACAATATATCCTCGATCTGAAGGAACAGCTGGCAGCCGTACAATCGGCCTGATTGTGTAAAAGCGGGTACTGGTTCAAGTCTTTTGCCTCGCAGCATCCTTACAATCTGGCCATTACGTCAAATGGATGCTGACCGGTGGACGATCGCGAACTCGTAAAACGCATACTACGCAATGACCGCGCTGCGGCCGAGGCGCTGGTACACGAGTACTCAAGTCTCATTTACACAGTGTTCCGGCGCGAACACGATGACCCCGATCATGTAGAACAAAGCTTCATGGATTTCTTTGCGCGACTGGCCGAAAACGACTATCGGCTGTTGCGCTCGTGGAATGGCGAGTGTCGACTGCAGACTTTCCTCGCAGCTCAGGCCTTACGTATGGTGATCGAGGCGCGTGCCGGTGGTACCGAGCTCGAATGTGACCTGTCGCGCGAGTTGCTGCCGCCACTACGCCAGTCATTGCAGGAAGCGCTGCACACCTTGTCCGAAGCCGACCGCCGTATTATCCAGTTGCGTCGTTTCGATGGCCTCGGTTTTCGCGAAATCGCCATGCGTCTCGACATGAGTGCCGATGCTGCCGCGGTCACGCTGCATCGGGCCGAGAAGCGTCTGCGCGACCAGGTTTCGATGACCTACCCGGCATTATTTCAGGACTTCGTACGATGAGTGTTTCCCTGGCACCGCTGCCGGCCCCGGCACACGTCGCACCGGAGTTGCTGGCCAGTCACGTCGATGGCCGTGATATACCGCCGGAAGCCAGAATGCATATCGCGCGTTGCGATCTGTGTCGTGCACGTGCCAGCGATGCGCGACTGCTGCGGGCCTTGCTGGCCGGTAGCGGCCAGGCAGCGGAAACCCACAGCACCATCCCGCTGGATGCAATGACACTGGCTGGTTATCACGACCAGGTCCTGCCAGCCGAACAGCTCGCCGCAGTTGACCGCCTGTTGCTGCGTGACGAGGGCGCCCTGCTCGAACTGATCGAGTTGCGTCTCGCGATCAACGCCTCGCAACGGGCGGAAAGACCGGATACCCGGTTACTGGCGCGGACGGCAGCTGCTTTTGCCACCGCGCGCCCGGTACAGACTACCCGGGTCGCGTCGCTGGGTACCCTGATAATCGACCGTGACTCGGAAATACCGGCTTTTCACTTTTACGATGCGACGCCGGAAAGCCTGGCCAGCGACGATGGGCCCGGGCGCACCGTCACCGGGCTGGCTCCACAGGCTAATGATTCAGGCAGTTTCCCTGCGCCGGCCGCCCGCCGTGAATTAAACCTGCCAGCGGGCCGCCATACGCTGCGCCTGCGCATGACGCTGGGGGGCCAGATCGAGATGTTCGTATTCGATGAACAGCACTTTCGACCTG
Organism: Gammaproteobacteria bacterium; assembly: GCA_013002045.1. Classification (GTDB taxonomy): domain Bacteria; phylum Pseudomonadota; class Gammaproteobacteria; order Steroidobacterales; family JABDKV01; genus JABDKV01. The sequence continues at coordinate 3,764 of JABDKV010000210.1, forward strand.
CAAACGGGGTCCAGGTGACCTGTGAGCCCGACGGCGGCGAACTTCAGCGCAAGGCGACCCCGCAATCCGGCACCGTCAGCTTCGCCCTGCCCCCCGATCATGCCCGCCTGCTGATCGATGCCGGCGACCGCTGGCTGCTGGAACTACGTTAATTGTCGCAAAAGCGCCTGAAACACGTTAGAATCGCGCCGTTTTAGATTTGTCACACTTTTTGAAGGGTCGAAGAAATGAAAGCACTTTCAAGCCGCGTACTTGTCATCCTGACCGCTGGCCTTGTTGTAGGGCTGTCTGGTTGCGCTACCGTCACGACTGAACAACTGAATGAGGCGATGACAATGGCTCGCCAGGCTCAGAGCGACGCTGCTTCTGCCAAGCAGGCCGCTACTTCAGCTGCACGCGCAGCCGAGGAAGCCAAGCGCACAGCCAGCGCGGCTCAAAGCGCTGCTGCTGCTGCACAGAGCGCCGCCAGCCAGGCCAACAACTGCTGCACGATGAACAGCGAGAAAATCGAGCGCATGTTCAAGGAATCGATGCGTAAGTAATTCGCATTTTCCTGCTTCAACGAAAACGCCGCGTCTGACGCGGCGTTTTTTTATTGGGCCGATGACACTGTCGTTCTGCATAGCGGCACCGCAGCATTGGCGGCGCACCAGCCGGACATGCGCGCGCTGGCAGCAGCCATTTCACCACTGACGGGCACGGGGATCCCGTGCGCCTGTTCATAGACCTGCTGTACGACATCCCAATCAATAAGCGCTTTACGTTCCCGCGTCGCACGCACATAGAGTTCGACTATCGCTGTCATGCCGCGCTCGACATGCGTGTTGTCGTCGGCAAAAGGACGGTGTACTTCCAGGAACAGCGTGTCACCGACCCAACCCATCTTGTAGGGCTGGTTGACGATATGCACTGCAGTACCTCGCGGCACCTGGTCGAACAGGCGCTCGATATCGGCAGGCAACAGGCGAATACAACCATGCGTCACCCGCATGCCGATACCGGCAGGACGATTGGTGCCATGTATCAGGTAGCCCCGGATACCCAGTTGCATGGCAAACTTGCCCAGTGGATTGTCCTCGCCAGGTGGCACGACCCGTGGCAGCGTTTCGCCCATTTCGGCCTTTTCGTCGATGATGCTTTGCGGCGGATACCAGGTCGGGTTGCGCACCTTGTCAACGACCTCGGTTCGGCCAGTCGGTGTATCGCGATCGATACGACCCACGCTGACCGGGAACGTCTGTACTGTCGCCTGTCCCTGTTCCTCGCGATAGAAATACATACGCATCTCGGCCAGGTTGAGCACGATTCCATCGCGGGGCGCATCGGGCAATACGAACAGCTTCGGTAACAGGATCTCGGTTCGTTCGCCGGGCAGCCACGGGTCGACGCCTGGGTTGGCGGAAATCAGTTCTTCGTAGCCCAGGCCATGCGTCTGCCCGAGCGATACGAAGGTGTCCTCGTATTCGGTGTTCATCAGGACCAGGCTGCCGACGACGTCGATATCCGGAGCTGGCAGCGGGAATAGCGCTGCATCTGCCGCTGACATCATCGCCAGCAGCATCAATATGCTGATTTTTTTATGCATTAGTCCATTCGACCGGAGCAGCGCTCCGACCGGGTAATCAAACCAGGCGCCTGTCCAGCGCCAAAGGACTTATCCTACCAGCGTTGCGGTCTGGGGCGCTCCTCGCGGGGGCGCGCCTCGCTGATACGCAGGGTGCGGCCATCCATGTCATTGCCATTAAGGCTGGAAATGGCTTCCTTAGCCTGTTCGTCCGGCATCTGCACGAATCCGAATCCACGTGAGCGACCGGTGTCGCGATCGCGGATGACGGCGACATCTTCGACCGTTCCGAATTGCTCGAAAACTTCGCGTAACTTGTCTTCGTCGAATGAAAACGGCAGGTTGCCAGCGTAAATCTTACTCATTTGCTTTTTCTCTTCGGGAAAGTATTACGACGAACAGCAGCTACGCTGATCGTCAAACCAGCGCAGTTCTATCTACTAAACGATTCGGGAAATACCAACGTTGAAGGTAGGCAAACTGACACAACACGTTTGAATCGTAGCTGGCGTTTATTGAACCTGCAAGTTTGTTTTCACCTAGTCGTCGTCATCGCCAAAAAGCGAATTGAGGCGATCGAGATCGTCCTGTCCGGCCTGCTGCGGTGTGTCACCGAACAAGGCATTCAATTGTTGTTCGGCATCGCTCGCTGATTTATCCGGTGGTTCATAAGCATCGGGTTTGACGCGGAAGTAATCGCAGAAGTTGGCATGTTCCTTGTCTTTGACTTCATCCGCGATCGGTTCGCGGCAGGCATTGGCCACAGTGGTGTCATAGAACTCGCACATACGGCACACATGCAGTTCACTGTTGCATTGTCTGCACACTTCCAGCCGGCGTACCGGCAGGATTATTTCGGGCTGGGATGCACCACAACTGAAACAGACAATCTCATCCATAGATGACTCCCGGGAATGTCATCGCCTGGTCGCTGTCCAACGGGACAGGACCCGCTTGACTATGCTCTAGGCCATGACCGCGATTCAAGTGCCACTGACTCACACCCCCGACTATGACGGGGCGGGTATCGTCAACCTGATGTCCTCGATTGCACGGGGCCGTGGCGCCGATCCCGGCCCCTACGCCCCGTCTACGCAACTCGACGACCTCGACCTGGCGCGTTTCAGGCATGTCGTGCTGCTGGTAATCGACGGACTGGGTTATGACTACCTGGTCGGGCAATTCCCCGATAGTGCCCTGTCGCGTTACCTGCGTGGCCCGCTGACCTCGGTTTTTCCGACCACCACGGCGGCCGCTATCACTACCTTTCTCACCGGGCAGGCACCCGCCCAGCACGGGCTGACAGGCTGGCATATCTGGCTGGAACCGTTACGCGAAGTGGTTGCCGTGCTGCCGTTTCGCAGCCGTGTCGGCAGCGAGGACCTGAGCACGCGCGGCTATGACCTGGAAGCGTTGCTTGAGCCGAGGCCACTGTTCCCGCTGATGGATGTCGCAAGCCATGTGGTCACCCCCCAGCGTATTGCCCATTCGACTTTCAACACCGCCTTCACTCGTGGCGCGTCAACACACCCGTTCCGCAGTCTCGACGGAATGTATCGCCAGGTGAGTTCGCTATGTGCACAAAGCTCTGCGAGCTATGTTTACGCCTACTGGCCGGAACTGGATCACCTTGGCCATGAGCGCGGAATCGCCAGCGAAGAAGCCCGCCGGCATTTTCTCGAAATCGATACCGGGTTCAGGAAGCTGGTTACCGCGCTGGGCGGGACCGAGACGCTGTTGCTGGTGACCGCCGATCACGGTGTCGTCGATACGACCCCAGACTCGTGGATCAGGATTGAACAACATCCGGAGCTGGTTGCCATGCTCGATGTGCCGCTGTGTGGCGAGCCGCGGGCAGCCTATTGTTATATACACGACGGCGAGGCGGCCGCTTTCCAGGCCTATATGCAGACCGAGTTAAACCAGCAGGTTCAGGTAGTGGCCAGTGCCGATCTGCTGGCAGCCGGAATTTTCGGACCCGGTAAGCCACACCCCGGGCTGACCTCGCGGGTCGGCGACTTCACTGTTTTGCCAACCGCGCAACACGCCATCGTCGACCGCGTTGGTAATGAGCGTGGTCTAAACCTGGTCGGTGTGCACGGCGGTCTTAGCAGCGCCGAACTGCATGTTCCGCTGATCGTGGTTGAGCCTTAGCGGTAGTCAGGATTCGGAAAATCGAAACGACACCCGGCGTCCCACTCTGACCGTTGGTTGCCATGTGCCGGTATGCCCCCGGCATCCTTCAGCATCCGTGCCAGGTGCAGCAGGTTCCAGGTCATGAACGTGGTATTTCTGTTGGTGAAATCGTTTTCCGGGCCGCCGGAATCGTCGTCGCGATAGGACGGACCTGGACCGGCTTCGCCAACCCAGGCGGCATCAGCCTGTGGCGGAATCGTATAACCCAGGTGTTGCAGCGAATAAAGAATATTCATCGCACAGTGCTTGGCACCGTCTTCGTTGCCGGTAATCAGGCAACCACCGACACGGCCGTAGTAGGCGTACTGCCCATCGTCGTTAAGCTCGGAAGAGTTCCCGTAAAGTCGTTCGATCACCTGCGTACAAACAGAGCTTTTTTCACCGAGCCAGATCGGCGATGTCAGCACCAGGATATCGGCAGCCATGACTTTCCTGTGCAGATCAGGCCACGCGTCCTTGTCATAGCCGTGCTCGGTCATGTCGGGATAAACCCCGTGAGCAAGGTTGTCGATGTCGACCGGCCGAATGACTTCGACGCTGACATCGTTTGCCTCGAGTATGGCTTTGGAGATCTCGATCAGCCCGTCGGTGTGCGACATCTCCGGTGACTTTTTCAGTGTGCAGTTGAGAAACAGTGCCCTGAGGTCGGAAAAATCCCACTGGCTGTTGTCGCACTGCTGTTTCTGTTTGTCGTTTAGCGCCATACCCTGGTACTCCGGCATTCAGTCTTACACCAGTCTACCGACCTGGCCTGCGTTATTACCTGTTGCGCTGCGGCATCTAACCGTTTGTTCACAAGGCCCCGCTACCCGCCGATGCCAAACTCCACCCGACCACTGGCCATGTCGTATTCGGCACCGACTATGGCCAGCTTATCGGTGGATAACAGCTGTTCAAGAATCGGAGAACCATTGCAAAGTTGGTCGACCGAGTGCTGCACATTAATCCTGACGGCCTGGTGCAGCCGTTCCTCATCTCCAAGACCTGACGGCAGCGCGGTCAGGGCCGGGCGGATGCGATTGACTATGGAGTCGACGCTACCGGGTAGCGCGCCGCCGTCATCGTCCGCTGCCAACGCCGCGGTTACTGCGCCACATCCGCTGTGACCGAGCACGACAACCAGCTGGGTGGCAAATGTCGACGCAGCAAACTCGATACTGCCGACCTGCGATGGCGACACGATATTGCCGGCCACACGGATGACGAACAGATCTCCCAGGCCCTGGTCGAACACGATCTCGACCGGGACACGTGAATCCGAACAGCCAAGAATAACGGCGAACGGTGCCTGCCCCTGCGACAGTTGCGTGAGATTGGCATGTGCTACCCGCGTATCGAGCTGGTGGTTGCCGCTGACGTAACGTTCGTTACCGGCGATCAGTCGGTCCAGCGCCTCGGCGTGAGTTACGGTGTTGGTCATAGGGTGTCGTCTTCCATTATCAGGCCGGCAGTCTCGAGACAGCCTTCGAGTACATAGGGGTTTTGCGCCTCACATACTACATCGCTGCAGCTTGCCAGGCGTCTGGCGGTAATGTCATGACAAAACGCTTCGTCACGCTCGTAACCCAGTGGCCTGCCAAGCCGTCGCGCACGCTCGGCAAACTCGGGGGTGTCGAGGAAGTCGCGCACGGCTGGCTCGGGTTCAGCCGTGGCGACCAGTCCGGTGGCTTCACCCACCAGTACGGTCACCGGAATCGTCAGTACCAAAGCCGCCAGTGTAACCGGCACCATGAGCCACGGTGCTGCATTCTCGGGTCGTGTTTTGCCGGCGACAAAAACCCGCCAATAGGCGATTTCCTGCTGCTGGTGCAACTCGCGACGACTAAACCAGCCGGCCATGACGAAGCCGCCAATCACAAGGACACCGGGAATGAGCAATGGCATGACACCACGCAGTCGCACGCCGAGTATAAAAAACATCGTGGCGCACAGCGCGGCGAACCCAAGCATCGCAATCAGCCGAAACGGGGTCGTAATACCTCGGCCAACAAGACGGACGACCAGGCCAATAAAAGCGGCGCCGAGTGGCAGGAAGAAGGCATAGCTGTTGGCGTAGATATTGTCGACGCCCTTCCAGGTCAGCGCCAGCAGCAGCACGGTAATGACCACGGCGATGACCGCGGGCAGCGGACGCTGCTCGTCGATCAGCGCGGCGACAATCTTCTCGGCCTGCTTCCGCGATACCGGTGGCACCGCTAGCGCTTCTCCGGTGGTGTAGGCGCGATGTCGCTGATGAAGCCCGCCAGTCGTTGCTTGTCATGGCGCAGTTGAACGCGGCGATCACTGGCGGGCTGGTCCTGCAGGCTCACGCCCGAGCGATAAGCGTTGCGCGGCCGGATCGGGCGCGGCACAAACCCGCCACCACAATTGGGGCAGACGTTGTGCAGGTGTTGCTCGACACAGTCAGCACAAAAGGTGCATTCGTAGCTGCAGATGCGCGCCAGCGTACTCTGTGGCGGCAGGTCGCGATCGCAATACTCGCAATTGGGTCTTAACTCGAGCATCTCAAAGGTCGACAATCGGCTTGAAGCCACCCCAGAACATGCGTTGCCCATCGAAAGGCATCGATTTGACGTCGTGCAGGTCTTTCAGGCGTGGATCTTCCATGACTTTCTTGTTGATACGGTCGCGTTGTGCGCGCGATTTATACACGATCCACGAAAAGGCGGCGACTTCACCACGCTTAAGCTGCAGCGCCTGTGGAAAGGACGTTAGCTTGCCCTTCTGCACGTCGTCGGCAATACACTCGACATAGGCCAGTGCGCCGTGCTCTTTCCAGATTTTGCCGGCGCGCCGTGCCAGGCGTCGGTACTCGTCGATACGATTCTTCTTTACCGGAACGACATAGCCATCTACGTATTTCGCCATGATTGCCCCCTTGGTTAACTCAAAGCCGGATAAATCGACCACAACAGGAATGCGCCGAACAGCACACCGAGCAGGATATACAGTCGCAACAGATGCTCGGGCCAGCGTGCGACGCGTTCTACCAGTCCCAGCAGTCGGTCGTGACCGGCCAACACCAGCCCGATGGCAGCAATTACCGCGATGATTGCGAGCACCTGGAACACCAGCGGTGTTGCCGACAACGGCGCGCTAAACCAAAGCAGTGCGGCCAGTACCAGGCGTATCCCGGCGGCAAACCAGACCGACGCGGGGTTGCGCATGAACCCGGTGACAAAGCTGATGAGCTTTCCGGGGAGGATCACCCCCCACAGCGAGAGTACGATTATCAGGATAGCGAACAGCGCTACTGCGATTGCCATGACTGTTCCCCCGAACGGCCTGTGTGGCTCTAATGCTACCAGTACGTCGGCATCAGTGCCTCGTTTCGACTATCAGGAACACCGCGGTGGTATCACCGGTATTGAGTACTTCATGCCAGTCGATGCCATCACTGGTGAAGTGATAGCCATCGGGTACGTTGACTTCGCGGGTACCGCCCGGGTCAGTGATGCGCATGGTGCCACCGCGTATGGTGTAACCAAAGTGCGCCGCATGGAAATGTCTTTCGTGCCCTGAACCGGGTGGGAACGTACACCGTAGCACTCGCTGCTGTGGGTCTTCGTGGAGTCGCTCGCACACCGACGCACCCTGCCAACCTGCCTGTAACGGGTCTGGCAATCCGCCGCCAGCGGTTGCACAAGACACCAGTACTACAATTGCAATCAGACTGAGGGCGAAGCGGCCATCCATATTCCAGCACCCGTAGAAGAAAATGTCCGGTGATTCTACGCCGTCTGCATGCACACCTTATACTGAGGCGATGGATGACCCCACCGACCGACCCGGCAGTCGCAACCTGAGACCGCTACGCCGCCTTGCCGGCTACCTGGTCCGCTATCGTGGTGTCATGGCGCTGGCTCTGCTGGCACTGCTGCTGGCCGCGGCCGCTGCATTGAGTCTGCCGATTGCAGTGCGACTGATGATCGACAACGGTTTCGATTCCACCGGCAATGTCGACTTTTATTTCACGCTGTTGTTGTCACTGGCGGTATTTATGGCGGCGGCGACGGCACTACGTCACTACCTGGTATCGTGGCTCGGCGAACGCGTACTCAGTGACCTGCGCGCCGATGTCTATGCCCGTATCGTGCGTCTCGACCCGGTCTTTTTCGAGACCATGCGTACCGGTGAAGTGTTGTCGAGACTGACCACCGACACCACCCTGGTGCAGACAGTGGTCGGATCGAGTGCCTCGATGGCCATACGCAGCGCATTGCTGATGGTCGGGGCGCTGGTGATGCTGGTGGTCACGGCGCCGCGACTGGCGTTACTGATTCTTGCACTGGTGCCGTTTGTCATCCTGCCGATCGTCTCCTATGCACGGCGTGTGCGCGGGCTGGCCCGGACCAACCAGGATCGGGTCGCCGATGCCAGTGCGCGGGCCGGTGAAACTTTGCCTGCCATGCAGACGGTGCAGGCATTTACCCAGGAACCGGCCGAGTCGCGACGATTTGCTGCAACGGTTGAGAAAGCATTTGCTGCCGGTGTGCAGCATATACGGGCACGCTCGGTCCTGATGGCGCTAAGCATTCTGCTTGTTTATGCCGGGGTAGTGGTGGTGCTGTGGCTGGGCGCACGCGCCGTTATCGATGGGACCATGACGGCGGGTGAGCTGGGCCAGTTCGTCCTGTACGCCGCGACAATTGCGAGTTCTACTGCGGTGCTGAGCGATGTCTGGGGCGACCTGCAGCGCGCCGCCGGTGCAACGGAGCGCCTGATTGAGCTACTCGAAGCAAGACCAGAGATCGAGGCGCCGACCAATCCGCTAAGCCTGCCACCGACGGCTCGCGGCTCGCTGTGCTTCGAGGACGTCACATTTCGTTATCCGTCACGACCGGATTCGCCTGCGCTGGTTGATTTCGGCCTGCGTGTGGAGCCCGGGGAGACGGTCGCACTGGTTGGGCCTTCCGGCGCAGGGAAAAGCACGGTATTCCAGTTACTACTGCGTTTCTACGATGTGCAGCAGGGTCGGGTCTTGGTAGAGGAGATCGATGTGCGTGAGCTGGAGCCGGCGGCATTGCGCCAGCACATCGGTATGGTGCCGCAGGACACCGTTATATTCGCAGCGGATGCGCGCGAGAATATTCGCTATGGCCGACCCAACGCCAGCGACGACGAGGTAATGGCCGCGGCGCAGGCGGCGCACGCTCATCAGTTCATAGCAGCACTGCCGCAAGGCTATGACACTTATCTTGGTGAACATGGCACACGCCTGTCCGGTGGCCAGCGCCAACGGATTGCCATCGCGCGGGCGTTACTGCGTAACCCACCGATTCTGCTGCTGGACGAAGCGACATCGTCGCTCGACGCCGAAAGTGAACGCGCGGTGCAACAGGCATTAACGGAACTGGTGCAGGACCGAACGACACTGGTAATCGCGCATCGGCTGGCGACCGTGTTGCGTGCCGATCGTATAGTCGTGCTCGACCAGGGACGCATTGTCGACCAGGGCACCCACGACGACCTGCTTCAACGCGAGGGTCTGTATGCCCGCCTCGCCCAACTGCAGTTCGAAGACGCGCTGCAACCCGCTCCCGCCATGGCACAACCATCGTAGACGCGGCGTAGGAGGGACTTCAGTCCCGATTCTTTCCTACGAAGACGGTAGTTCGTGGTGAGAAAGAAAGAGGTCGGGACTGAAGTCCCTCCTACGGCGGCTGCGCCGCCTGAAGAATCGCGGCTGAAGCCGCTCCTACGGGGGATGGGCGGTTAGTCGTCGGCGGGTTCGGACTGCAGCTGGATGTAGTTCTTTAGTCCCATGCTGTCGATGAGACCGAGCTGTGTTTCCAGCCAGTCGACGTGTTCTTCTTCGTTTTCGAGAATCCGTTCGAATACTTCGCGCGTGACGTAGTCGCGCACCTGCTCGCAATACTGGATGCCATCGCGCAAATCGGGAATGGCCTTGTGTTCCATTTTGAGGTCGGCCTCGAGTATCTCCCGGAGGTTTTCGCCGATCAGCAACTTGCCCAGGTCCTGCAGGTTGGGCAGACCATCGAGAAACAGGATGCGTTCGGTCAGCGTATCGGCATGCTTCATTTCGTCAATGGACTCGTGGTATTCGTATTCGGCTATACGGGTCATACCCCAGTTCTTGAGTATTCGTGCGTGCAGGAAATACTGGTTGATGGCAGTCAACTCGTTCTTCAGGACTTTATTCAGGAACTCGATGACCTTGGGGTCGCCTTTCATCATTTACTCCGTAATTGCATAGAGAACAGCAGGCTTTTGCTCGCCAGTCGCAAATTATATAACCGGCTGGAAAACAAAGCCGAAACGCGAATCTTCTCGCTTTGATAATCAATCTCATTTAGGTCTGCGTTGCCGAGCCTACAACAGCCCCCTCAGCCGCGATAATTGCCTCGAGGCAAACACCGGCCGCGGACGGATCATCATCGTCTGCCTTTCGGTACTATGTGACTGGATACGACAAAACAGACAGGAGGCCCCGCCAGTGAAGAAAATACTGATTGGAGCGGTCGTCGTCATTGTGGCGGCAGTGGCCATTGCGCACTGGTATTTCTCGGATCGCGGTCGCTTTACTACCGCACCGCAATACACCGAGCTTGGTCGCGAAGTCGATGGCAATGTTATTCGATCGACATACGATCCGCCCGTCATGCTGACCTTCGCCGACGAGTTCGGGTTCGTTGGTGGGCAGCAGTTTATCCTGTATGGCGTTGCCGATACCGAGCAGTACTTCTTTGTCGAAGCCGATGAGCAAAACCAGTTGCGTAGTGTTTACTGGGTACAGTTCGAAGCGTACTTGCCGGAGAAAAACTACAGCTACAACTACGACGACTCTCCGCTACGGGTGCAACTTGGGGAGTATGAGTTTTTTACCGACACCGAGTTCTTCGAATTCGACCCCGACAAAAAGCGGCGCCGCGGTACCGATGGCGCCATGGCGCGCCAATTGCTGGCACAGCATGGATTTAGCTGGCCGCGACAAGTGGCCTACGCACGCATGGTTTACCTGACCGATGACGCCCGCAACAAGGAGCTGATGATCATTTTCATGGATGACCTGTCGCGCTACGGCGTGACGGCAGACCAGATCGGCGCCGATGGACCCGCCTCGGCAAGGCGACCACAGATCGAACAGGCCTTGCTGCAGCGTATACAGGAAACCCTGAAAGCAGTCCCACTCCCGACCGATTCCCCGTAGCAGCGGCTGCAGCCGCGATCGCTGACACCCACGCACTCCGCCGCTCTGTCTTAAGTGCCCGCCATTGTGGTCAACTCAGAGGTCAGGGGCGCTGCAAGTTTATGAACCTGATACCTCCGCCGGCATCTTATTCGCGACGATTAAACGTCAGGCGCAAGTTCGGTGCGAGCATCATCCAGTGTCGTAGAAACGCAATCCACAGCAGTGTCATACCAAACATCTCGAGTGTTTCTTCCAGCGACTTCTGGAAGTGACGTACGGCTGTATAGCCCCTACGATTGAAGCGGTCTCTGGTGTAGTCGTCCACACCTGGCAGTTCTGCGACCATTGAATTGAGGTTCAGCGGGTGCTCCTCGTCCAGCCCTTCGACAAAGTCGAGGCCGACCGCAGCGACGAAACAGCCGATACCGGCGAGTACCAGCAGGCGCAACGCGCGCGCACGAAGTTCTCGCCAGAGGAACACCAGCATGAACAGACCGAATGAGCCGAAAATCGGCAGAAAGATTACCTGCCAGGGATAGCTGGGAAAAATGTCCAGCACACCGCCCCCGGAAGATCCCGACTCGGCCGCGCGTTTCTGCAATATCTTAAACGTCGAGCCCATCCGTTCGTGAAATTCAGAACCGTCATCGAACGCCATGTAGGAGAAAAACAGCGCTATCGCCATCCAGCCGAGTACGACCCACCGTGAGTCGCGACGGGCACGGACAGTCGCGTAAACGATCCATAGCGTGACTGCCACCAGTGCCGTCTGCGTCACGCCGAACCACGAAGCCAGCCCGTCCTCGCGAGTCGTATTGAACAAATTTCTGACCGGCGACGCATCGATCATGCGCCCATAATT
>JABDKV010000020.1 GCA_013002045.1 Gammaproteobacteria bacterium
GCCATGACGAGGAAGCGACGATCCGGCTGGCCGCGGGTCTCGCCCCGGTGCTACGCAAGCTCTCGCGTACCCAAGCTGTGGTGGTAAACCTCGTTGGTGAGCTCGGCGCAGGCAAGACCACGTTCGCGCGTGGGCTGTTGCGGGCCTTCGGCGTCTCGGGTGCTATTCGCAGTCCCACGTTTACGCTCGTCGAGAGCTACGAAGTCGATCAACTACGCCTGTTGCATATCGACCTGTACCGGTTGGAAACCGCCGACATCGATTCGCTGGGCCTGCGTGATTTCCACGAAGCGGGGTGTATCTGGCTGATCGAGTGGCCACAACGAGGAGAGGGGCGACTGCCCGCGCCAGCAATGGAAATCCGCCTGGCTGCGATAGGCGACGATGCCCGCCGGGTGGAAATGACCCATGCGGCCGGATTGGCCTCACCACTACTGGACAAGGCTATTTCACCTACGACCTCGTAAGCGGTCTGAGCTTCTCTCTGTAAGATTCTAAATTGCAGACAAAAAACTTGATATTTGGGCCTCCACACAGGTAGATTACGTCAAACCGGTGTCGCTAAGGCGTTGATTGTTGCAAATGCTCCGTATTCTCGCTGCGTCGTTTGTCCTGATCAGCACCTCGCTGCTGGCCGAAGGGGTTATAGACGTCACGGCAATCGATGTTGCGGTCAACGCAGATCACACCCGTGTCGTCTTCGAACTGAGCGCACCGGTCGATCACCGGGTCTTCAGCCTCAAAGACCCTGAACGGGTCGTAATAGACCTGACCGGCGCACGCATGAATGCATCGATGCCGCCAGCGACCGGCGCTGTTGCTGCAGTCCGCAGCGGGAAACGAGAAACCGGTTTGCGAATCGTGCTGGACCTGGCAGTTGCCGGTGTGCGGCCACGCAGCGTGATGTTGCCACCGCTGGAGTCCGGTGGGCATCGCCTGGTGGTTGACCTGGTCAATGCAGACTCCAACCCGGTGGCGACCGTAGTTGCCCCGCCGGTTCGGCGCGATGTCCTTGTTGCGATCGATCCCGGCCATGGCGGGCAGGATCCAGGCGCGGTTGGCGCCAAGGGGACCTACGAGAAGAACGTCGTGATGGAAATTGCACGACGACTGAAAGCGCAGGTCGACGCACAACCGGGTATGCGAGCCATCCTGACCCGGGACAGCGACAGTTTCATTTCGCATCGTGAGCGCATGCGGCGGGCACGCGAGCAACGTGCTGACTTTTTTATCTCGATTCATGCTGACGCGTTTAACGACAAGCGCGTGCGTGGTTCGTCGGTCTATGCCTTGTCGACCAGGGGTGCGACCAGCGAGGCTGCGCACTGGCTGGCCGAGCGGGAGAACGCGGCCGACCTGATCGGTGGCGTCAAGCTGGACGACAAGGACGAGATGCTCGCCTCCGTCCTGCTAGACCTGTCTCAGACCGCGTCCATTAGCGCCAGCCTGAAAGCTGGCAGCATGATCCTGACCGAGTTGGCGAAAGTGAACCAGATCCGTCGGCGTAGCGTGCAGCAGGCCAACTTCCTGGTGTTGAAGTCGCCCGATATTCCGTCGGTGCTGGTGGAAACTGCATTCATCTCCAACAGCGAAGAAGAGAAGCGGCTGCGAGACCCGGCCTACCAGGACAAGCTCGCCCACGCGATCCTGCGCGGTATCCAGGCCTATTTCGCCGATTACGCTCCACCGGGCACGTTGCTGGCCAAGGCTCGCAGCGACACCCGCACCAGCCTGCGTTGACCCGCATTAATTCGTTATCCTTGTCGGTCTGTCGGCTGGCGAGGAACTCATGCCTATATTCGAACTGCCCTCTGCGCTGGTAAACCAGATCGCTGCGGGCGAGGTGGTCGAGCGACCCGCCTCGGTGGTGAAGGAGCTGGTGGAAAACAGTCTCGATGCGGCTGCCACCAGTATCGAGATCGATATCGAGGCCGGGGGTCTGCGTCGCATCCGCGTGCGGGACAACGGCACCGGTATCGCGGCTGACGAACTGTTAATGGCCATGGCCAGGCATGCGACCAGCAAGATCGCGACGCTGGAAGACCTCGAGTCGGTGCGCTCGCTTGGGTTCCGTGGCGAAGCATTGCCCTCTATCGGATCGGTATCCCGATTCCGCCTTGTGAGCGCGACGGCCGGTGCCAGCGCCGCAGCCGAGCTGCAATACGATGCCAGCGCCACACCGCTGGTATCGCCCGCGGCACACCCGGTTGGAACGACGATCGAAGTAGAAGATCTGTTTTTCAATGTTCCGGCGCGGCGCAAGTTTCTGCGTACCGAGAAGACCGAGTTCGGTCATATCGACAAGTTATTCCGTCGCCTGGCGCTGAGCCGTTTCGATGTTGGTTGGAAACTCAGTCACAATCGTCGTGAGATTTTTAATCTGCCCGCTGCTGCCGACCGGCACGCACAGGAGCGTCGCTTAGCGCGCCTGGTCGGTGATGGTTTCATTACCAGCGCCTTGCACATCGATCATGCTGCGGCAGGCATGCGGCTAAATGGCTGGATCGCCGCCCCCACGTTTTCCCGTAGCCAGCCCGACCTGCAGTATTTCTACATCAATGGTCGTAGCGTGCAGGACAAGGTCTTGCGCCATGCCTTACGCCACGCTTATCGCGATGTGCTGTTCCACGGTCGTCATCCCGCTTATGTGCTGTTCCTGGAAATGGAACCCACGACGGTCGATGTCAACGCTCACCCGGCCAAGCTGGAGGTGCGCTTTCGCGACAGTCGCTCCGTGCACGGCTTTGTCAGCTCGACGGTAGAGCAGGCTCTGGCCTCGACCCAGCCCGGCGAACGCGAGCATGCCCCGACATTGTTGAGCGAGTCACCTGGTCACCCGGCACCACCACGTCAGGGTGCACTGGCCGTTCAGCAACAACTCGAAACCTACCGCAAGCTGCATGAGCCCTGGTCCGGGGTGGCAGAGCAGCCGGATACCGGTCTCGACGACCAGACAGCGCACCCGCTGGGAACGGCGATAGCGCAATTGCATGGGATTTATATTCTGGCCCAGACAGCCGAAGGGCTGGTGATGGTCGATATGCATGCCGCGCATGAGCGCATTGTCTACGAGCAACTCAAGTCGCAGCCGCTGCCAGCCACGCAGCCGCTGCTGGTTCCGGTTGTCGTCAATGTCAGTGAAAGCGAGGCCAACCTGGCGGAACGACATGGCGAGACTTTTTCCGGTCTAGGTATCGGGCTGGATCGCAGCGGGCCGTCGTCGCTGAGCGTGCGCGAAGTGCCAGTGCAACTGCAGCAGGCTGATGTCGCACAATTGGTGCGCGATGTGCTGGCTGATCTCGATGAACACGGTCACTCGCACCGGATCGAAGACCACCGCGATCACCTGCTGGCGACGATGGCCTGTCACGGCTCGGTACGCGCACACCGGCAACTGACTATTACCGAGATGAATGCACTGCTACGGCAAATGGAACAGACACCGCGTGCCGACCAGTGCAATCACGGCCGACCGACCTGGCTCAAGCTGTCGCTACCCGAGCTCGATCGGTTATTCCTGCGTGGTCAGTAGACCTCGCACTAC
>JABDKV010000023.1 GCA_013002045.1 Gammaproteobacteria bacterium
CCAGTACATCGCTCGGATGCCAGTTGACCTGCGGCAGATTGGCGGCGAACCAGGCCGCATGCTGACCGGTGCCACTGCCGATCTCCAGTACCTGGTAACGTCGTCGTCGGTCGAGCAGTCCCTGCAGGGTCTCGAGTATTGCACCCTTGTTACGCTCGGCGGCCTCGGAAAACATATTTAGCGAGACGGGTCATTGTGAATTACATGGGCCGCAAACAGGTGTTGACGGTAATACTGCAATTCACGCACCGAATCACGGATGTCATCGAGTGCCAGATGACTGCCGCCCTTACTGAACCCATTGGCGATATCGGGTGCCCAGCGGTGAGCCAGTTCTTTCAGTGTGCTGACATCGAGGTTGCGATAATGAAAGTAAGCTTCGAGTCTTGGCATCCAGCGCGCGAGGAAGCGCCGGTCCTGACAAATCGAGTTACCACACATGGGTGAGATGCCAGGCTCAACAAAACGCTCGAGAAAATCCAGTGTCGCCTGCTCCGCCTGTGCCTCGTCGATACTGCTGTTGCGCACACGCTCGGTCAGACCCGAGCCGCCATGCTGGCGCGTGTTCCATTCGTCCATGGCTTCCAGCGCCTCGTCGGGCTGGTGAATAGCCATCACCGGACCCTCGGCGAGCACGTTGAGATACTTATCCGTCACCAATGTGGCAATTTCGATGACATAGTCGGCAGCCGGATCCAGCCCGGTCATCTCGAGATCGATCCAGATCAGGTTACTCTGGTCTTTTGACATAGTCCCTCGTCTTTACTGCCCCGGTCTGCCGGGCAGCTTGCGAGTGATTCTAGCAGAGGCTAAGCTAGCTCGCCCTCGTAAAATCAGAAGTTTAAGTCAGTTCCTATGCATCCATTTGCGCTTGTTTTCCTTATCTTTTTGATCGCCGGCACGCTATTCCGCCTGTGGTTGTCGCGCCGCCAGATCCGCGCCGTACAGGCTCACCGTGAGCAGGTTCCCGCCCCTTTCGATAGCACCATTTCTATCGACGACCATCGCAAGGCCGCCGATTACACCGTTACCCGTAACAAGGTCGGTATGGTCGATGAGCTTATCGACACCCTGCTGGTGCTCGGATGGACCTTCGCCGGCGGCCTCGCCCTGGTAGATGCTGTCGTTCGTGGCTTCGGTCTGGGAGAACTGGCCACCGGTGTCCTCATGATCGTCGCCACCATGATCATCATGTCGGCCTTGTCGATACCGATGTCGGCTTACCGCACGTTTGTTATTGAGCAACGCTACGGGTTCAACAAGACGACTCCGGCACTGTTTATGGCTGACCTGATCAAGGGTCTGGTGCTGATGCTGTTAATTGGCACTCCGCTGATTGCCATTATCCTGTGGCTGATGCAGGGGGCCGGGGAATTGTGGTGGCTTTATGCATGGATGGTGTGGACCGGCTTCTCGCTGTTGCTGTTCTGGGCCTACCCGGCATTTATCGCACCCATGTTCAACAAGTTCTCGCCATTGTCCGACGAGCAACTGGCGGCACGCATCGAGGCCCTGCTCGATCGCTGTGGCTTTCGCAGCAAGGGCATATTCGTTATGGACGGGTCGCGACGTTCGACCCACGGCAACGCCTACTTCACCGGTGTTGGCAACAACAAGCGCATCGTGTTTTTCGATACGCTGATCGAATCACTGCAGCCGGAGGAAATCGAGGCAGTGCTGGCGCATGAGTTGGGTCATTTCCGCAAGAAACATGTGCTGCGTCGCATGTTGATCAGTTTCGCCCTGTCACTGGTCGGGCTGGCCGTACTCGGCTACCTGATTCAGCAACCGTGGTTTTTCACCTCGCTCGGTGTAGACCAGCCGTCAAATCACCTGGCGCTCATGCTGTTCATGATCGTGATCCCGGTGTTTACTTTCCCGCTGACACCGTTGATGTCCTACCTGTCGCGACGTGACGAATTCGAAGCCGATGAGTATGCCGCCGACCAGTCCGATGCCAACGCGCTGGTCACTGCACTGTGCAAGCTGTATCGCGATAACGCCACGACGCTGACACCTGACAAGGTGCATTCGGGTTTTTATGATTCCCATCCTCCCGCACCGGTGCGGGTGGCTAAGCTGGCACAGCTCGGCGCCTGAGCGATGATGAGCACGGCGCCCGACGATACCGTTCTGACAGGACGGGTCGTTGCCGCTTACGGGCGCCAGGTCGAGATAGAGGACGAACAGCAGCAACGTTTCCGCTGCATGATGCGCGGGCGCAAACTACGTCCGGTTTGTGCCGATGAGGTGCAGTGGCAACGCAACGAGGACGACGGGGTCGATGGTGTTGTCACCAGGATCCTGCCGCGCCGTACAGCACTCGAACGCCCCGATCGTCGTGGCCGTGTCGATACGCTGGCTTCCAATATTACTCAGCTGGTTATTGTGTTCGCGCCCCGACCTGAAGTTGATTACGGCATAGTCGATCGTTATCTCGTCGCCGGCGAACTGATCGGTGTTGCGGCATTGCTGGTGGCCAACAAGCGTGACCTGGATCGACTCGACACAAAGGTCTACGAGGACATCGGTTACCCGGTGGTGAGCGTCAGCGCCAAGCAGCCGGAGAGTCTCGGGCCACTTGCAGAACATTTAAACGGGCACACCAGTATCCTGGTCGGGCAGTCCGGTGTTGGGAAATCATCGTTGTTGAATGCGCTGATACCCGGCCTCGATGTTCGTACCCAGACGGTTTCGGCGGGTAGTGGTGAAGGCCGGCACACGACTACAGCGTCAATGCTGCATCATCTCGAACAGGGCGGAGACGTGATCGACTCACCCGGTGTGCGCGACTACGCACCACCGCCGGTCGATGAAGCCCAGCTTGCCCATGGCTACAGGGAGATTGCCGACGCTGCGGCCGATTGCCGCTTCCACAATTGCCGCCACTTGTCTGAACCCAATTGCGCGGTCAAGAACGGCGTCGATGAGGGCCGGATCAGTCGTGAACGCTATGCCAGCTATCGCCACCTGCTACAACGGATGGCCTCGCTCGGTAACGACTACTCGTAACGCTGGCGGCCGGAAAACGCGTGCGACAAGGTGCCGCCGTCGGCATACTCAAGTTCGCCACCGACGGGAACGCCATGCGCGATGCGACTGCTGCGCACACCCGCGGCATTGGCAAGTTCGGCAATGTAATGCGCCGTCGCTTCGCCCTCCACTGTGGGATTAGTGGCAAGAATGATCTCCTCGATATCACCCTCTCCCAGGCGCCGTGCCAGCAGTCCCAGCCCGAGTTCGTCGGGACCAATGCCATCGAGCGGCGACAGCCGCCCCATAAGGACAAAGTAACGACCGTCGTAGGCATTCGACTGTTCCACCGCAATCACATCGGCCGGTGATTCAACCACGCATAACAGTCCTGCCTGACGCCGCCCTGCCGAACAGATACTGCACACCTCTTCCTCGGTAAACATGCGGCACAGCCGGCAATGGCCGATCTCATCTAGCGCGACGTTCAGCGCCTCGACGATATTGCGGGCGCCTTCACGATCGCGTTCGAGCAGGTGAAATGACATACGTTGCGCCGACTTCGGCCCGACCCCGGGCAGGCAGCGCAACGCATCGATCAGTTGTTGCAGTCGGGGTGAGAATGACACGTCAGAATGGCAGGTTCATTCCCGGGATGTTAAGCCCCGCACCCATACCGGAGAACTTCTCCTTGGTCGTTTCCTCGACCTTGCGCACGGCATCATTCATCGCAGCTGCGATCAGGTCTTCGAGCATGTCACGATCTTCACCAGTAGTGACGTCGTCGGACAACTTCACCCTGCGAATCTCGTGCTTGCAGGTCATCGTGATCTGCACCATGCCACCCCCGGCCTCTCCGGTTACTTCAATCCCGGCCAGTTCTTCCTGCATGCGCTGCATGTTTTCCTGCATCGCCTTGGCCTGTTGCATGAGCTTGGAAATTTGTTTCATGAGTCACCCGTATTGAATAGGTCTTTGGTGCGGTCGTCTTCGACGGTGTCGTTTGGACGCACTGAATCGTCTTTGATGGTGGCATCGAAGGTGTCTTTCAATGCCTGCACGTTGGGATCGTTCTCGAGGCTGGTACGTGCCTGTTGCAAACGATCCGCCTCGTTCTTTTGTTCAACGGCTGCCAGCGTCGTCTCACCGACCTCCCCTTCGCGCACCCGTACATCGACTTTGTCGCCGTGTTGCACGCGCAGCGCGTCACGCAAACGTACCCGCAGGTTTTCGGTAAGCAGGTGTGCATGTCGCTGGTCCAGCACCAGGTGCCACACCGCGCCGTCGATGCGATCGAGCTGACAATTGGCAGCGAGCTGTTTGGCGGCACCACGGACGTCCAGCCCTTCGACTATGCCGAGCCAGTCGCCGGCGTCGGGTGAAGTCGCAGCGGGTGCCGTCA
>JABDKV010000026.1 GCA_013002045.1 Gammaproteobacteria bacterium
CCTCGATAAACTGCCATTCATAGACAAAGCGCAAAACGTCGTATTTTTCCTGCATATGGGCGGGAAACGGGTCGAAGGGGGAGGCCAGTCGCAGGATTTCCACGGCTGCCTCATCGACTGCCCGCACCCGCGACGAGCGACGGACGATGATGTCGTTCAGGTGCCCGTCGGCGTTGACAGCCACTTCGAGCACCGGGTTGCGGGCCCGCTCCGCGATGGTCTCCAGCGCCGGGAAGTTTAGCGTGCCAACCTGCTCGATCTTGCGTTTCCAGCCCGCCAGGTAACCGGCAATGTCAGATTCCTGCGTGCTGACCGAGACCACACGCTCGCGTTGTTCCTCGTCGCGAACCCGGGTTTCGTCGTACAGCTCGCTCAATGGTGCATTGCGTTCGGCCGAACTCTGCGCCATGCGCCGATCCTCGGGATCAGATTGTTTCTCCTGCAGCGTGACCAGCGAGAACGCCGATAATGACTTGGTCACCAGCAGTTGCAGGGTTGGATCCTGCTGCGCCTCGCGCTGGTCGACGGTATCAGTCGCATCGGTTTCACCGGTCAGATCCGCCGCCGCCGGGTTGGAGGCACGGCTTGCCGGTGTCACCTTGTCCGTGGTGTTACCGGCCCCGAGACTGTTTTCCATTGCCAGGTAGGACGAGTCGTCGGCGGTCGCGGCCGGGGACAGCGAGTTCACCAGCACGACTTCGAGTGTCGGCGCCAGCTCGCTGTCGGGAAACAGACCGGTATTGAAAGAAATGCCGAGAATCAGCAGGCCATGAAACAGCGTTGCCAGGAACAGAGTCGAGACCAGCCGGTCGTTGGCCAGGTTCTCCGCAGTGGCAAAGTTGAGTCGCGACATCTGTGCGTCCATACAGTACTAATG
The DNA here is from genome assembly GCA_013002045.1 of Gammaproteobacteria bacterium. Taxonomy (GTDB): domain Bacteria; phylum Pseudomonadota; class Gammaproteobacteria; order Steroidobacterales; family JABDKV01; genus JABDKV01. The sequence goes on from JABDKV010000026.1 coordinate 878, forward strand.
GGCGATTATACCCACAATATCGCCGCCGCAAACGCCACCACGTCGCAGGAACGGCATCACCCCGACCCCCGGATCCCTCCCCCCGTAGGAGCGGCTTCAGCCGCGATGGATCGCGCAGCGATCCGTAGGAGGGACTTCAGTCCCGACCTCTTTCTTTATAACGTCAAAAGCCACCGTCGTGAGAAAGAATCGGGGCTAAAGCCGCTCCTACGCGCGCTGCGCGCGCCAGTCCCTCCCCCGTAGGAGCGGCTTCAGCCGCGATCCCCGCAACCTCGCTCTAAAGCCGCCGCCCCAACGCATCCAAATAATCGCCAGCAATATCGAGCCCGAAATCGCGGTCCAGCTCACGAATGCAGGTCGGACTGGTCACATTGATCTCGGTCAGGCGGTCACCGATGACATCGATGCCGGCAAAAGTCACATCGCGCGCCGCCAGGAAAGCACCGACCTCGAGTGCGATATTGCGGTCGCTCTCGCTTAACGGACGCGATTCGGCACGTGCGCCTGCGGCAAGGTTGCCGCGACTCTCGCCGGGAGCAGGTATGCGTGCCAGGCAATAATCTACTGGCTCACCATCGACGATCAGGATGCGCTTGTCACCGTCATCGATCTCCGCAACGTGAGCCTGGGCCATGGCAAAACGGGTACCAAAGCCGGTCAGGGTCTCGAGCACCACCCCGGTATTGAGATCGCCACGCTCGATGACAAAAATCGATTTCCCGCCCATGCCATCCAGTGGCTTGACGACGATGCGCTCGTGAATGTCGAGAAAATCTCGCATTTGCCGCATTGAACGGGTAATCAGTGTTGCCGGGCACAACGCCGGGAACCAGGCGCAGGCCGCTTTCTCGTTCAGGTCGCGCAACGCCTGGGGCGGGTTGCTGACCAGGACACCCGCAGCGGCGGCCAGGTCAAGCACATAGGTGGCGTAAATATATTCCATGTCGAACGGCGGGTCTTTACGCATCAATATGATATCGAGACTTTCGAGAGCATCGTCTTCGATATCGCCCAGATCGAACCAGTCGTCGCGATCGTCACGCACTGTCACCGGCCGCATCTGCGCCCGTGCCTGGCCGTTATCAATACGCAGGTCTGGCAGTTGCATATAACGCAGTGCCCAGCCACGTGCCTGGGCGGCCAGCAGCATGGCAAAAGTCGAGTCCTTGGCGATATTGATCCGCTCGATCGGATCCATGATGACGCCAATTGTCGGTGTGGTGGTCACGTAACAAAACTCCTCGTTTGCACTGCGTTCAGCGAGAGCGTGACGTTTCGTAAAATCGGTCACTGTGACCGCGTGTGTAGTGCGGCCCAAAGCGATATGATACAACCCCGAGACACTGGGGTGGCGGCCCGGTAACCCATTGCGGAACGACTTGCATGGCGCCCGGCACGCGTCTGACTGACGTGCAGGAACTGGAGGTCAAGTGGCAGCAGCGCAACAGCGCGAATTACAGGGGCTCAAGGTCCTTGTCATCGACGACAGCAAAACGATTCGGCGTACTGCCGAGACATTGCTGACCAAGGAAGGCTGTGAGGTGTTCACGGCAGTTGACGGGTTCGATGCATTGTCGAAAGTCGCGGACCATCATCCCGATATCGTCTTTGTCGATATCATGATGCCGCGTCTCGACGGCTACCAGACCTGTTCGCTGATCAAGCACAACAAATTGTTCAAGTCGACACCGGTGATCATGCTCTCGAGCAAGGATGGGCTGTTCGATCGGGCCCGTGGCCGTATCGTCGGTTCGGAGCAATACCTGACCAAGCCTTTTACCAAGGACGAATTACTGGGCGCGATACAGCGTCACGTGAGCCGCTAGTGTCGCCAGCCTGCCGGGTAAATCACGTCGGAGACGCGCTTTGGCGTTAGTGCTGATCATCGATGACTCGCCGACCGAGGTGCATGTCATGAAAACCGCACTGGAGAAGCACGGCTTCGATACCACCAGTGCGGCCAGTGGCGAAGAGGGGCTGGACCAGGCGCGCGCCGCCAATCCGGACCTGATCCTGATGGATGTAGTCATGCCCGGTGTCAACGGCTTCCAGGCCACGCGCGAATTGTCGCGTGACCCGCGCACGGCCAATATCCCGATCGTTATCGTCACCACCAAGGACCAGGAAACGGATCGAATCTGGGGCCTGCGCCAGGGCGCGGTGGATTACCTGGTCAAGCCAGTCAGTGAGACCGAGCTGGTCAGCAAGGCACGCGAGGTAATCGGTGATGACTGAGCTGGTCAATTTGCGCAGCCTGCGCGATCGGCCGTTCGAGCTGCTGCAGGAACTCGAGCGCCGTAGTCGCGCAGTTGCAGTCGGCAGCGACACCCCCGGTGGTGTCGAAGATGAATGGGTCGGGGTCGCCTTCCGCATCGGCGACGACCAGTTACTGGCAGCGCGCGAGGAAGTACGTGAAGTCCTGCCGATCCCCACCACCACCCGGGTACCCGGCGCCGTGTTCTGGGTGCGTGGGCTGGCCAATGTGCGCGGCCAGTTGTTGCCCCTTACCGATCTGCGCGGGCTGCTGGAAGGTGAACCGACCCGGCAAACCAGGATGTCTCGTGTACTGGTGGTGAATCACCGGCAAATACCGGTCGGCCTGATAGTCGACGAGGTCCTCGGCTTTCGTCGTTTCGATGAATCCGAGGCAGTCGATATCGACCGGGTGGGGCCGTCGGCGTACCAGTCCCTGATCACACGGGCCTATGCCCGTGACGACAAGGTCAGCCCTGTGATCGGGCTTATCGAATTAGTTGAAAGCGAAAGATTTCTGCGTGCAGCGGAATAACGAACCGGAACCTGTTCATGGCAAATAAAATCTCCGACAAACTGCTCCCTGTCTTCGGCATCATCCTGCTGTTGTTGCTGGCCGGGGCGGCCACGTTGTCGTTCCTCGGCAACCGCGCCGGTAGTAGCGATGTCAGCGAATTACGCGAGGCGCTACAAATGCAGACGCTGGCCGCGTCCATGGCCGGTGCGGCAAAAGCAGCCGCACGCGGGGAGGAGTCAGCGTTCAATCAGCTGTCGGGTTTGCTAACCCGCGCGCGTGGTACCACTGCGCCACCCGGGCTTGACGAGGAATGGCGTGGCATGGTCCAGAATGCCGCCGAGTTGCTGGAGGCACGAGACGCAGTCGGTGTAGTGCAGCGCGCCTCGGACAGCGTCAGCGAGAGCATGCCCGTGCTGATTACGGAAGTCGGTAACCTCGCCGGGGTCGCTGGTCAGGATGCGTTGATCATCGAGGTGCAACGTTTCGAGCTCAACGCCCAGCGACTGGCACAGGATTTTACTGCACTGTCGGCCGGGGTGGGTCAGCCTGCCGTCATCGTCGAGCGTATCTCGGCAACGCAAAGTTACCTGTCCCAATTTGTTCGTGCGCTATCGCAGGGAGATCCTTCGCTCGGTATCGCGCCGGTCACCGGTGCGGATGCGCGCGTGTCGCAAATTGAGTCGGCTAATGCCAGGATCAGCGCTGCGGTACGCGACGCAGTTGTCAGCGCCGACAGCCTGGCGACAGCCGGCGTAGCGGCCGGTGTAGTCGACGCGGCCGCATCCAACATACTCGCCGTCGATGTTGCGCCCGCAGTTTCCGGCGGTGACTCGTTTGGCTGGCTGCCGCTGGCGCTGATCGCCGCGGCGCTGGCGACATTCCTGTTGTTCTGGATGATGACGCGCAAGGTGCTGGGTTCGCAGCAAGAGGTGCAGCAGGAAGCCGAGCAAAGCGTACGCAACCAGGATGCGATTCTGCGCCTGCTGGATGAGCTGGGCTCACTCGCCGATGGTGACCTGACAGTGCAGGCAACGGTGTCCGAAGACATCACCGGCGCTATTGCAGACTCTATCAACTATGCCATCGAGGCCTTGCGTGACCTGGTCACAACGATTGACGAGGCCGCCTCCCAGGTCGATGAGGCAGCGCGACAAACCCGGGCCTCGGCCTCACACCTGGCACAGGCCAGCGAGAACCAGTCGCGCCAGGTGCAGTCGGCGACCGAATCGATCGCAGCCATGGCCGGATCCATCGAGGAGGTGTCGCACAATGCCGAGCGTTCGGCGGAAGTCGCCCGTCACTCGGTCGAAATTGCCCACAAGGGTGGTGAGGCGGTGCGCCGGACCATCGATGGCATGAACACCATTCGCGAGACCATCCAGGAGACGTCTAAACGCATCAAGCGCCTGGGTGAAAGCTCGCAGGAAATTGGCAACATCGTCGAACTGATCAATGACATCGCCGAGCAGACCAATATCCTGGCATTGAATGCCTCAATCCAGGCATCGATGGCGGGCGAGGCCGGACGTGGCTTTGCTGTCGTTGCCGACGAGGTGCAGCGTCTCGCTGAACGCTCTGCCAACGCTACCAAGCAGATCGAGGTGCTGGTCAACACCATTCAGTCCGATACCAACGAGGCGGTCGTGTCGATGGAGCGTAGTACGACCGATGTGGTCAGTGGCGCGTTGCTGGCCGAAAACGCCGGCAGCTCTTTGGATGAGATTGAGAAAGTATCGAACCAGATCGCCAGCCTGGTACAAAACATTTCCAACAGTGCCCGCACGCAGGCGACGGCCGCGGCGGACATTACGCGCAACATGGGCGTGTTGCAGGAAATCAGTTCGCAGACAGCCGATGGCAGTAATGCGACTTCGACCGCGATAGGTAAACTGGCGGAGATGTCGACGGAGTTGCGACGTTCGGTTGCCGGATTCACGTTGCCCGACAAGGAAACCCCGGTCGTACCGGGTGTCAGCCCGTCGCCACAGGCAGCGTCAAACGAGTCCACCGCCGCGGCCGCCAGCTAGGGGGCAGATACCGATGGCGGTACCGGTCAGCGACTCTGCCGAATGCCTGGAGTGGATCAGCGCGGAGCTGAGCAACTCATTGCAGGAAGCGCGTAACGCACTCGAACAGTTCGTCGACAACCCGGAACGGCGCGAGCCGCTGGCTGCGGTCGTGGTTGAACTGCAACGCGTGCACGGCGCGTTGCGCCTTATCGAAGTACAGGGTGCGGCCCTGCTGGCGGAGGAAATGGTCCACGTGGCTACGGCCCTGGCCCAGGGCGGCATCAAGGACTCGCGCGAAGGACTCGAGGCACTGTCCCGCGCCATGGTGCAGTTACCGGCCTATCTCGAGCGCATCCAGTCTGGTGGACGAGACATTCCTTTGGTGCTGTTGCCGCTGCTGAACGACCTGCGTGCCGTCCGTGGTAGTCCGCTGTTGTCAGAAAATACATTGTTCCTGCTCAACGTAGACACCGATGCCGCCGCACCGGCCAAGCCGAGACCGTCCGGTGCCGATGTCGTGGCCGTCGCGCGCAAGCTGCGACCGCGTTACCAGGCTGGTCTGCTCGGCTGGCTGCGTAATGCGCATGTCGACAGCAACCTGGCGACGATGGGCGCAATTGCAGCGAACATCGAACAGGCGGCGAGCAGCGAGTCGCTTTACCAGCTTTACTGGATTGTTGGCGCGGTAATCGAAGCCATCCGGGAAAACGGTCTCGACGATAGCGTTGCGATCAAGCGTTTGCTGGGTCAGTCCGATCGCTACCTGAAACAACTGATCGATTCCGGCGAAGACAGCTTCGACCAGAACCCACCCTCACAGCTGATCAATAACCTGTTGTACTACGTCGCCCGGGCCCGCTCGGATGGCGAGCGCGTGAAGGCGGTCAGGCATGCGTTCAGTCTGGCCGAGATTTTGCCAGCCGACGGTACGGTGGAAGCGGCACGTGATTCACTGGCCGCTCCCAGCACCGAACTGATGGAGACAGTCGCGGCCGCGATTCGCCAGGATCTGGAGGCGGTCAAGGATGTACTCGATATACACGTGCGTACCGGCAACCATGAGCCCACCGATCTGGCAGCCCAGGACGACACGCTGAAACGTATCGCCGACACGCTGGCTATGCTCGGTCTGGGGGACCTGCGCGCGGCTGTGGTGGCAGAGCGGGAACGTTTTGCCGACTGGGCCAGTGGAAAAACAGAAGTCAGTGACGACAGCATGCTGGCGTCGGCCTCAGTATTGTTGTCACTCGAAGACAGTCTGCAGCACGAGTTGCTCGAACTGGTGCGGGGTGAGATGGCTGCCGATGCGGACACCGATGATCGCACCGAGGATGCACAGTCGCTGCGCGAGGGCGAGTTTCGCTCTGTAGCGACGGCAGTGCTGCGCGAATGCCTGGTCAATCTGTCGCGCGTCAAGGAAGCCATCTCGCAATTCATCGCCGCACAGACTCATTCGCTCGACAATGCGCCGGGCCTGTTGCGGGCGATCAATGCAGGATTGCTGATGCTGGGCAAAACCCGCGCCGTTGGAGTGGTCGATCGCATTGCCGACTACACGCGTGACCGGCTGTTCGGTGCCGACCCGACAGATGTGCCGGAAACCGATCTCGATCGCCTCGCCGACGCTATTGTCAGTGTTGAGTACTACCTTGATACAGTGCGACGCGGTCGCAACGATCCCTGGTACATGCTCGACAACGCCAGTGCCTGTCTTGATGCAATTGCACCGGATGCGGCGGCTGAGCCGGCGCAGGAGGCGGCAGAAACAACCACTGTCGAGGCGCAGCAGGATGTGCCTGCCAGCACCGCCGCCAATGATCCCGATACCGGTGAAATGCCTGCGGTAGAGCCACCGATACTTAGCAATGTGGCAACGCCGCGGTCAGCGCCATTGCGTGATCCGCAGAACATCGACCCCGACCTGCTCGAGACTTTCATCGAGGAAGCACGCGAGGAAATTGCGGTCATACAGCAGAAATGGCCTGCATGGCAGGACAGCAACGATCGCGAAGCCCTGACCGTGGTGCGACGCGCATTCCACACGCTCAAGGGCAGCGGTCGCATGGTTGGGGCGGATCGCTTCGGTGAACTCGGCTGGAGTATCGAAAACCTCATTAACAAGTTCCTCAATGGCACGTTGACGACCGAAGCGGCGACGATTGGGGTCATCGACGAAGCGGTGCAGGCGCTGCCAGAGTTGCTCGAGGAACTGGAAGTCGGAACCGCGACGCAAGCCGACGTCGAGGCGATTACGGCGCGCGCCCTGGCCTGTGCCAGGCGTGACGATGAGGCGCCACAAGTCGAGTCCCGGCCACGTGGTATGGACCCGGTTCTGTACGAGATCTTTCGCAACGAAACCGATACCCATCTCGGACACATCGAGGCTTACCTGGCCAATGCCGACGAGCGTGGCTCAGTCCCGCCACTGGATGAAGACCTGCATCGTGCCTGGCATACATTGAATGGCAGTGCCAGCATGGCCGGCGCCAAAGCGGTCTCCGATGTTGCCGATCCGATCCAGCGCTTCGTGCGCGAGTCGCTCGACGAAGATCGCGAGATCGGTATAGACGCACTGGACGTATTTGCCGACGCCGTTGCAGTCATACGCGATACTGTGCAAAGGCTTAACGAAGACACTGGCGTCGAACCAGACCCGGCGTTGCTCGATCGTATTGCGGCGTTGCGTGCGGGCCAACCGGAACAGCCGGAATTCAGCTCGGACAGCTACCCGGTGGTGGAGACAGCGCCCACAGAGCAAGTCGATGAAACCGATGAAATTGCAGTGGTGTTTGGTGACGAGGCAGTTGAACTACTCGATGCCGCCGATGTTGCCTTGCAACGCTATCGTCGCGAAGGATCCGACCCGCGGGCATTTAGTGAGCTGCAGCGTCACCTGCACACATTAAAGGGCGGCGCACGTATGGCCGGGGTCACCCCGATTGGTGATCTCAGTCATGAGCTCGAGTCGTTGCTGTTGTCCGGCGTCGGCCGCGATGGTGGCGACCGGGTCATCGACCTGGCGCAGGAATGCATCGATCGTATGCACAACATGGCCGATGCCTTGCGTGGCGGACAGGTGGTGCGCGAGGCCGACGACCTGGTCGAACGCGTTCAGGCGTTGTCGTCGCCGCGCGTCAGTGTGCACGACGGAGACACCGGCGATGCCGACGTTGCCACGGGGGACATCCCGGAAACGGTGACGGACACCGAGGCCGACTCCGCGGCTGACGACACCGCGGCGCCGGTCACCGAACCCGGGTCCGGCACCGAACCCGCCATGCCTGAGTTGGACGAAGCCGAAGCCGAAGCCGCCGATAGCGTGAGCTATGCGTTTGCCGCAGCCGAACGCTCAGCGGCGCGCGAGCTATTCAGCGAAGAAGTCGGTGAACGGTCGGAGTCCACCCGGGTCTCGGCAGAGTTACTGGATGACCTGCTGAACAACGTCGGCGAAGTCAGTATTTATCACTCCCGCCTCGAACAACAGGTCAACACCATCGGTTTCAATACTGCCGAGCTGGCCCGCACCGTCGTGCGGCTGCGGGAGCAGTTACGCAAGCTCGAGATGGAGACCGAGGCGCAAATCCTGCACGGACACCAGGAGCAGGCGCAGCGTGCAGCTGACTTCGATCCGCTTGAAATGGATCGTTACTCGATGATCCAGCAACTGTCACGGGCGCTGGCCGAGTCGGTCAGTGACCTGTCCAGCATCCAGGGATTGCTCGACGAACTGACACGCGATGCGGAAACACTGCTGGTGCAGCAATCGCGGGTGACGACCGAGTTGCAGGACGGCCTGATGCGAACCCGCATGGTGCCATTCCAGCGTCATGTGCCACGTTTCAGCCGGCTGGTACGTCAGATGGCGGCCGAGGCCGGCAAGCGCGCCGAGCTGGTAGTCGACGGCGCCGGCGAGCTCGATCGCCAGGTGCTCGATCGCATGCTGGCGCCATTCGAGCACATGTTGCGTAACGCAGTCGTCCACGGTATCGAGACCGAGGAAGAGCGACGTCGGGCCGGTAAGCCGGAGGCCGGCACGATCACGATTGAGCTGCAACGCGAAGGCTCGGAGATGATCATCGTCATTCGTGATGATGGTGCCGGCATCGACCTTGAGGCTATCCGGGCCAAGGCCCGTGCACAGGGGCTGATCGAGGCCGACGCCAGCCTGACCGAGGGCGAGATACTGCAGCTGGCACTGGAACCCGGTTTCAGCACCGCAAGCGAGCTCACGCAGTCGGCCGGTCGTGGTGTCGGTATGGACGTTGTCGCCAATGTGGTCAAGCAACTTGGTGGTTCGCTGGCAATCGAATCGACACGCGGTCGTGGTGCCCGCTTCACGGTGCGACTACCACTAACGCTGGCGATCAGCCAGGCGCTGCTGGTGCGTACCGGTGAGGAAATCTATGCCATTCCGGTGTTGTCGCTGGCCGGTGTCGCCCGCATTCCGACAGCCGAGTTGCGTGAACATCTCGAAGCAGAAAAGCCACAGTTCGAGTATGGCGGCGCTTTATACCAACTGGAGCACCTCGGCCACCTGCTAGGCGGTCACGCTGCCGATCTCGACGCGCTAGGCGGCTCGGTCGCGTTGGTGCTGGCGCGCGCCGGTGAACATTCGACCGCCCTCATTGCCGACGAAATCGTTGGCAGTCGTGAAGTCGTCGTCAAGCCGGTCGGTCCGCAGATAGCGGCAGTACGCGGCGTTGCCGGCGCTACCATCCTTGGTGATGGCAGTATTGTGGTCATTCTCGACATCAACACGCTGGTCCGCAGTGCACGACCGTTACGGGGGCCGCAGGCGCACACGCCTGAGGTACGTGACGAAAGACCGTCGATACTGGTTGTCGATGACTCGATTACGGTGCGTCGTGTAACCCAGCGCCTGCTCGAGCGGCACGATATGAAAGTTACGACGGCCAAGGATGGTGTCGACGCGGTCTCAATAATGCAGGAGTTTGTGCCTGACCTGATCCTGCTTGATATCGAGATGCCGCGTATGGATGGCTACGAAGTTGCTACCCAGGTCCGTAACAGCCCGCGGCTGCAGCAGGTCCCGATTGTCATGGTTACTTCACGCGTTGGTGACAAGCATCGCAATCGCGCAATCGAACTCGGTGTCAACGCATACCTGGGTAAGCCTTACCAGGAGGCGATGTTGCTCGAAACGATTAAGCCGTTGCTGGCTGCACGCAGGGCGCAGGCGCTGACATCGTGAACGCGCGAATTGAAGAACTCTATAGTCTACTCGTGCCCCTGTCCGAAGGGCGACTGGTGGTACCACGCGCCTGCATTGCCGAAGTGATCGGCTTCACCGAACCCGAGCCGGTCGCGGGGGCGCCGCCGTGGCTGCTTGGCCGTATCGAATGGAACGGACGCAAGATTGCGCTGGCTTCGTTCGAAGGCATTTGCGGCGACGCGCTGCCACAAAGCGGGCCACGTTCCCGCCTGGTCGTTTTCCGCGCCATCAGCGATGCCTTGCCGTCGCGGTTTTTCGCCCTGATCACCCAGGGCTTCCCGCAACTGGTGCGGGTCAATCCGGTAGTGCTGGCGCCCGATACGGCGCATGAGTGGCCCGATGACAGTCCTGTACTGTGCCAGGTTCGCATGGTCAACCAGCGACCGATGATTCCCGACCTCGAACGGGTCGAACAGCTGATCGCCGAGGCCCTCGGCTAGGCGTCACCCCAGCCCGACTGGATCATGGCCAGGATCGCTATCGCAGCGGTCTCGGTACGCAGGATGCGTGGACCGAGATTGATGCCGGTGAACTGCCGTTCAAGCAGTAATTCGACTTCCCGTGGTGCCAGGCCTCCCTCGGGCCCAATAACGACCGTTACGGCGTCGTCGGCTGGCGCCGGCAGGTCGCGAAATCGACGTGCCGCTCCTGGCTGTAATAGCAAACCGGTGCTGATCTGTTGCAGCGAGGCAAGCCATTCGTCAAAACCCGTTGCCTCGTCCAGTGTTGGCAACCAGCTGCGGCCAGACTGTTCGCATGCATGCGTCATGATGCGTTGCCAGTGAGCTGACCGACGGGCGCGCCGCGTGGCATCGAGGCGAACGACACTGCGATCGCTGAGCAACGGCACGATACGCTCGACACCGAGCTCGGTCGCTTTCTGGATTACCAGGTCCATGCGTTCGCCCCGCGAGACGCCCTGCACCAGTGTGACCCGCAAAGGCGATCGGGTTTGGTTTTCGATTGCGTGCTCGACACGTAGTCGCCCACCACGCCGGGTAGCACTCAACAATGTGGCTTCGAATGACTGCCCACGACCATCGAATACCTGTAGCGTGGCGCCGGCACGCAGACGCAGTACCCGGGTCAGGTGATGGGCTGCATCGGCTTCGAGATCCGTTTCGAGTCCGGGGTGCAGGTGTCGATCGAGAAACAGACGGTTGATGCGCACGCGAGGGTCCTATGGCGGGAAGCAGTACAATACCAGCGTGAGACTCGAGATCGATAGTAGTGGCTGGCTCGAAAACGTGCGTCGGGAGCCATCGCCCAACCACGATATGCGACCCAATGATGCGCGCATCGAGCTGATCGTGGTGCACGCCATCAGCCTGCCACCGGGGCAGTATGGCGGACCGTGGATCGAGCGATTGTTCTGTAACGACCTCGACTGTGCGGCGCACCCGTATTTCTCCGATCTCGATGGACTGGCCGTCTCCGCACACCTGCTGATCCGACGCGATGGCCGACTGATCCAGTTTGTACCGTTTACCGCCCGTGCCTGGCACGCCGGTCAGTCTGTCTATGGCGGACGCGAAGCGTGCAACGATTTTTCCATCGGTATCGAGCTTGAAGGCGACGACGACACGCCATTCAACCCGGCCCAGTATCGCCGCCTGGCAGTGGTTTGCGCGCTGCTGCAGAAGCACTATCCGCATATCGGCGATATCGTCGGGCACAGCGATATAGCGCCCGGACGCAAGACCGATCCGGGGCCGCACTTCGACTGGTCACACCTGCGCCAACTGCTCAACGGGGCGCAGTGATACGATAACCGCTTGTGAATAAACCGGTTTCTCAATGAATCTGCTGGCGCTGCTCTTTGGTCTGTTTACTGAGCGTTTCCTGACGCACCTGTTTCACCTGCGTGAAGCACGGTGGCTGGATGGTTTTTTCGATCTCGGTCTGCGCCAGATCGGTCGCGGCCGCGGGTTCGGCGCGGCGTTGGTCGCGTTGCTTATCGTCCTGGTGCCGGTGTTGCCAGTCCTGGCATTGCAATGGTTCGCCCGCGATGTGCTCTACAGCGTGCCGTACTTCCTGTTCTCCGTTGTCGTGCTGATGTTTTCACTTGGTCCACGCGATCTCGAAGAAGAAGTGGACGAGTTCGAAGCGGCAATCACCGCAGATGATCGTGAACGCGCCGGGAATATTGCCAAGGAACTGCTGGAAAGCGATCCGCCACGTGGTGGCATGCAACGGCAGCTGGCGATCGAGGAGGCGATTTTCGTGCAGTCGAACAATCGCCTGTTCGGCGTCGTATTGTGGTTTATGTTGTTGGGGCCTGCCGGCGCGTGGGCGTTCAGGGTCAGTGACATGTTCCGGCGGCGGGCCATATTTGAATCGGCGCGGCTGGAAGAAAACCAGCAGGATCCGGCCATTTCCAGCCATGCTGCCCAACAGGTACACGGCATGGTGGCGTGGTTACCCGCCCGTCTGGTGGCGTTGGCCTTCGCACTCGCTGGTAGTTTCGAAACCGCGGTTCAGGATTGGCGTTCCTACTACAACAACTGCGCTGACCACTTCTTTGAAGTAAACGACGATGTCGTCGCCTGTGCCGGCCTGGGTGCACTGGGGGGTGCGGTGACAGAAGACGAAGGGGCACCCGAGGCATTGGCCGCGCGCAGCGCCATGCGCCTGGTTTCGCGGGCGCTCTGGGTTTGGTTGACTGCAATCGCTGCGCTGACGGTGGTCGGGCTCGCAGTTTGAGCGTTCCCGGGACGGCGTCGTTGCGTCACGCCAGCACGGTCGTTTTTGCTGCAGTCCTGCTGGGCTGTGGCGAGACACCACAACCACCAACTTCGTCAGCACGCGCAAATGATGCGGCACCGACCCTGATCACCCTGGCACCGCACCTGACCGAACTCGTTTATAGCGCTGGAGCGGGCAGGCAGCTGATTGCCGTAGTCGAGTACAGCGATCATCCGCCGGCGGCCAGTGAGCTGCCCCGTATTGGCGATGCATTCCGCGTCGATCTCGAACGGATCACTGAGTTTTCACCGGATATCATCCTGGCCTGGGATGGGGGTAATCCCGATGCGATGATCATGCAACTGCAGCGGCGCGGGTTCCGCGTCGAGGTTATCACCACGGACACGCTCGATGATGTCCCGCTGGCCATTAAACAAATTGGTGCCCTGGCCGGTACCCAACAACAGGCCACCAGCGCGGCAAGCTCGTACCGGGAGCGCCTGCAACGGCTACGCGCACGCTACAGCAGTGCCGAGCGGCAACGTGTGTTGTACCAGATATCGGCGCAACCGCTTTACACCATCGGCGCGCGTCATCCGATCACCGAGATGATCGAGACCTGCGGGGGTCAGAATATTTTCGCTGACGTAAAGCAGGTCGCGCCCGCGGTTACCGTCGAGGAAGTTATCGTCCGTGCACCGCAGGTCATCATCGCCGGCGATCCGCCTGGCGACGAGCTATTGCAGCTGTGGCAACGGTGGCCGCAATTACCCGCGGTGGCAGACAGCCGTCTCTACACGGTCGATGCTTCGCTGGTTGCGCGTTCCAGCGCGCGAATTCTCGACGGGCTGCAGGCAATCTGCACCCACCTCAACGACAGCTGATAGCCGCAGGCCACCCATTTGCTTGTTGACTCTTGAAGGTTTGTAATGCAAACTACTCTTAATAGCAAATCAGTTGGAGAAACCAAGTCATGGAACAGCAGCAAGTCCTGGCTGACCTGGAATACGCAAAAACCCTTGCAGAAGATGGGGTTAAGTCGCCCCTGGTTGGCGGGCGATTCGGACTGATGTGGGGCGTGCTCCTCGTGATCACCTTCACGGTTCAATGGGCATTCCTGTCCGGTACCGTCGAGCTGCCGCAGCATTACCTCGGTTTTTTATGGCTTGGTTTTGGCGTCGTCGGTGGCATAGGGACCTTCTTGCTCGATCGCAGCCTGCGCGACAAGCCCGGATTGAGGTCGGTGGGTAATCGCCTGGATAACGCGATCTGGTTATTTTTCAGCCTCGCTATGGCCGCCTGTTTCGTCGGGCTGCTCGTCTACATGTCGACGCGCGGCGCAGACTATCCCATGTTCGACACAATGGTAGCGATCGGCTTTGCCGGCCAGGGCATGGCATACGGAACACTTTCCCAGGTCACGGGGCAACGCTGGATGCTACTGCCAGCGACGGCCGCATTGTTGATGGCCGTCGTTGCATTTGCGCTGCTCGCGACGGTGGTGTTGTATCTGGTCGCCGCAATCGGAATCGTGTTCACAGTCGTTTTGCCATCGGTTCACCAGTTGCGCAACGAGCCGGCCGATGTCAGTTGAGGACACGCCCGACCTGACGAAGCTCGATGATGTCATTCACGGTCGCCTGCGGCTCGGCGTCATGGCTTATCTTTCCGCCGTCAATCCGGCCAGTTTTGCAGAGCTGGCGAAAAAAACAGCAACGACCAATGGCAATCTGTCTACGCACCTGAGCAGGCTGGAAAAGGCCGGTTACGTGCGCCAGGAGAAAGGCTTCAGTGGCAAGCGTCCACAAACACTGGTGCATATGACCAGCGCCGGGCGCAGCGCCTGGATCGATTACCTGTCGACGATGAAGCAACTGTTGAGCAACGACCTCGAAATCTGAGTCCGCCAGGGCGGTCAGTCACGGGATTGGGAGGTCTGCCACAACACCTCGCTGCCACTTTCGTGACGTGCCAGTACCCGCGCCACTACGAACAGCAGGTCGGACAGGCGATTGAGGTAACGCGCACTTTCCGGATTGAGCTTTTCTTCGCGATCCGCCGTCCATACCCTGCGTTCGGCGCGTCTGCATATAGCGCGTGCGAGGTGGCAGGCGGCAGCGGCGGGGCCACCACCGGGCAGGATGAATTCCTTCAGTGGGGGCAGGTTGGCATTGAAAGCATCAAGCATCGACTCGAGGCGTTCGACAAACTGGGCGCTAACGATCGAATGACCCGGGATGCACAACTCGCCACCCAGATCGAACAGCTCGTGCTGAATACGTGTCAGGCAGGTGCGCACGGTATCGGGTATGTCGTGTGCCAGCACCATGCCGATGGCGCTGTTCAGCTCATCGACAGTGCCATAGGCTTCGACCAGGGGCGCATCCTTGTCAATGCGCGAACCGTCGCCGAGGCCAGTCGTGCCAGCGTCACCGGTGCGGGTATAGATTTTGCTCAGGCGATGTCCCATGTTCAGCGCATATTGTAGCGTGCCGCGACGTAAACGCCGCGTTCAGGTGAGCGAAAACCGGCTGCCAGCTCATACTCGGTATCGAGCAGGTTCTCGATACGACCCTCGAGCAGCCATTTCTCTCCGACTGCGAACTGGCTGCTGAGGTTGGCCAGCACATAGCCAGCATTGCGCACATCTGAAAATGGCGAATCGGGTCGCGCCGACGCCGCCAGCACATCGAGTCCCAGCGTATGTTCGCCGAACTGGCGTACCAGGTTGACGGTCAGCTGGCGTTGGGCGCGGCGCGCCAGTTGCTTGCCACTGCGGCGGTCTTCGGGATCCTGGTACAAGGCGGTCGTCGTCAGGTCCCAATAACCACCCTGCCAGCGGTGGCTTAGCTCGGCACCGCGAATGCGTGCCTCGGCAACATTAAAATTGCCGCCGGCAAACGTAACCGGGTCGAAAACAAATTCGATCAGGTCATCGATTCCAGTCTCAAAAACCTGCAGTCCGATCTGGTGTGCATCGCCATTACGACGCACACCAAGTTCGTATGAAACCGACTCTTCTGCGTCGAGGTCAGGATTACCGCCAAAGCCAAACCGGTCGGTTGCATCGGGGGCCCGGAAGGCACTGCCCACACTCGCGACCAAACGCCAGGCGTCGCCCAGAGTCCGGCCATATTCGGCGTTATAGGTTGTCTTGCCGCCAAAGGTGTCGTGATCGGTGTGCCGCAGGGCCAGCACAACCTGGTGGCGCCCGAGATCGATAACGTCTTCGACAAAAACCGCGTTCACAGCAGTGTCTTCATCGAAACGGGTGCCAAAACTGAGTGACTGAGTATCTTCGCGCGCCAGGTAAACTCCGGCTACAAGCTTGTGTTGCTGCAGCTTAAGCTGGTTTTCCCATTCGAGCACGTTACGTACTGTGCGCACGTAGTCAGCATCGTCGCGCTGATCAATATCGTCTTCGATTTGGCTGACAGCCAGGCTTATTCCCCAGTCGTCGTCGACTGGCACCTGCCAGGATAAAGCTGTTGAACGATTCAGATAGTCCTGCGACTTCGGTTTGAAGAAGAAATCGAGGTACTCAGCGGTTCCGGTGCTGTGCCAGTGACGCACGGCAAGACTGGCATCGCCAAATTGCAGCGATGTATTGAGTCCTACCGAGGTGTTGTCATAGCCGTTGTCGGGCAGGTCGTTACCGAGCCGGCTGGCAAAGCCATCGGTCTCGTGATGTCCCAGACTCAGCGAGAGCCGGCCCCCATCCCATTGCTGCCCGGCAGTCAGGCCGTAATCGACCGTGTTGTACTTGCCGGCCATTAGCCTTGCCGAGATGCCGTCAGCACGGCGGGTGATGATATTGACCACGCCACCGATAGCGTCTGAGCCATACAGGGTCGAGCGTGGACCCTTGACGATCTCGATACGCTCGATCATCTCCGGGGCAATATTCTGTAGCGCAGCACCGCCGATCGTACCGGGATTAACCTCGACACCATCGATCAGGACCAGCGCATGATTACTGTCCGTCCCGCGGATGAATAGCGACGTGGTCTGACCGGGTCCACCGTTGCGACCGATTTCGAGACCACCGTGGAAACGCAGTAGCTCAGCGACATCGGTGGCGACACTGCGCTCAATCTGGTCGCGGTCGATGACAATCACCGATGGCAGCACATCGACAACCGGTGTCTCGACCCGGGTTGCGGTTACGACCATCGGGTCGGCAACGATGACATCTGCGGCGCTGACGACGGGCACCAGCATAAAGCCGATGAGGCAGAGGAATAGGCGGTACATTGTTGTTCACTCCTGGTGTGCCGGCCCGCACACAGTTAATTCGACACGAGGAGCGAAGAGGACACGTCGGTCCGACCTGCGCTACCCCACGTAGCATTGCATTGGCCTGGGTCGGTCTCCGGACTCATGAGTGTGAACCCGCCAGATCGCCTTCCCGTACCGTGGCACAGTGGCTGCGACATAGTCGCCGATCGTGGCGCCGGCCATTTGTGGCGCGGACTCAATTACCGTTGCGGGGGCAGTGCCGGATTCCAACCGGCTTCCCGTTACTCAGGCGGAGGCCGATTCTCCGGCCTCGCTCGGTGCGCTGTCAAGCTGACTGCTAAACTGTCGGCCGGTTTCCTAAAGAAGATCAATCTGGTGCAGCATTCCGAGCGACTCAACAAGGCACTCGAAGCGGCCGCTGCTGCGGCCGATATTCAAAAGCATTATTACGGTACCGGTGTCGCAGTCGATATCAAGGACGACCGCAGCCCGGTCACCGTAGCCGATCGGGAAAGCGAAACCACAATTCGCAACATCCTGTCGGCAGCGTTTCCGCAGGATGGTTTTTATGGCGAAGAACACGGTCGGTCCGATATGGACGCCGATTACGTCTGGCTCATTGACCCACTCGACGGGACCAAGAGCTTTGTGCGCGGCTACCCGTTTTTTTCTATCCAGATTGCCTTGCTGCATGGTCGCGAGATCGTGCTGGGTGTTTCGCACGCGCCCATTTTTAACGAGATTGCATGTGCTGAACGAGACCGTGGCGCAACGCTGAACGACCAGGAGCTAAAGGTCAGCAGCATCGATCATATTCCCGATATAACGCTATCGGCGGGCAACATCCACAGTCTTGCCGGCGGTCCGCGCTGGAATGCCTTCGGTCGACTGATCAGCCAGGTTTCACGTATTCGCGGTTATGGCGATTTCTACCACTATCATTTACTGGCGGCGGGCAAGATCGATGCGGTCGTCGAAAGCGATGTCAATGTGCTCGACATTGCGGCACTGAGTGTGATTGTTGATGAAGCCGGTGGTCGCTTTACCGATATTTCCGGAGGTCGCATCAGTCTTGACACGACTACGGTGCTGGCGACCAACGGTGTGCTGCACGACCAGATGCTGGCCTGGCTGTGACCGTCTTTGAGCGGGAGTGCGAGGCGTCGTCGCTCAGATAGCGGTGAACACGGTACCGTCGCTGACAGCATGAACCCTGATCGGCGTCCGATAGAGCTCGCTTAGCCGGTCTGCGGTCATCGCCGTAGCGGTCGCGCCCGCGTACCAGGCAGCATCTGCCGCTGGTCCAAACAGCATCAACACGCGATCGGCAAAGCGGGCTACCAGGTTCAGGTCATGTATAACAGCCAGTACCGCCGCACCGTCGTCACAGCGGGAACGCATGGCCTGCATGGCGGCAAGCTGGTGACGTGGATCGAGGTTGTTCAGCGGTTCATCGAGCAGGTAGATTTGCGGTTGCTGCGCAGTCACCGCAGCCAGTGCAACACGCTGGCGTTCGCCGCCTGAAAGCGTTTGCACATCGCGTTGTGCGAGTTCGACAAGATCGAAAGCATCTAGAGCAGTATCGATAACCGCTGCGTCCTCATCTTCCTGCCAGCCCAGAAATGCCCTGTGCGGGTGACGACCTGCTGCGACACATTCGCGAACTGACATCGGGAAGGCATCGTCGTGACCTTGCATCAGCAGCGCGACGGTGACAGCGACTTCGCGGCGGGACAAGGCACTGAGTGGATGACTTCCGATCCGAATCGGAAGGTCGTGCCCGTGCAGGCCGGCGATGGTGTGTAGCAACGTCGTTTTCCCGGCGCCGTTGCAACCGATAATGGCAACCAGTTCACCGCCAGCCAGTTGCAGGTCCAGCGCATTGACCAGGGAGGTACCGGCCACACTGACATCGAGATCCTGGCAATGCAGTCGCGTGTTATTCACCGGGGCGTATCCAGCGTATCTCGGCGGCTGTTAGCGGTCCCACCACCACCTGGCGCAGGCTGGCAGGTGTTTCGGATCTTGCCGCGCTTAGCGGAATGCGCCCACCCATGATTTCGGCGTGAGACTGGGGATACAGCGGCATGCGGGCGGGCGCGGCAAAACCATACGGGTGGACTGGCTGGTTGGTGCCTGGATCGTACTTGTCGCTGGCACCCACGGTGTGCAGTAGCTCATGCGCCAATACGACGTTGTTGGCGCCGGCCTCGCGGCGGCTGGCGAAGGCATTGACCACGCCGATCAGTCCCTTTTGCAAACCAAGCGAGTGTGCCAGTCGGGGGTGCGATTCGGGATCGTGGTAGATCATGTAGATGGTGATATCGGGCTGCACACCCGGCTGCCCCAGCTGCTGGCGCCAGCCCCAGAAACGCAGCCTGAGACTCCACCACATGATGGCAGCGATATTGTCGCTACCGGGCGGGGCCGGTGGCAGCTGCACGACTTCCTCACCGACTTTTATCACCACCGGATCGCTGATTTGAATATCGTAGCGCCGCAGCTCACGGGCAAAAAAAGCTTCCACATCAGCGAAGGTTCGTTCATCCAGTGCATCGATATAATTGGCAGATACTGTGCTGCGATCGCCGTTTACCGGGTATACGCCAACATACAGTGTGTCATCCCAGTCGGTCGTCCGTGCCCGGGCCAGGAACGCACCTGCCGCGAAGAACAGCAGCACGTACAGCAACAGCATGATGCGGAACAGGCGCCAGAAATTGCCACGCGCCATCGGTCGGGATCAGGAAAGCGGTTCGGCGTGGATGGCCTGTACCGTATCGCCGGCGACTTCGAAAGAAATCTCCATCGGATTGCAACAGACCGTGCAGTCCTCGATCAGCGATTGTTCTTCGCCACTGAGATCGATCAGCACCGTATGGGGTTCCCAGCATGCCGGGCAGGTAACCTGTTGTTCACTGAGTAACTGGTTCACGGCTGTAGCCGGACAACCGTCCAGTCATCGGGATGAACATCACCATGATCGTCTACACCCAGCGTACGCACCCAGCGTGCCCGATCGTGCACGCGGTGATCGCCTTCTATCCAGATCTCGGCGGCGCTGACCCACAGGCGATAGCCACCCCAGTGTGGTGGTCTCGGTATCGTCTCGGTATCGGCGAAACGCTCGGTCACTTTGTCGAGTTGCTGTAACAGCGCCACACGTGATGCGATGGGTTGGCTCTGGTCACTGGCCCACGCCCCCAGTTGTGAGCCGCGGGCGCGACTGGCGAAGTAAGCATCAGACTCGCTTGCTGGTGATTTCACTACGCGCCCTTCGAGCCGGATCTGCCGACCCAGCGCATCCCAGTGAAAGGTGGCAGCCGCAACCGGGTTCTGCTCGAGTTCCGCAGCTTTGCGTGAGTCGTAGTTGGTAAAGAAAACAATGAATCCCGACTCAGTGTCGACTTGCTTACACAATACGACTCGTGCCGATGGCATTAGCTCACCTTTTTGCTGGTCGACAGTCGCAAGACACATCGCGTTGCTGTTGGGCGTATCACGGCGCTGGCGAGCTTCTGCCAGCCAGCGTTCCAGTTTAGCGATTGGATTAGCGGGTAACGAGTCGTGTAAGTCGTTCATCTTGTGCCGTAAAGAGTCGGCTCTCCCCATGACCGGGAATCCAGAATGCGTTGCGTGGCACATCGACCGCGCGTAGCGCCAGTCCAAGTTCGGTGGCGGGCTGGTTCTGACCATCGTCACCGAGCATGAACGTACCGAAGTGTATCGCCATACTCTGGCGCGCGCCCAGTAGCGCGTGAGCAGAGACGGCCTCTGTGGGGTCGATGTGCTGGGTCGACATGAACCAGCGCGGCAAATAGGCGCCGATGGGCAGCAGCGCCAGGCGCGGTTCCCCCAGGCGCGAGCGGATTGCTTCAAAATGCGGGCCCATCCCGGTATCTCCCGCGAAATAGACTGGTCCTACCGAGGTTTCGACAACGTAGCCTGCCCACAGAGCCAGGTTGGTGTCATAGGCGGTGCGACGCGACCAGTGCTGGGCCGGGACCGCATGGATAACGGCGCCATCCACGGCAAGTTCGTCCCACCAGTCGACCTCGCTGACACGATCGATACCATTTTCCGCCAGGTAGCGGTGGTTACCGAGCGGCACGACGAACAGCGGATCGTGTTCCTGTGCCAGCCGCCGGATCGTCTGCATGTCGAGGTGATCGTAATGATTGTGACTGATCAGCACGACGTCGATTGGCGGCAGGTTGTCGAAACGAATGCCAGGCTCGCGAAAACGCCTGGGCCCGGCAAAGCCAACCGGGCTGGCACGTTCCGACCAGATCGGATCTGTCAGGATATTGAGGCCATCGACCTGCAGCAGCACGGTGGAGTGGTTTACAAATGTCACTCGCAGGTTTTCGCTAACGCGGGCCGGCGGCGTATAAAAAAACACATCCTTGCGTTGTGTCCATGGACCGGGTTCGCGGGTGGTGAGCCAGCGCATCACTTGGAAAAGTGACTTGTCGACGTCGTGACTGCGCGGGACATTATGAAAGCGCTTGCCATCGAAATGGGCGCTAACGGGTCCGTCATAGCGCTCGACAAAAAATCGCGGTACCGCGAGCGCGACTGATACCAACAGGATTACGGCGACCGGAGCGAGGAGCCAGCGAACGATCATGTGACGCGTGAACCACCGGCGCGTCGGCTGTCAGCGGCTGCCAGGATTTCACCGTTGCCACGTCGCAGCGCCGCTGCGACACCACCGAAAAACATCGACTGCTCGTCGAACTGGCGCGCAGGTAGTTCGCAGGCGCTGAGATCGAGTCCCGGTTCGGCAGCAATCCGCGCCTTGGCGTCGGGAAATTCGACATGTAAGCGCGGATAGGCAACGGCCTCGTCGAGCGACATCCGCACCTGCATCAGGTTAATCAGGGTCTGCAACATTGCGGTCGTTATGCGGTCGGCACCTGGAGAGCCGATAGCCAGCAGGGCGCCGTCCTCGGCGCGGGCCACGGTCGGCGCCATGTTTGATGCAAGACGCATCCCGGGCGGTCCCGCAATCAGGCCGCGCCGGTTCAGTTCGATTTCGCCGAGAGTATTGTTGAGCCAGATACCGGTACCCGGCGGCATGACACCGGCCCCGTATCCGGACGACAGCGTTACCGAACAGGCCAGGCCGTGAGAGTCTACCGCCGAGATATGCACCGTAGATGGGGCATGAATCGCGGCGAAATCTTCGTCGCGACACAACTGCAGCAACCGGCGTGCCTCTTCGTCGAGTTCATCGCTGAGATCGAGATGCTGGCGTCGATAGGACAACACCGCGTGTTGTACTGCCGCCAGACGGGCCACATCGGCTGCTTGCCACTCCTGACGCGGGTAGGAGCCCATCAATGTGAGCATGGCGGCAAGGGTGACTCCGCCAACGGCCGGCGGTGGGTTGATAGCAAGGTCGTACTTACCGAGGGCGACGCGCATCGGTTTACGCATCAGCGGCTCATACTCGTCGAGGTCGGCCGCCGTCAGTACCCCCTCATTGTCATCCATGTCGGCGACAATCTTTTCTGCGATCGCGCCGCGATAGAATGTATCGGCACCATGATCGGAAATACTGCGCAGGCTGTCGGCGAGATGCGGTACGTGAATGGTGTCACCAGGTCGTGCCAGTACATCGTCGTCACCGAATAGCGCGGTACGACTATCTGCATGCCAGCCATAAACACATTCGCCGGCGTGCTCGAGGTAATTCCACGATGCCTGGGGTAACGGAAAACCGTTACGCGCGTGTTCGAATGCCGGCTCGACCAGTGCCTGCCATGCCACCTGGCCGTAGCGTTGTGAGGCCATGTCACAGGCTGCGAGCGCACCCGGTATGGCAACCGATCCGTGACCGATCAGGGTCGATACACCGCCACCGTAGCCCATGGTCACTTCGCGGGCGCCGCGTCCCAGTTCGTCATCGCGGCGGCCGCGGCCCGGCATGGCGACATTGCCATCAATGGTGACCGGTTCACTGCCATCGGCCCAGATCGTGATGAAACCGCCGCCGGCCAGCGAGACCACACCGGGTTCGGTGGTCATCGATACCATGGCGGCAGCCAGTGCCGCATCGACGGCATTGCCACCCTGTTCCGCCACACGTGCTCCGGCGGCGGCCGAGATATTGGAACTGGCCGCGATTGCGACTTTTGGCATGTGCTTCGAATCCGCGGTTTGGGGTCTGGCGTAAGTGTACCCGCCGGGGCAGATCAGCGTCACTGTAACCGGCTTCAGTTTTGTGCCTCGCAACCGTGGTGTAACCTGCAGGCTGTTCGTTGCGGGGTGAGCCTGTGCCACATCTGACGGTCAATGGTTTCAACATGCACTACGAGGATCGTGGTGTGGGTGAGCCGTTGTTGCTGATCCATGGCCTGGGGACCGGTAGCGCCGACTGGTTTTGCCAGGTGCCGGCGTTGAGCGAGCACTACCGGGTCATCGCGCCCTGTCTGCGTGGCTTCGGTCGCTCCGAACGGGTGCAGGGCGACTACAGCATTGCGCTTTTCGCTCAGGACCTGGCGGCCTTACTCGACGAACTCGATATTGATCGTAGTCACATATGCGGGCTGTCGATGGGTGGTGCTGTCGCGTTCCAGTTTGCCGTCGACTATGGGCAACGGCTCAGCAGCCTGGTAGCCATTAATAGCCAGCCGACTTTCGAACTCGATAGCTGGAAAAAGAAATTGCTTTTTCACAGCCGTGGCCTGATGGCGCGCTGGCTGGGTCTCGACGCGGTCGCACGCTTCCAGCTCAGGCAGAACTTCCCCGGTGCGGCCAACGCGGATTTGCGCCAGCGCCTGAGTGGCCGTTTCACCAATGATCCGGACATATACCAGGCGGCACTGGCCGCGCTCGAGAACTGGTCGGTCACCGATCGCCTCAACCGGATCGCAGTGCCAACGCTGGTCATTGCAGCCGAGTTCGATTATTCGACACCGGCAGAAAAGGCGCAGCTGGTGCAGTCTATTGCTGATCATAGGGTGATCGAGGTGAGCAGTGCCCGCCATGCCGTCCATCTCGAGCGCCCGGATGAGGTCAATCGCCTGTTACTGGAATTCCTGCAAGGCGTCAGCGCAGATAGCGGCGATCAATCCGGACACCAAGAAAAGCGAGGCCAATCAATACAAGGCCAAACGTGATCAACGCCAGCGGCCAGCCAAATGA
>JABDKV010000087.1 GCA_013002045.1 Gammaproteobacteria bacterium
GCGACGCCAAATCCGCAGTGGTCGGGCGATGACCCTGATCCCGGCACCAGTTTCGCGCCCTACCGGATCTATAACATCGGCAACAGCCGGCCGGTAGAACTCAACACCTACATCGAGGTGCTGGAAGCTTGTCTCGGCATCAAGGCCGAGAAAAACCTGCTGCCCTTGCAGCCCGGGGACGTACCCGACACCTTCGCCGATGTCGACGATCTCGCTCGCGATGTCAGCTACCAGCCGACCACCCCGGTCGAGGTGGGTATTGAGCGCTTCGTCAGCTGGTACCGGTCTTTCTACAACGTCTGAGTAGCGCGGTTGCGCTGCGATTCAGGCCGTGTAACATGCGCTCTCCGGACGCCGTTTGACCCGGAGATACCAGTATTATCAGTTCTTTGCAGATCACCAATCAGCTCGGTCGCCTGACAGCTGCCTGCGCCCTCGGCGGTTGGCTGCTGCTGTCGCAGGCGCTGGCCGCACCGTGGATAGACCCGGGCGACCCCCGGCTGCGTCAGGATCTCGAGCTGCTCGCCGATGCCGGCATCGTGACCGTGCCAGTGACGACCTGGCCGCTGGCCTGGGCCGGAATAGGGGAAGATCTCGACAACCTCGATTCGGTGCCTGCACGAGCCGATGTGCAGGCGGCCTTACTGCGGGTACGGCGAGCCTATAGCGATGCCACCGAGGCTAGCCTGGTCAAGCTGGAACTGGCGGCCGCGATCAGCACCGAACCGCGCAAGCTGCGCACGTTCAGTGCTTCACCTCGCGAGAAAGGCGAGCTCAGTGCGGGTATCAGCTGGACCGGCCTGCGCTTCTCATACCGCCTGCGGGCAACGGGCGTCAGTGATCCGTCGGATGACCTGATCGCGCGCGCCGATGGTTCCTATGTTGGCGCGGTGATTGGTAATTACATGATTACCGCGGGTCAGCTCGATCGTTGGTGGGGTCCCGGCTGGCACAACAGTATGATCCTGTCGAGCAATGCGCGACCGGTGCCCGGAGTTTCTGTCCAGCGCAATTTCAGTGATGCGCCGACGATCCCGGGTTTGCGCTGGATTGGTCCGTGGACCCTGACCGCGCTGCTGGGCCAGCTTGAACACGACCGCGAGGTGCCTGATGCCTGGCTGTTCGGACTGCGGGTCAATTTTCGACCGCGGACGGACCTGGAGATTGGTATCTCACGCACAGCACAGTGGTGTGGTGGCGATCGACCCTGCGATCTGGCGACTTTTGCCGACTTGCTGCTGGGGCGTGACAATCGCGGTGAATCGACAAACCTGTCGGAAGAGCCCGGGAATCAGCTGGCGGGTGTTGACTGGCGCTGGCGTTTACCGGTCGGCGGCCAGCGCTGGAACTGGTACGGGCAATTCATCGGTGAAGACGAGGCGGGCGGTCTGCCATCCCGTTTCGTTGCACTGAGTGGTCTGTCCTGGACAGGCTACAGTGAGCTGCTCGGTGGCGGCTGGAGCAGCCAGCTCGAATGGGCCGACAGCGCGGCCGAGTTCTATAAGGATCCGGTTCGATATGATTATGCCTATGAACATTTCATTTACCGCGATGGCTACCGCTATCGCAGCCGCAGTCTCGGGGCTTCCATGGATAACGACGGGCGTATGATCGGGATAAACCTGATGCTCAATGCCGACAATGGTCAGCACTGGCAGGCTCTGGTTCGCCGGGTTGATCTCAACCGCGGCGGCGATCCCAATCCGGTGGCAGCAAACAGCCGTGACCTGTGGAACATCGAACTGGCGCACCTGCGGGCGCTCGGCAGCGGCAAGATGGCGCTCGAGCTTGGCATTGATCGCTTCGACGACGGCAACGGCGATGATGTGCGCATCTCTGCGTCATGGCGAGGTGGATTATGAGGCAGCTTTTCCTGGGCCTGCTGCTGGGCTTGACTGCCAGCATCGCCATTGCGCAAACGGCCGAACAATTACAGATGCTGCAATCGCTACCAGCCGACCAGCGTGCGGCAGTACTTGAGCAGTTGACCGGACAGGAAGGCAACGCCACGCCGATCATCAACGACAGCAATCCGCAGCTGGTGCTCGATCGGACGCTTACGTTGCCACCGGAAATGGTGGAACAACCCGATAATCGTATCCGCCCGGGTAGCACGGTCGTTGTCAGCATCGACATCGATGATGAGCTGGCGGGGCGCGAGCGCAGTGCGTTGATGGAATCGCTGACACCGCGTGTTACCGAGTTGCTGGGGGCGTCGACCTACGAGATCGGTGCTGACGGTTTGCTCAACATCGACGATTACTTTGTTGTGCCACTGGCGGGCCTGACTGTCGAACAGGCTGCAATTCGACTTGCGGCGGTGCCCGATTTTCGCGACCTTGACATCGAAGTTACGCTGTTGCCGCTGACTGCGGTCGGTGCCGATGCTCTGACCCGGTTTGGCTATGAGCTGTTTCGCACCGGTGCCAGCGGATTCGTACCGGCAACCAATATTCCGGTACCAGCCGATTACGTGATCGGCCCGGGTGACGGCATCACACTGCAATTGTTTGGCGCCGAGAATGCGCGCTACAACCTGGTGGTCAATCGCGACGGGGTGGTGCAGTTGCCGGAAATCGGTCCTGTCGCCGTCGCCGGCATGAAGTTCGAGCAGCTGCGCGACGAACTGCAGCAACGCATTGAAGCCCAGATGATTGGGGTCGAGGTTAGCATCACGCTTGGCGAGTTGCGCTCGATCCGGGTATTCGTACTGGGTGATGTATCGACACCCGGTTCCTACACCGTCAGTGGACTGTCGACCATTACCCATGCGCTGTACCTCAGTGGCGGCATCACCGAGAGCGGCTCATTGCGCCGTATCCAGCTAAAACGCAACGGCCGTACGATTCGCACACTTGATCTCTACCGCCTGCTATTGCAGGGCGATACGCGCAACGATTTGCGGTTGCAGCCTGGCGATGCGGTATTCGTGCCACCGGTGGGAGCGACCGTCGGTGTCAGCGGTGAAGTTGTGCGTCCGGCAATTTACGAATTGCGGGGCGAGGACACAGTCGACGAGGTGATTGGGCTGGCAGGTGGTCTGTTGCCATCGGCCGATACCGACGAGGTCGTCCTGCACCGCATGTCGGCGGCCGCGGGCCGGGTTGTGGTGGATCTCGATTTGTCGACGGCGCGTGGGCGCAATACGGCGATAGCCGACGGCGACA
>JABDKV010000108.1 GCA_013002045.1 Gammaproteobacteria bacterium
GGCCCAAACTGGCACGCGGTTATTGTTAAACTAGCACCTGGCGGAAGACCCGAACGCGCGCTGCAACGGAAGCGGGCGCAATCAAAACTCCAACAACGGTACATTTAATTCGATGGATTCGACGGCAATTGATCACCTGATGGGTTTGCTTGGTGTGCAGACTGACTATTACGACTTTCGTGGCGAACACCGTCTGGTTCCACCCTCGGCCCGGCGCGACATCCTGGCCGCCATGGGCATCAGTAGCGAGGACCCTGACAGCGTCAGCGAAGCCATCCAGACTATCGAGCTGGACGACTGGCAGCGTCTGCTGCCACCGGTCATTGTCATCGGCGCATCTGGTGAACACGAAATCCTGTTGCACGTACGCGAGTCCGACCTCGAGTCACGGCTGCACTGGCGCCTGTGGTGTGAGGACGGACGGCTGTTGACCGGTCATGTTCGACCAGCACTGTTGCAGCGCCTTGGCGAACGCACCATTGGCGAACACAAGTGGATTCGTTGCAAGGCGGCTTTACCTGACGACCTCGATCCGGGCTACCACGAACTGGCAATCCACGCCCCGGGTCGCAGCGAGGCCTGGGTTTGTCGGGTAATCGTCGTTCCCGCAACCTGTCACGAACAGCAGACTTTGCAGCACGGTGAGCGTCACTGGGGACTGTCCGTGCAACTATATGCATTGCGTTCCGAGCGTAACTGGGGCATTGGCGACTTTGGTGACCTGAAGCGGCTGGCGTGGAAGGCCGGGCGACGCGGCGCGCACATGATTGGCCTCAATCCACTACACGCCCTGTTTCCGGCCGATCCGGTGCAGTTCAGTCCCTACCGACCCTCGAACCGCTCGTTCCTGAATATCCTGTACATCGACGTACCCGCGATCGAAGAGGCGACCGACTGTGCCGCGCTGGAGCGACTGGTACGCGACACGGGATTTGCGGCCAGGCTGGAATCGCTGCGTGCCGCCGAACATGTCGATTACCACGGTGTAACCGAGGCCAAGCTATCCGCCCTGCGGCTGTTGTTCGAGGATTTTCGCAAGCGCCATATCGCGCGGGATACAAAGCGTGCGCAGCAATTCCAGTCCTTCGTCAAGGAGGCTGGGCCGGCGCTCGAGACTCACGCCTTGTTTGAAGCGCTGCATGCGCATTTTGGCCGGCGGAATAACGGCTCCTCTGGCTGGCACGACTGGCCATCCGAATATCGCGATCCGTGTTCCGACGCCGTTATGCGATTCGCTCTGCGCCACCGCGAGGCAATTGATTTTCACCAGTACCTGCAATGGATTGCCGACCTGCAACTAACCGAGGCGCAATCGGCCGCGCGCGAAGCCGGCATGAGCATTGGTCTGTATCGGGATCTCGCGGTCGGTGTCAGCCCGGAGGGTTCCGAAGCCTGGTCCAATCAGCAGTTGTTTGCAGCCGGAGCGACGGTTGGAGCGCCACCCGATGCGCTCGCGCTGAAAGGTCAGGACTGGGGATTGCCGCCCCTTGACCCGGGTCGGTTGCGACGCCAGGCATTTGCCGAGTTCAGCCAGCTGATTCGCAGCAACATGCGTCACTGCGGTGCCTTGCGCATCGATCACGTCATGGGACTGCTGCGGTTATGGTGGGTACCCCAGGGCAGCGACGCCACCGAGGGCGCCTACGTCTATTACCCGTACCGTGACCTGCTGGGAATCGTGGCGCTCGAAAGTCAGCGTGAGGACTGCCTGGTCATCGGTGAGGACCTCGGCACGGTGCCGGACGAGATACGGCAGTCATTACCGGGGGCCGCTGTTTATTCCTACCGCGTCCTGATGTTTGAAAAAAATGACGATGGAAGCTTCCGCCGGCCGGCCGAGTTTCCGCGTCGCGCCCTGGCTACAGTGAGCACGCATGATCTGCCACCGCTGCACAGCTACTGGGACGGCTCCGATATTGACCTGCGGGAACGCCTCGGTCTTTATCCGGACGAGCAGACCATCCACCATGCCCGTGCCTCGCGCCAGTATGACAAGTCAGCATTGTTGCAGGCCCTGCAGCAGCAACAGCTGTGCGAGCATACTGGCGAGACGATCGACGATAACCTGGTCGTTGCCATACACCAGTACCTGGCCCGTAGCGACGCGGCGCTGGTGACTGCACAGCCCGAAGACTGGCTCGGTATGACCGAGCCGGTAAATGTACCCGGCACCTCAACAGCGCTTTTTCCGAACTGGCGTCGCAAACTCGTCCAGGATATCGATGGGATGCTCGATCACCCGACCGCACATCGGCTTTTTGCCGCCATGAGCGAGGAACGCAGTTAGCTGGTTAACTGTCGGTAAAGCGCGACATAGCGGTCGCACTGCCGATCCCAGGAAAAATCACAGGCCATGGCGTTGGCAATCATCTGCCGCCAGCGATCGCCGTCGTGGTACAACTTCAGAGCCGTATCCAGCGCCCAGCCAAGCCCGGCACTGTCGGCGTGTTCAAACACAACACCGTTGCCGTCTTCCTGGTAATGCGGTTTCACTGTGTCTGCCAATCCACCCGTCTTGCGAACGACCGGGATCGTGCCGTAACGCAGGCTGTACATCTGGTTCAAGCCACAGGGCTCGTACAGCGACGGCATCATGAATATGTCAGAGCCGGCTTCGACCAGGTGGGCGAGGGGATTGTTGAAGCCGCGATAGAACGCGGCCCGTCCGGGAAACTGGTGCTCAAGCCACTGGAAAAATTCTTCATAGCGGTACTCGCCATTGCCGACGATGGCCAGTTGCATCCGGTTGCTCGCCAGCATGCCCGGCAGCACCTCAAACGCGAGGTCGAGTCCTTTCTGGTAAACCAGGCGGGAAACCACCCCCACTAATGGCTTACGCGGATCGGTCTGCAGACCGAAGCGGCGCTGCAAAGCGGTCTTGTTTTGCGACTTGCCAAACAGGTTGCCGGCAGAGTAGGGATGAGGGATTAGCGAATCGCGTTCCGGACTCCAGATGTCATAGTCGACACCGTTGAGTATCCCGAACAGGTTGGGTCTGCGTTCCGCCAGGATCCCATCCAGACCCATGCCGTACTCCGGTGTGCAGATCTCGTCAGCATAAGTCGGGCTGACTGTGGTCAGCGCGTCCGCGTAAACCAATCCGGTTTTCAGGAAATTGATCCGGTCATTTTCGAGGTCGTCCTGCCATAGCATGCCACGATAATCAGACAAGCCCGTCGATTCGAGCGCGTCCGCACCTACCACACCCTGGTAGCCAAGATTGTGGATGCTCATGATCGTTCGCGTGTTACTAAACAGCTTGTCCCAGCTATAAAGTGTCTTCAGGTACAGTGGCACCAGTCCCGTTTGCCAGTCATGGCAGTGCACGATCTGAGGTGACCATCCCATTCGCTGGCAGGCTTCCAGTGTTGCTCGAGACAGCACCACAAAACGAAAGTGTTCGTCAGCGTCCGAGGTGTAAATAGCCCCACGTTCGTACAGCATCGGGCAATCGATGAAATACAGCCACAGCCCGTCATCCTGCTGACCCGTGTAGATAGAGTAGCGCAGGCCGTAGCCACTGGTTGCCAGCGGTATGTCCTGCAGGAACTCAACCGGTTGCAGATTGGCCCGCCGTCGATCGATACCGCCGTACAGCGGCAGGAACATACGCACATCATGACCCGCACGATGCAGTTGCGCGCTTAGCGCCGCAGTGACATCGCCCAGTCCCCCGGTCTTGGCGTAGGGGGCCAGTTCAGAGCTGACCTGGCATATACGCAGAGGTTCAGACATGGTCGGCCAGGTACTGCGGCAATTGTTCACGCCATGCCGGCCAGTCGTGATCATAATTGCCGTGCCACTCGTCGACGCGGTTTGGAATGCCGCGTAAGCCGAGCACACTGGCCATGCGCCAGGTCTGCTCGGGGTTCTCCCAGCGGCCAGCGCCAAATGCCATCAGCACAAAACGTTTGCGTAGCTGGTCGAGAATCTCGTTTTCACCCAGGTTAGGGACGAAATGCAGCGGTGAGGAGAAATAGAAATCATCGTTAATGCCCTCTGGCATCTGGCGTTCGAGGTCGTATGTACCACTAAGGCCGATGGCGAGACTGAAAACATCGGGATGGCGGCAGATCGATGCGACCGCGTTAAACGCGCCTATCGATGCCCCGGCAGTGACGATCTCGATGTCGTCGTTTTGGCAGTCGTGACGAATCGCTGGCACTACCTCATGGTAGACAGCCTCGAGATAGCGATTCTGGACCCAGGCGCTGTGCTCGGCACTGGTGTGATCGGATATCCAGGCCCGACCGGCCAGCGAGTCGCAGGAATAGACCTTCACTTTACCGGACTCAATCAACGGCCACAGGGCGCCTATGAGATGAAATCGCTCGATTTCTTCTGCGTCACCGCCGGCAGTGGGGAATAGAAGTACCGGTACACCCCAATGGCCCCAGCGGACCAGCTTTATCTGCTGCTGAATCCGTGGCGAATGCCACGTCAGGGCCTTCTTCACCGCGCTTCCTGACGGTATTTCTGGATACGCTGCCAGAACAGCTCAGTGAATTGCTCGTGCTCGTGCTCGGGGTACAGTGCGACCACCTTTTTATGCACAGCATCGCGCGCCTCATCGGTGGAGAAGAAATGATCGGCGACCTCGTCCAGGTGTCCCAGGTGCTTATCGCAAAACTCTTCGAATTCGTCGGCCTGGAAATCTTTGCGTGCCTGCTCGCCATAAGCGCGTAAGCGTTCCCGCCAGGGTCGATCACCGTCGGCGGCAATGTCGAAGTATGGTCGGAAATCGAGGTTTGCCGACTTACGCCGTCCAACTGTGGCGCAAAACACCGACCAGCGGATATTGGCCTTGATCAGCCACGGGAAATGATAGTGCAGGGAAGTGACCTGGGAATCGGGACAGGCATTGGCAAAATCGATAGGTATCCAGGCGCCGTCCTGCAACAAGGCCTCACAGGAATTGAAATCCCAGCCAAAGAAAGCGTTGATCGTGTATGTCATGTCCGCCAGTACGCTTTCGTCTTCGGCGCTAAGGAAATCCTGTTCCAGGCCATAACGATCATGCAATGGCTTTTCCGGTTTGTAATTGACTACCCGCAGCTGCGGCCCAAGACCTATACATCTGACAAAATAGTCATGCGGCAAAACACCTTTTTGCAGCATCATTACACTCTTGCCACTGGCATCGTAGGCTTCGCGTAACTGCTCGGCGTTATCGATCTTGCGTACCCCAGCCCAGCCGCCGCCATCATAGGGCTTGATAAAGCAGGGATAGCCGACACGCGCGCCGATTGATTCAAGGTCGAACAGGCGAGCGTACTGGCGCAAAGTCGGTTCGAGATCGGGTGACGGTTCGTAGTTCTTCGGTGGCAGCATCCAGGTTTCAGGGACCGGCATGCCGAGACGCATCATGGCCGTGTAGGTCGTCTGCTTCTCCATCGACTGTAGCGCCCATGGATGATTGAAGACATAGAGATCATCGAGCAGGATACTTTTCTTGATCCATTCACGACTGGTGTGAAACCAGTGTGTCAGACGATCAATGACCAGGTGGTAACTACATTCCTGTTGCAGGCTGTACGGTTCTATCGAGACCCGTTCCACCTGAAACCGCACCTGGTCGCCCTTGTAGGCGATATTGAGGTCGAGGTCTCGCATGATGTGCTCATAGCAAATCGGCCAGCAGATATCGGCGCCCAGCGACAACCCGATTTTCTTTGTTACGTCAGCCATTCCATAACCTCGTTGCGTTTATTCGTAGACCATCCACAGTGGTCCGCGGAAGAGCCAGCTTAGACCATCACGCTGACGATCTCGCCAGTTTTCCCAATTATGCCCATCCCGCGCTTCTGCGTAACTGACCCGGGCGCCCGTGTCGCGCAGCAGTGGCAGCATTGAGCGATTTTCATAAATCAGTGACTCGTACACGCCACAGCTCAGGTAAATACGCTGGGCCGGTAATAGCGGCTTTTCCCGGAAAGCGTTAATGAATTCTACGACCGGATCGAAAGCGGGTCCACGCGGATGTGGCCCGATGTCGGAGAAAGCAAATGAGCCGGAGAGCAGCATCAGCCGACCAAACAGTCCAGGATTGCGCCAGGCTGTATGCAGGGAGGCCACCGCGCCGAAGCTGGCGCCCATCAGGCCTCGCGCTTCGGGGTGATCGTCCAGTGGGTAACGCTGCATCATTTCGGGTAACAGTTCTTCGGCAACGAAACCGGCATGACGGTCATCGGCGGCATACTCAGTAGTGCGATCGCCAGGCGCCGGGAAGGCCACGATGAGCGGCGCCACTTCCAGCCGGTGAATGAGATTATCGAGGACCGATATGTAGTCGGCGAAGCGGGCGAAATCGTCACCATCGTGAACGATAAGCAGCGGATAGCGGCGCCGCGGCCGGTAACGTGCCGGCAGGTATACCTGCACCCGTCGCGGTTCGCCGAAATGCTTGCTGGCGATATGAAACTCTTCCAGTGTGCCCCTGCGGCTGAGCGGGTTCGGTATCGACCAGTCGGGGCGTTCATAGCCCCAGGCCCGGCAAACCGAATTAGCGCCAAACGGATCCGTGGCGTAAAACGGATTCAACGGGTCGGTCAACCAGTGCGTCTCACCGTTGATCACCACTTCGAACTTGTACTCAAAGCGTGAATCGTCGGGGACTTCGTTCTCGAGGTACCACATGTCGGTTGTACCGAGTCGGTACATGGGCGGATCAGCTGGCAGCCCGTATATCCACTGTCGCAGACGCACGCTCTCGGCCGGACCACGGTAAATAAAGATGACCCGGCCCGGACTGACCAGCGGAAATTCGTTGGCCTCGATGAAACGGTCAAGATCCGCGGCCGTCGGCTCTTTTATCTTGCGCAACTCGGCGAAATTCATTCCGTCACCGCCTCGAGTTTGCCGCTTGGGCGCAGAACGAGTGTTTCGCCGTAGGCGTGCCAGTTGCGACCATCCCAGTGCAG
>JABDKV010000142.1 GCA_013002045.1 Gammaproteobacteria bacterium
CCCTGCGTTCCGACGCTGTAATAGAAATTCATGTAATTGCCGGTCACTGCAGTCCAGGTACTACGATTGCTCCAGTCCAGCACCTTGGGGCCATTCGGCTCCGAACCATAGGTCGCGTACTCTTCCTCTGCGGGGTAGACATAAATGTCGCTGGTACCGTCACCATGAATACCGTTATCGTCTTCGCACTCCACCAGTCGCGTTGGCTTATGCCGTTTGAGATTTTGCCAATCCCGTTTACTGACGTCGTTGTTGGTCCGAAACATGGCGTAACGATCGGTATGTTTGCCGTCGGTATTGAGGCCAGCCATGGCGGCCTGACAGACAAAACTGCCCGCGTCCGTATAGCGCTCAGCATCTTCGGACCCGCAGTTTCCTCGCGGATTAGTGTCGGAAAAGTAGTAGATCCGATCCGCCGGGCAGTTGCCGTCGTAGGTAATGTTGGGGTCGTAGACGGGGTCCCAATTGACTTTCGCGCCCATACTGCCGGACGTGTCAATCAGGAACAGGACATTAGCCAGCCCACTATCCAGGCTCTGGCCGACAAAAATTTCGGTGTCGTCGGCCAGCGCCGGATGTCCGGCAAACAGCGCCAGGCACAAGCCAAGGGTGCTGTGGCGTAAAGCGTTCCAGTGTTTCATCGTGATGCCTCGCGGAAAAATTAGCGTGAGCCGACGATGCGGGTAACCTGCATCGTTTTGGCGTCGTAGAATGCGGTGCCGAACTTGACAGTTCCGCGGTTCAATTCGGTAACGTGGTGACCTTTGCCGTTGATAAAGACCCGGGTCGCCTCTGTCAGCCGCAACTGTTGTGATTCGCATGTGTCGCAGGCACGCAGGTTGATGTAACCATCGCCATCGGCAGTTACGCGTGTCGTCAGGCGCTCGAATTCGGCGGCCTCTTCGACCAGCTCCATATCGGCTGCTGCGAGGCTGCATAGGCCAAGCAAGGCGGCAAGCAGCGAGCATTGAATGAGTTGTTTCAACATTTAGATTGCTCCGTTATCAGATTCGTTTACAGGCTGGGGCCGACGACGTAGAAGCCCTGGCGGTGGTTGGCGGCCGCACCCTGTGGCGCTGTAGCTGTACCGGCGATTTCAAAATGGAATGCCGCGAATGAGATCGGGCCGCCAATTTGCCAACCTGAAACACCTGTCTTGCCAAGATAGTTAGTCGCAGACGTTGCAGTGGCTACAAGATTATTGCCGCCATCGCGAAATTCCCGATTGACATTGGCAGGTATCGCAGCCAGCGCGCCGGGTGCCGGTAATGGGGCGATGTCATTGCGCACGATTTCGGCCTCCACGATAGACTCGGCTGCCTCAAACGCGCTGTTGGTGAATTGCATATTTCCGGCCATGGCCAGTTCCAGCGTGGCGGTGCTCATGCCAACGACGCCAAGCACGGTTAGTACCAGCAGCAGGATCAGTGACACGATCAGTGAAGCGCCGCGTTCGCGACTCGGGACGAAGTGAAGGTGTTTTGCTTTAATATTTGTCATTAGATTGACCCATTACGAAATCGAAGTGTTTTGCTCATGAGCATGCGGCGGAAGTTGTCATTAGGTTGTACTTGCCGATCGGCATAGTCGTAGGTCGCTGTGTCAGTGAAGTCGAGATCGACGCGCTCGCCACGGATGCGAACCCAGGCTCGGGCCGCCACTACGGAGGCACCGGCAGCCAACGGGCTGTTGGGGCTGACGTAGCTGTTCACCGATCCGTCAGCATCGCTGTCTACACCGACCTGGACCTGGAAGTCTTCCGCGCCCGGTATCAGTTCCTGGATAGCCAGTTCCGGCCCCGGCACCATCTGCAGTCGATTCAGCGCCGGAATGCCGTTGCCTGCCGATGAGTTAGGACTGATGAAGTACAGGTTGGTCATCACCTGGTGAATGACATCGGTTGGGTTATATCCCGGCGGGACAGGCTGCTGTCCGGCCACGAAAAGCTCACCACTCATCGCGTTGGAGATCAGGTACAGCTGGTTTGGAATCAGGTCTGCAACCGCGGTCGGTGTGGCTGCGGCATGCCTGACTACGAGGATGTCCGTTCCACCAAGACGCGACGCGGTGGGGATGCAGGTATCGAACGGATTATCGATGCCTACCTGGTCGTCATTGGCCGCTTCGATACGGACCGTGATATTGGTCCAGTAGCCGGCGTAGCAATCGTTGTTGGGTGCCATGGCGGCGGGCATCGGGTTGATGGGATCACCTGTACGGCGTGAGATCGAGGCCGGTTTTTCGGTTCGTCCCCAGTAACCAGCAAGGCGTACATCCGGGCCGATGACGTCGAAGGCGAAGCGTCCATTTTCCTGTATGCGCGCCATGCGCTCAGCGAAAGTATGTGCTTCGTGACTCTGTATGTGGACCGTCAGTGCACCACCGACCAGCACCACACCTATCGCCATTGCGACCAGTAGTTCGACCAGGCTGAAGCCAGATTGAGAGTGAGTATTATTCATGGTTGCACCAACAGGTTGACTTGGTCATCGACGCCGTTTTCTGTCCAGGCGACGGAGATTGTGAAGGTCGGGCGCACGGCACCGTCGGAAGTAATAGTGGCAATCGCTCCCGCCGGCAGACCGGTTTGCGGGCTCTGTAATGCCTGTTTCCACAACCAGATGTCATGGGCGGCCATTTGAGCCGGTGTGCAGTTAATAGTGGCAGCGCCGGCCAGGTCGTCGGCACACTCATTGTTGGAGCCGTTGCCGGCATCACCAACCACATAGTCTCCGGCGCGGGCACCGACGCGGTTGGCACGCATCTTTTCGGTCATGTCGGTAGCCAGTGTCATGGCTTTGGTTCGCAGGCTGGCGGTGCGACCGTTGCGCAGTCCTTCGACATGCAGCGAAGCAATTCCCAGCATGCCGACCGACAGCACAACGAGCGCGATCAGCGTTTCCAGCAGCGTGAATCCTTGTTGCTTAAACATTCAGCAGCTTCCTATGGCGAGCAGGCAGGTACGGGGCCCGTCATGTCGGCATGACGGCGGATTTGTGGGCGGCCGGTTGCGGACAGATTCAGCACGCGGGCTGACGGGGTGCCGCGTTCGTCGCAGAACACCAGGTTGCCCGAGATCTGGCCGCCACCGATGGCGCGGGTGAAACCAGCGGCGGTGTAAGTGACATAACCGGGCAGGTCTGCACCGGTCGTCGTTACATCACCCCGAATCCAGTCCTGGAACTGGATGATCAGATCGCCGTTGGCCGAATCGAAGGAGGCATCGTCAGCGACGTTCGCAAAGACCAGCAGACTGGTGCCGTCCGCCTGGCAGGCAGGCTCAGCGCCAACCAGCTCGGCTGGGCAGACAGTGACCCGGCCGCGACGCTTGATTGCTTCCGAGCGGGCCGAGTGCATGGCAGTGACAATGCTGTTGGTCGTCGCGGTCATCGAGCTGTTACGCATTGTCTGGGTAAACGTCGGTACGCCTACACCCATAATCAGGGCCGCTACGGCCAGGGTGTAAAGCAATTCGACGAGAGTAAAGCCGCGCTGTTGATTGATCATGCGGCGCAGTCTAGAGAGGAGGGCGCCGCTGCTCTGAGAATCAGGTCACAGATGACCCGAGCGGGGGCTTGTGGCGCGACGAACGGAAAACCAACCGCGATAAGCGGTCTTCAGGTTTTACCTAACCTGTGAGGCGCCCTCGGCCTTATGCAAAATCGACCATGCCATGCGCAACTTACCGTCACATTATGTTGTAAGAGCGGCTTCAGCCGCGATGGATCGCGAAGCGATCCGTAGGAGGGGCTTCAGCCCCGATTCTTTACAACGTTAGAACGACATCATCGTTAGAAAGAAAGAATCGCGGCTGAAGCCGCTCCTACGGGTTTTCGCAAGCAAAAAAAAAGGCCCCGCATAAGCGGGGCCAATAGTTTTGCTCTCACAGCAGATTTAGTTACAACCAGTAGCACTCGGTCCCGGGGGTCCGAAGAACTGGTTCTTCATGATAGTCAGGTCTGCGAAGTTAACGAAGCCGCTGCTATCGAGGTCAGCATCTGCATCAGCCGAGAAGAAAGCGCTCTTCATGGCCGTCAGATCGAGGAAGTTGACGATGCAGTCTTCGAGGCCGCCGAAGCCGGTGAGGTCAGCGTCACAGATATTGCCGATGCCGTCACCGTTGGAGTCTTCCTGACCCGGGTTGGCGACGTCAGTGCAGTTGTCGACATCGTCGGACACACCATCGAAGTCGGCATCACCAACGGCACAGTTCTCGGCACGCAGCGCGACGTTGTCGATCTGCGCGTACCACGAAAACACGCCAGCATAATGGAAGCAGACGTTGATTGGTCCGTCGAGAGCCGGATCAGGATCTGTCAGCGCCGGGTCTACAAACGAATTGAGGTTCAGCGACAGCACACGGGAGGGTGAAATCTCCAGCGAGCCTGACTTGTGGTCAAATACGAATGGCCCATCATAGGTGTTGATAGTTAACGCGCTTGGTGGGGCGGTGCCGACCAGTAACTGCAACGCTTCCTGTGGCGGATCACCAGCCGCAGCAGAATCCTGGCTGGCCGTCTGGTAGTCGACATTGAAGCTCAGCGTGCTGTTGGTGTAGTCGGCCGGGTTGATCGGCGGTACACACATATAGGCGCGCATCTGGCAGTCAGAGGTCGGGTCATCCGGAGTCGCTGTGCCACAGTCCGGTGTGCCATCAGGCTCGATATCGGGCCCATTGGCCTCCACCGAACCATCAGAATCGGCGCATGCTGCCGCACCGGATCCGGCTGTCGTATTACCGCCAGGCCAGTTCGCTGCAGCACCGCCGCAACCCGAACCATCGGCATCGGTGTAGTCAGTATCGTCAGTGGTGGTCCAGTTGTTTCCTCCGCTCGGGATCGAACCCAGCTCGAAGACGGCCCAGTCGGCCGGGATACGCGCTTCGAACTTCTCGATGCCGCTAAAGCCTGCACCACCCTTGGCGATAATGCCACAGATGTCGTCGAGTACTGTGCAGGCAGAGCCTTCCGCCGCTCGCGGTGTAGCATGTTCAATGCTGATGTTGTCAACAAAGTAGTTAGATTGACAGCTTGGATCCGTCGCGGCCTCAGTACACAGATTCGTGCTGGTAAACGTAACGGTGTGTGTACCACCGGCATACGCCGAAATGTCAACAGACTGTTGCGTATATGTGGCCGTAGACTCGGCGCATGGCAGGCTCAGTATCTCGGTGCCATCGACATCGATGACCAGTGTATCCGCAGCCGAACTGCACTGAGTGTCCATGTCGAATGTCAGCGTCATCGCTGCAGCGTCGATCTCGACGGTTTGCGCCAGGGTCTGGATGTGCGGTCCTTCTCCCAGTGTTGGGTCGAAGGGGATGCCGCCGAACCAGGCAAACCAGGCGCCGTCTTCCGCGCGGTCAGTGCCGCAGAAAGCCTCGGAGCAAATTGGCTCGAAGTTTTCAATGACACAGCCGGGGCAGTTACCGGCTTCGACCCAGGCGTCATTGCCGATCTCAAAGCCACTGTCGACAACGTCTTCGGTAGTGGCAATCGTCGAGGTAGAGCAATCGCCATTGGTCAGGCAGTCGAGCGTAGTGTCGATCGCGCGGCAGGCATAGGAATCTTCCTCAATCGTGCAGGTCGCAGAACAACCATCGCCACCCACGGTATTGCCGTCGTCGCAGGCTTCGTCGCTGCCGACGATGTTATCGCCGCAAACATTGTTGAAGCAGGCGCTTGGAACCGGTGGTGTGACAATCGAATCGATGGCTACTGCATCAACAAAGAAGTTCGTGTTGAAAGCCGTAGGAGCCAGGACCGCGCGTTCCAATACCAGGCTGTGCACGCCATCATCCGCGTACGTGCCAATTGGCAAGCTCAGCGTATAAGCGAAAAATCCACCGGAGAAATCGCATTCGTCGGCCGGTGTCGTGCCGGTGTCATACAGGATGTCGCCATCGACTCGTACACGGAATACCGCGTTGTCGCTATCGCAGCCGGTGCCCTCAGAGGCGCCAAACATCCGCATAGTCAGCGTGGTGGCAGCAGACGGAATGGTTATGTCCTGACTGAGAGTAGAAACGTCAGCTACACCACCCGATCCAAAAATAAGTAGGAAATTGTCACCGGTCTGTCCCAGGTTAATCCCGAAAGTAGAGTCGTCGCCGATGAAAAAGTCGTTGCCGGCGCTTACCGGTACCCATGGATCGAGCCCGGTTTCGAAACTGCCATTGACCACCGGTGTTTCAGGTGGGGTCGGAATGGTGCAGTCAGCACCTGCTTCGATAAGGCAGGTAGCA
>JABDKV010000147.1 GCA_013002045.1 Gammaproteobacteria bacterium
TTTTGTTCTCTGACGCCAGCGCGGTGGCGGTGACATGGGCAATCATGTAACCCGATTCCAGGCCCGGCTCGCTGGTAAGGAACATATTCAGGTTGGGATTGACGCGTCGTTCCATCAGGTCGATACGACGCTCTGCGATGCTACCCAGTTCGGCCACGGCGATGGCGAGAAAATCCGAGACAAAGCCGATCGGTGCGGCATGGAAGTTACCGCCCGACAGGACGTCGTCATCGAAAATCAGCGGATTATCGGTAACCGCATTAATAGCGGCAGCCAAGACATCGCGGGCGTGCTGCAACGTGTGCCAGGTTGCACCGAATAGCTGTGGCATACAACGCAGAGAGTAGGGATCCTGAACGCGATCGCAATCCTCGTGTGACGCATTGATCTGGCTTTGCGACAACAACTGGCAAAACGCTTCAGCTACCTGCTGTTGCGCGGCCAGCCGACTGGCGGCATGAATGCGCGCATCGAATGGGACAAAACTACCGGCCAGTGCTTCGACAGACAATGCGCCAATCAGCACCGACGCACGCAGCAATATCTCGCCGGCATAGAAGGCGTCCAGCGCCAACGCGGTGCTGACCTGGGTGCCATTGATCATGGCGAGGCCTTCCTTAGCCTGCAATTGCACCACCTCGGCGCCAGCCGCATCGAGCACGGCGCTACCCTGCAACTGGCGCCCGCGCTGGGTTGCTTCGCCTTCGCCAATCATTGCCAGGGCGAGGTGAGCCAGCGGCGCCAGGTCGCCCGAAGCGGCTACCGACCCTCGCGACGGGATTACCGGAATGACATCGAGTTCGACAAACTTCAGCAAGGTGTCAGCCAGCAGCGGTCGCGCGCCCGAGTGACCGGCCGCCAACGCATTGGCTTTGAGCACGATTGCGCGACGCACGGTTTCAGCCGCCAGCGGTCGGCCCAGCCCGCAGGCGTGGCTGCGGACCAGGTTGTATTGCAGTTGCTCGATATCGGCGGCGGGAATGAGTCGGTTGGCAAACGCGCCAAAACCGGTGTTGACGCCATAACAAACGGCGCCGTCATCGATAATGCGATGTAGCGTTTCGACCGCCGTGTCCATTCTCTGTCGCGCATTATCCGCGAGAGCGAATTCGCTGGCGCTGGTGTCGCGCAGATCGGCGAGTCGCAGCGCGCTACCGTCGAGTTCGATCACACGGGCATTCATTGGCGTATCCCTTCGATAAAAATGTCATCGGGGCGCAGGCCACCGAGTTGATAAACAAGAAACTCCGGTGCCGGGATGTCCCAGACACAGAAATCCGCCAGCCGCCCCGGTGCCAGGCTGCCCAATACACCACCGAAACCTGCCGCCTGCGCCGCATGACGTGTAACACCAAGCAATGCTTCGCCTGCGGTCAGGCCGAAGATCGTCGTAGCCATGTGCAATGCCGTTAGCAGGCTGGCGACCGGAGCGCTGCCCGGGTTGAGATCGGATCCGATTGCCATCGGTACACCGGCACGACGTAATGCCTCGATTGGCGGCTTTTGCGTATCGCGCAGGAAATAGAATGCAGTTGGCAATAACACGGCTACTGTGCCGCAATTGTGCATCATGTCGATATCGTCGATACCGGTGTGCTCGAGGTGATCGCAGGACAAGGCCCCGAAACTGGCCGCCAGGCGGGTCCCCCCGATATTGGCCAGCTGATCGGTATGCGCCCGCACCGCCAGGCCCAGTTCGCAGGCCCGCGCCAGGATTCGTCGCGCCTGTCGCGTATCGAAAGCGATCGACTCAATGTATATGTCGCACACCTGGCTTAGCCGAGTGCTGGCGACCTCGGGCAGCATTTCATCGCACACCAGGTCCACGTAGTCATCCGCGCCGGTCTCGGCGGGCACAGTGTGAGCGCCAAGAAACGTCGGTACCACACGCTGGCCGGTTTCGCCGCCGACATCGCCGATAGCTGCGAGCATTTTCAGTTCGGCTTCGACCGATAGTCCATAACCGCTCTTGATCTCGATCGTGGTCACGCCTTCGCCTGCCAGGGCATCAAGTCGTGGCAGCGTTTGCTCCACCAGCTCCGCCCGGGTCGCAGCGCGAACCGCGCGTACCGTGGACATGATGCCACCGCCGCTGCGCGCGATATCGGCATAGGTCGCACCGGCGAGTCGCTGTGCGTGTTCGTCCATGCGATCACCGGCATACAGCGCATGCGTGTGACAATCGACAAAGCCGGGCAGTACAACCTTTTGTCTGGCATCGAGCATCACACGACCGGGCGCTTTTGCCGGGATCGCGCTGATACGCCCGTCGTCCACGGCAAAAGAGCTGGCAGCCGATGGCTCAATGCCATCCACCATCGGGTACAATCTCGCGTTTTCCACCACCAGGTCGTGCATTTTGCCCACGCTGCGTTTTCAACACGTACTGACGCCATCCGGGTTTGGACCCGCGGCGATCGATATCGATGATAAAGGTCGTATCGCAGCCGTGGAACCCATCGACAGCGGCCCGTGGGATGGCTGGCTGGCTTTACCGGGCATGGTCAATGCCCACAGCCACAGCTTTCAGCGCGTCCTGCGTGGGTTTGTCGAGCGTGCCGGTGGTGAACGCAGCTTCTGGGGCTGGCGCGAGCAGATGTACCGTGTTGCCTGTCATCTGACCCCAGAACAGCAATATGCGATTGCACATTCCGCATTCTGCGAGATGCTGGCCGCTGGTTACACCTCGGTCGGCGAGTTTCATTACATTCATCGACTGGTCGATGGCAGCGAGTCAACGGCAATGGCCGACGCTGTAGTGGCCGCCGCAGCTGATACCGGGATTCGGCTGGCATTGTTACCCGTATTCTATTCGCAGGGTGGTTTCGGTGTGGCGGCACTACCGGAGCAACAACGCTTTATCTATGATCGCGCGCAGACCTTTCTCGACTATGTGGCGCGACTGCAGAAGGTAACCGGAATAGCACCGCATTCATTGCGTGCGGTGACGCAGACTGAATTACAACAACTGGTCGGCGAGTCTGTCGACCTGCTCGGCGATAACCGCGTTGTGCATATTCACATCGCTGAGCAGCAGGCAGAGGTCAGGCAATGCCTGCAGCAAAACGGTAAACGGCCGCTGGCTTACCTCCTCGAAAGCTGCGAAGTCGACGATAAGTGGTCGCTGGTTCATGCAACGCATACCGACCAATCGGAGTGGCAGGCGACGATTACAGCCGGCGCGACCGTCGTGTTGTGCCCGCTGACCGAAGCCAATCTCGGTGACGGTCTGTTTGCTGCAACTGAGTTCACCGACGCCGGTGGCCGGCTCGCGATCGGTTCCGACTGCAATGCCCGCATCGATGCGATCGAGGAATTGCGCTTACTCGAATACGGACAACGCCTGCGACTGCAGGCCAGGCCTTGTCTGTACAGCGACGATCTCGGTGCCACCTTGTGGGCCAATGCCTGCGCCAACGGCGCCCGGGCGGTAGGACTGGAAACCGGAACAATTGCGCCCGGCCAGCATGCCGACCTGGTCGTGCTCGAAGCCGATACCATCATCGGCGATGCTGCGCCGGCGCGGGTGATGGACGCCTGGCTCACCGGTGGCGATGCCGCCAGTATCACAGCTGTCTATACCGGTGGGGTTCGCCGGGCAGCGTCGTCTGATGGTAATGCCTTGCGTCGGGTTCTCGGCGAGTTGGGACTGGCATGAGCGCTTATGTTTTTCGTCCGCCACAGGACAAGGCAGTGCCGATCGTGGTCAGTATTCCGCACACCGGAGTGGAGCTGGCGCCGGATACCGCGGCGGCCTTTGCCGATCCTGCCACCACCGCATTACCGATGACTGACTGGCACCTGCACCAGTTATACGACTTCCTGCCAACCCTGGGCGTGACCACGTTGCATGCCCGCTACAGTCGTTACGTGATCGACCTCAACCGTGCGCCCGATGGCGCAGCGCTGTATCCCGGGCGTTTTGAAACCGGCCTGGTACCGCTGGAGACCTTTGACGGCGAGCCCATTTTCCGGGAACCTCCTGACGCCGGAGCCATCGAAGGGTTGCGACGGCTGTACCACGCGCCGTACCACCAACGACTGGCTGCTGTGCTGGATGCATTTGAGGCAGAGCAGGGCACAGTGGTGCTGATCGATGCCCACAGTGTCGCCAGTCGTGCCAATCGCATACACCCCGCGCTGGATCACGATATTTATCTTGGCAATCGCGATGGCGAAAGCTGCGACGCCTGGTTGATCGACACCGTGGGCGAGGTGTTTGCTGACCACGGCTATCGCGTGCGTTGTAACGACCCTTACAAAGGTGGCTTTATAACGCAGCATTACGGAAAAAGACCGGGTGTGGCGGCGCTGCAGATAGAGATGTGTCAGCGGCTGTATATGAACGAAGACGATCCGGCGGTAGCCACACCAGCCAACTTTGAACAAATGCAGAACTGCCTGGTGACGCTGTTTGCGACACTGGCGGCGGTTCTGGAACGAAACTGAACTGGAGACCTCATGGCCTGGAAAACATTTCCC
This sequence comes from Gammaproteobacteria bacterium, assembly GCA_013002045.1. Classification (GTDB taxonomy): domain Bacteria; phylum Pseudomonadota; class Gammaproteobacteria; order Steroidobacterales; family JABDKV01; genus JABDKV01. Next base: position 4,483 of record JABDKV010000147.1, read on the forward strand.
ATCAAGGTAGTCGAAATCGGTATGGTCACACCCAGTGTGCTGGTGCTGACGTTTGCGCGAGCCGATGGCGAACGACTCGAGTACGCGGCCGGCCAGTTCATTAACATCCATTTCGAACACGAAGGCACGCCGATCCATCGCAGCTACAGCGTGGCCAACACACCGGGATCGGACAGTTTCCAGATTGCAATCTCGCCGGTCGAAGGCGGGCGCGCCACGAAACTGCTGTTCGGGCTGAAGATCGGCGATGTAATTGAGGGCAGCGGGCCGTATGGTCGTTTCGTGTTGCGCGACGACCAGCCGTGCCGCTATATCATGGCGGCTACCGGCACAGGGGTTACGCCGTATCGCGCCATGCTGCCGCTGTTAGAGCAACGGATCGAACAGGGGTTCAAGATCGACATCCTGCTCGGTGTGTGGCGACGTGATGAGGCCCTGTTTGCCGACGACTTCATCAATTTCGCCGCCGCCCACACCGATGCAACCTTCCATGCCTGCTACAGTCGCGAGCTACCCGACGATGCGCACCCGTGGGAGAAATCCGGGTATGTGCAAAAGCAAATCGCCACCCTCAACCCCAACCCGGCCACCGATATCGTCTACCTGTGCGGCAACCCCGGCATGATTGACGACAGTGTCGAGATGCTGCGTGCCCTCGATTTCCCAACCAAGCTGCTGCGCCGCGAAAAATACCTTCCCGCCCGCGTCTGACCGCCCTTGCAGGAGCGGCTTCAGTTGCGATCGAATAAAGGTCGCGGCAGCAACAATCTCGCTACCGAGGGCTTCGTGATCCCGGCCAGCGAGTGTCCGCCTGGCCGTAACGCAAGGCCGCCTCAACGGTGTTTTGTCAGGAAACGATCGAGGTGATTTGCGAACGACTGTCTGTCGCGCTGACTGTAGGCAGCTGGACCACCGGTTTCGACTCCGCTGGCTCGCATCGTATCGAGGAAATCGCGCATGTTCAGCCGCGCCCGAATGTTCTCGGTGGTATGCATCTCGCCGCGTGGGCTTAACGCATGCCCGCCTTTCTCAATGGTTTCGGCAGCCAACGGTATATCGCCGGTGATCACCAGGTCACCGGCGCTGAGTCGTTTTACGATCTCATTGTCGGCAACATCGAATCCCTGTTGCACCTGTAGCGTAGTGATATAGCGCGATGGCGGTGTTTGCAGGGGCTGGTTCGCGACCAGCGTGAGTTCGGTTTCGGTGCGTTCGGCAGCCTTGAACAGTATTTCCTTCACTGCAACCGGACAGGCATCTGCATCGACCCAGATTTTCACTGTTTAAAGTACATCCCGCACCAAGCTGTTGTTGTCCGTCAATTGAATAATTGCACCAGCGAATGATTATACGTAGGTCGGGTTCATACGGGCTACGTCCCCATTGCTTGACGGCTGACAGGGGGTAACCTACCGTGGCCAGTGTTTTATCGCCGCATCGGCGTGTCAGCACGTCACGACCGAGTTTGGCCGGCCCATATGCCGGCATCGCCCATCTCAGGACCGAGCATGTCTAAAGCACCCGCCGACCCGCCGGTGAACACGCGTTTCAGCGATCTGAAGCTGTCGGAGGAGCTCCGTACTACGCTCGACGCTCTGGGTTACGAGAGACCGACGCCCATCCAGTCGCAAGCCATTCCGTTCCTGCTCGAGGGCCGGGACCTGCTGGGTCATGCGCCGACAGGGACTGGCAAGACTGCGGCATTTGCGTTGCCGCTGTTATCGCGCCTCGACCTTGGGAACAACTGCGTGCAGGTGATGACCCTGACGCCGACACGGGAACTGGCCATCCAGGTGGCCGAAGCATTTCAGCGTTACGCATCGAAATTGAGAGGCTTCCGCGTACTGCCGATTTACGGTGGACAGGACTATGGTGGTCAGATTCGTCAGCTAAAACGTGGCGTACATGTGGTTGTGGGCACACCCGGGCGCGTCATGGATCACATGCGAAAACGGACCCTGAAGCTCGGCGGTTTGCAGGCTTTGGTGCTGGACGAGGCAGACGAGATGCTGCGTATGGGTTTCGTCGAGGAAGTCGAATGGATACTTGAGCAGACTCCGCCCAAACGACAAATGGCATTGTTTTCGGCGACCATGCCGCCGCAGGTCGAGCGTATTGCGCGACGTCATCTCAATAACCCCTGTGAGGTGTCGGTCAAAGCGCGTACCGCCACGGCAGATACCATTCGTCAACGCTACTGGCCGGTCAGCGGCCTGCATAAGCTGGATGCGTTAACCCGTATCCTGGAGGTCGAAGACTTCGATGCGGTGCTGGTTTTTGTGCGGACCAAGGTTGCGACAGTGGAGTTGGCGGAAAGGCTCGAGGCGCGGGGCTATGCGGCAACGGCGTTAAACGGTGACATGGCGCAGCCACAACGCGAGCAGACCATTGAACGGCTGCGCAAAGGCGCGCTCGATATCGTTGTAGCTACCGACGTGGCTGCGCGCGGTCTCGACGTGGGGCGGGTGAGTCATGTGGTCAATTACGATATTCCCTACGACGCCGAAGCCTATATCCATCGGATTGGTCGGACTGGTCGTGCCGGACGTACCGGTGAAGCGATCCTGTTTGTAGCGCCACGCGAGCGTCGCATGCTCAATGTGATTGAGCGCGCCACGCGACAGCGAATCGACGAGCTGGTTCTGCCGACAACCGAAACGGTCAACAATAAACGCATAGCCAAGTTCAAACAGACGATCACCGATACGCTCGCGGCCGGGGAATTGGCGTTTATGCAAAGCCTGGTCGAACAGTACCAGCAGGAGCATGACGTGCCTGCGGTGGAAATCGCAGCTGCCCTGGCCAGGATGTCCATTGGAGATAAGCCACTGTTGCTGACCAGCGATAACGGCAAGCCTCGCAAGTCTGGGCGTGATTTTCGCGATGAGCGCGGTGCGCCGCCTTCGCCCAAAGGGCGTGCCCGGCGGGAACGGCGCGATCCGGAGCCCGGGATGGAGCGTTTTCGTATCGAAGTCGGCCACAATCACGGCGTCAAGCCGGGCAATATAGTCGGTGCGATTGCCAACGAAGCCGGACTCGATGGCGAGCATATAGGCCAGATCGATATCCAGTCCGAATACAGCCTGGTTGACCTGCCCGAAGGTATGCCGCGCGATGTCTTCAAGGACCTCAAACGCGTACGGGTCTGCGGCGAGGCACTGAATATATCTCGCGCTGGACAAAAGCGCGCTGCGAAGCCCGGAAAGAAGCGACCATCGACGAAGCCGCCCAAGGGTAAGGGCAAGAGCAAGGGCAAGGGCAAGCGCAAAGACAAAGGCAAGAAGAAGCCGCCCAAACGCAAAAAACCCCGTAACCTCCCGTAGGAGCGGCTTCAGCCGCGATTCTTTCTTACGTCGTAGCTTGTGGGTGATAAGCACAGTTGGTCGGGACTGAAGTCCCTCCTACGGATCGCTGCGCGATCCATCGCGGCTGAAGCCGCTCCTACGGGAAGGGATCGCGGCTGAAGCCGCTCCTACGGGGAGGGATCGCGGCTGAAGGCGGTGTTGGGCTGCCTGGCGTCAAAAAAGTGACACCAGTCACGCTATGTTCAATGGGCTTTTCTTAAGCTGGTCCGGCTGTTTGTCGATGTGAATCCCGTTGTGAGACTAGTCCTCGTATTGATTGTTTGCCTTTCTGTCCTCGCGCCTGTTGCTGCAAACGCAGCGATGGTTTTGAGCAATGTGATCCTGCACTTCGAGCCGGGAGAGACAGTGCGGCAGGATGTAGAGATCGAGAACACATCGGAGCAGCCGCTATATATCGATGTTAAGCCACATGTTGTCAGCAAACCCGGTACTGTCGACGAAGTTCGGACGTTCATTGAAGATCCCATGGAAGCCGGCTTGCTGGTCACACCGAGCAAGCTGGTGGTACCGCCCCATGGCAGGAAGTTGCTGCGGTTTGTAGACCTCAAGCCAGGCCATCCTGATGAAAGAATTTATCGTGTCGCAGTGACCCCGGTAGTGGGTGACATTGAGGCACAAACCAGTGGGCTGAAAATACTGGTTGGATACGAGGTGCTGGTCCTGGCCCAGCCGCAGCAGCCGCTGGTCAAACTGACCGGGGAACGCGACGGCAAGGCGCTCTTTCTGCGCAACGAAGGCAATACTAATGTGCTGTTGCGTGAGGGCCGCCAGTGCCCCGCGGCCGATTCTGATCCGGCCGATTGTCACTACCTGGCTACGCGCCGGCTCTACCCCGGTAACGAGATGCGTGTTGAGCTTGCGATCGACAGCTCGGTCGATTACTACCTGGGGATCGGGACGCGCAGCTCGGTACAAAGCTGGCCCTAGGCTATTACTGTCATGAAGCTGCCGATTGGGCTGCTGCTGATGCTGCTAACGGCTATCGCCGCCGGCGCGCAGGATGCACCTATCAGTGTCAGCAATGCTCCGCCACCGGGCTTCGAAAACATTGGCGCGCCACAAACCACACTGGTCGACGTCTACTACGGCGGTACATTCAAAGTCTCCACTTTGGCGCGATTCGATCTTTCGACCATTCGCTTTCTTGCTGCCGGAGAGATCATTGCAGCACTGGATAACATCGCCGATACCGAGGCGGTTGCGCGCAGTCTCGCCGAGCCATTACCGCACAATGCCAATCGCTTGTGTCGCTACGCGGGAGAAACCGATTGCGGCACCCTTTCGCCCGTAGTCGCAGGCGTCATCTTTGACGAAACACGCTTTCGCGCAGATCTTTTTATCGACCCGTCGCTGCTGACGACCCGTACTCTGTACAGGTCCCGTTACCTGGATGCGCCGTCCACCGGGTTCTCAACTGTGCACGGGCTATCGGCGAGTCTCGCTGGCGGTAGCGGTGCCGGCGACAGTGCTTTTAGCCTGGCGGGCGACACCGTTGTGGCACTGGGCGCCAATCGTCTGAATACGCACTACGTTTTAGACAGTGACGGACCGATGGTCTCCGAGCTGTCGATGCAGCGAGATATCCCGGGCTGGCAGTTGGAGGCTGGTGCTTTTCGTAGCTATGGCAGCTCGTTCGCCTTCGTGCCCGAGCAGACGATCACCGGTATCAGGGTGGCCGGGTCGCTCGACACGCGAGCTGACCTCGCGGCGGCAGACGCAACGCCGATATACCTGTACCTGGCGCACCGCAGTCGGGTGGATGTCTATCGTGATGAGCAGTTGCTCGATTCGGGATTCTACGACGCAGGCAATCAGCAACTGGATACGCGCAACCTGCCAGACGGCGCGTATAACCTGCGTGTTGTGATTAATGGCGCTGACGGTCGTGAGCAGGAGCTGGTTTTCTTTTTCGCTCGTACCGCCCGGCTACCACCGCTGGATCAACCGTTGTACTACCTCGAAGCGGGGCTGCTCAGCGACGATCCCAACACGATCGGTACCGGCGCGGGTCACTGGGTGCGTGGCGGCACTGCACGCCGACTGACATCGACCTTTGGCGCGCAACTGGAGATGACAGCCCTGTCGGATGAGCAGTTCCTGCAGGGCGGGCTGTTCATGCTGGGCCAGGGGTGGCAGCTCGAAGCCGGCTTGTTATCGGGTACCGCAGGTGGCACGGGCGCGTCGCTGCGGGGTGCCTATCGTTTCGGGGAGGGATCGCTAAGCTTCGATTACCGCAATGTCAGTGGCCATGGGAGGTTGCTGACCCAACCGTTCAGCCAGGGTACGGTCAGCCTGAGCCTGCCGGTCTTTCGCGGCAGGCTGTATGGACGAGCGCAGGTTGAGCGCCGTGACAATGCGTCGGCCAACAATCTGTTTGGACTCAATTTTCGCCGACCCTTGCTCAATCGCTTCGGAACGATTTTTGATCTTGATATAGCTGTCAGCCGTGATCGGACCGATACATTCGTCCAGGTTGCGCTCGAAGGCCGCTGGCGCAACCGTACCAGGATCAGTACGGTCCGCCCGCATGTAGACCTGCGAACGGGTAGCCAGGCGGGGCAGTCTGTGCTGGTCGATGCCAGCACGACTTACATGGCCCGTAATACAGACCTGGGCGATTACAGTGCCACTGTGGCTGTGGCCAGCGAGCTGGGTAACTACACCGTTTCCGGGGGCCTGCTGAGTCAGTCGGGTTTCGGTCAGTTTGCAGCGCAGATGCAACATAGCGATACACACGGCACCGGCTTCACTGCCAACGGACGTGTCAGCCTGCTAACGGCCGATGGCAGGGTGGGGTGGGGCGGCCGCAGTCAGGCCCGCGCGGGGCTGCTGGTGGAGATCCCGGGTAACAGCGAGACCGATTTTGATGTGATCGTTGACGATCAGGTTGTAGCGACCGCAGCCAGCGGTCGGGTCAACGTCGTTGGTCTGCGGCCCTACAGCAGCTACGAGGTGCGCATCGAGCCGCGCGGCGCGCAACTGGTGGAGTTCGATAATTCGACGAAAAAGGTCACGCTGTATCCGGGTAATGTCGCGTCACTGCAGTTCGAGGCCAGCACGGTAACGGTCGTAGTCGGTCGCCTGATCGGGCCGACAGGTAAAGTTGTGGCCAATGCCCGTATTCTCGGTCTGGGTGGGTTCGCCGGTACCGACAGTCGTGGCTGGTTCCAGGTCGAGGTGCCGGGCAGTGGCACAATCGATGTCAGGCGAGCTGATGGCAGTCGATGCCAGGTCGGGCTTGACGTCGCTGGCGCCGCCGATGGCATCGCCATGCTCGGCGAACTGGTGTGTCGTTAGTCCGCAGTCACGGTAAGGATCAACAGGCCCGAATACTGACCCGCACCCGCCGCCGCCAGCTCGCTGGCAGCTACACGGACTTCGATACTGGCCGTTGCCCGGCGGCAAACCTGGCCCCGCTTCCATTTCTTACCGCGCAGGTTGGGCTGCGGAATACCGGCTGACAATTGTGCTCCGGCTTGATTGGGTCTGTCGCTGAAATAGACCGTGTAGGACAGCTGGTTGAATCCATTGCTGAGCGTGAACTGATCGGCGGGCCCGGTACCGCGAGCGAGTACGCTATAGCGTGCGGGGCTGTCCAGTGCAACACAAATGTCTTTCTTCAGGACCAGCATCCCGGCGCTGGGTGCAACCGCGCCGAACTCGAAGTCAGACAAATCCGTAATAATGATTTGCTCAGCCTGCAGGTTCGAGCAGAATGCGCTCAGTAGCAGCAGGGCGGCAATTGTCCGGTGTTGGAACACGCTGCTAGTCCGGGATCAGTACAAGGGTTAGCGTGCCGGCGTAGTTGCCGCTGGTGGTGCCCTGAAGCTGCGACTCAGGTACGACTATAGAGACGTTCCCATTGGGGACTACACAGCCAAACAGCCAGTTCAGTATCTGGAAAAATCCCAGCCCCGTCTGGTTGTTTAGCATTTGTCCGGCCACCACCGGCTGACGCCCCGCCAGTCCGGCCTGGTCATTAAAATAGACGTCGTAGTAGATGCGATCGACACCGTTGCTCAGCGTGAAAGCGTTGACATCGGCAGGGTCGCCATCGCCACTGAGTCGCATGCGGTAGTTACCCGCCGCAAAGAAGCCGACGCCACTGCGGCCAATGCAGATGTCGTCGTCGCCAATCATATTGCCGGCACCGGTCCAGGCGCCGAGCAAGATGTCATTGAGGCCGTCGATGCGGGCCAGCAGGTCGGCGGTCAGCGTAATGCCAACAGTTGCGGCCGATGAGGTCCCGACTGCACCCTGGGTTGCGGCCTGGGCGAACGGCAACCAGAGACAAACAGCCAGCAGGCTGCACAACTGCAGGTAGAGACGCATCGTATTGGTGCGGAACGTGCGGGGCGCACCGCTCAGCAGGCGCCCCGCAACCGCTTACTCGGGGGCGACCAGCAGCGTCAGGACGCCCGCGTAGGTTGCCGCCGGCAGGCCATTCGCATCGGTCGCGGCGACCGTCACCGTGACGGTGCCATTGGGTCCGGTCGTGGCGCAGGTCGGCGAGGCATCATCTGCGCCGGTCTGGCCGATGAGCGCTACACCCGTTGTCACCGCTGACGCGCCGAGGCCGTCGTCCCACTGCACCGAGTACGGTACGGTGTTGACGCCATCAGTCAGCGTGAACGCGCTGGCAGCTCCGTCGCCGGATGCTGTGATCTGGTAGTTGCCGGTGCCGTTACGATAGACGCATGCGGCGGACGTTCCCACGGCATCTACACCGGCAAAAACGCCAAGGTTGATATCGGTGAGGTTCGAAATGCGTACTTCGTCGTTGACCGCGAGGTTGATGTTAAGTGTGCCGGTAGAGGTAAATCCGACGGTGCCTTGCGTAGCGGCAACAGCTAAACCGCTGATTCCGACCGCGAGGCTGGCTGCGAGCAGCACTTGCCTGAGCTTCATATTGGTGATCTCCAGTAACAGTAAAAACAAACATCTCATTCGGGATGACTACTGTTGGAGCAGCGGACACACAGGCCAATCAGCCAGACGTCCTGGTAACCCCGCTATCGTAGCCGATTGGCCGTAGACCGGAGGTTTTGCGTCACTACCTTTCGGTAGCTTAGCCCTTACAGAGTCGGCAGACGGCCATCTTCCATGGCAGCCTGACTGCACTGTGTATCCCAGTTCGTTTACTTTACGAAACATTGCGGCAGAGTGCCGTGAAACGCCTCTCAACACCGACAAAAAAATGACGGTTTACATAATCGTGGTTATAGTTACATCCCCATCCGCCGATATAACGAGCAAGACTACAGCGGATTGCGATGAGAATGACTATTTACACCCTGGTTGGCCTGGTGGCTCTGACACTGACAAGTCCCGCCGTTGCATCGGACTACGCGAGTTTGCGCATTACCTTTGTAATCGCCCCGTTACCCGTTACCAGTGTTGTCGCAGTCCCACCCGTCGGCGCTGATGCCTGCCGTCTTGCCAACGGCTGGCGCCTGGTAAAAGTGAATGCCAGCACGTTGCCCCCTCTGCAACCATGCCGCCCACAATCAGAGTCCCACTCTGAACCGCTGCGCTTGTTGATATCTCCGGAATAACGACTCCCGGATCAGTTTAGTCAGTGCCTGGTGCCGCAGGCGAAACCGGTCCGGGTGGTGCGCCAAACAAACTCTTGAAAATGGCCAGGTCCAGGAATCCAACTATGCCGTCACCATTGAAATCGGCATCCGGATCATCGGAGAAGAATGCCTGGCGCAACATCGCCAGGTCGGCAAAATTGGTAAAGCCACTCTGGTCAAGATCGCCATCGCAGAGATTGCCGAAGCCATCGTTGTCGGTATCGTGCTGGGTCGGGTTTGACACCAGCACGCAGTTGTCCGACAGATCATCGATGGTGTCGTTATCAGTGTCGCCGACCGCGAGCGCTAAGGCAGCATAGACTCCGGCATGATCCGATGGCCATAAGCCATTTGGAGTCAGGTCGGCAGGCTCGTCACCGAGGACCGCGGCGTCGGTCACAATGACCGCACCGGGGTTGCGCACCATTACCAGGTCGATGCGCGAGGACAGCTGCGATGCCGGGTCGTCCAGTGTTTCGGAATGACAGCAGGTAAAGCCGTCGGCGTTGGAATAAAGCGCCCATGCGTCGTTGTAACCGGCATCGATAAACTGCTGGTAGGCCTGTGCCGGAGCGCTGACCGGGCCGGCATTGAAGTCGCCGATCACGATCAAGGGCAGAAACTGGTCAGATAGCGAGTCCAGCAACTCTGCTGCCTGCATTTGCTGGACCGCTGCGCCAAAGTCACCACCGGTTTCGAGGTGCACATTGACAATGCGATAGGGACGACCGGCGATCCAGGCATCGACTGCGTTGAAGCCGCGCAGGAATTCGATCGGCAGGCCACTCAATTCAAATGCGACGAAGTCATGGAAGTTGCCCGATTCAGCATTGCCGATAATGACATCGTCGCGCACCAGCAGCACATCGCGATCGGTCAGTCGCACATCGCGCAGCGTGGCACCGAGCAAAGGCAATTCGACGTCGGCGTTGTCGATGGTCCCGGCCACCGAATACTGCAACCCCAGGACGGCAAGTTCGTCGAGCAACAGCTGCAGGTAGTCAAAGTCGATCTCAGTGGCGGCAACCGGGTTGCCAATCAAAACATCACCCGGCTCCTGAATTCGTATCAGCGCGACTTCCTGTAAACCAACGATATGCGGCTGTGTCGCGGCGATCTCGCTGGCCAGGGCCTTGGCCCGCTCCGGGAAGTCGGTTTGCTGGACCGTGTCGTAGACCAGTGCGATCTCGGTCAGCGCCAGCAGCGGATCGGGCGCCTCGATGACCCGAAAAATATCGGCGCCAACATAAACATTACGTGTCAGGACCCGAACTTCATCCCCGACAACGCCCGCATCCGAATCAAGCGCCGTAAACGCGAGCAGCGCCGTTAATACCAATCCCAGCCTGTCCATATTCCATCCCCCATGTTTGTGCCAATTGTAGCGCCGCACAAACGATACGGTCTGTTCCGCAACTTATGTCAAATCAGATCCCCGTAGGAGCGGCTTCAGCCGCGGTTCTTTCTTTGCTATGAGAATGCCGGTTCGGCGTGATAGGAATCGCGGCTGAAGCCGCTCCTACAGCCGCTCCTACAGACGTAGGTAGCCGCCAGCCCGAAAGCCAGCGAGCCGCCAATCCGCCGGGAGGTAGTCAGGCGAGCCGTTTGTACTGGATGCGGTGGGGCTGGTCGGCGTCGTCGCCGAGGCGGCGGTGGCGGTCGGCTTCGTAGTCGGCGTAATTGCCCTCGAACCAGGTGACCCGGCTGTCGCCTTCGAAGGCCAGGATGTGCGTAGCAAGGCGGTCAAGGAACCAGCGGTCATGCGAGATGATCACGGCACAGCCGGGGAAGGTCAGTAAGGCCTCTTCCAGTGCGCGCAGGGTTTCGACGTCGAGATCATTGGTCGGTTCGTCGAGCAGCAGCACGTTGCCGCCCGAACGTAGCATCTTGGCCAGGTGTACACGATTGCGCTCCCCACCGGACAGGTTGCCGATGTGTTGCTGCTGCGCCTGGCCACGGAAGTTGAAGCGTCCGACATAGGCTCGCGACGGTGTCTCGTAGTTACCGACGCGAATCATGTCCAGCCCGTCAGAGATTTCTTCCCACACGGTCTTGCTGTCATCGAGTGCGTTGCGCGTCTGATGCACATAAGCGAGTTCAACGCTTTCACCGAGTCGCAACTCCCCGGCATCAGGCTGCTCCTCACCAGTGATCATGCGGAACAGCGTCGTCTTACCGGCGCCATTGGGTCCGATCACACCGACGATGCCACCGGGTGGCAGGTTGAAACTCAGGTCATCGATCAGCAGTCGGTCCCCAAAACTCTTGCGTACACCGTTGGCCTCGATTACGAGGTCGCCCAGTCGCGGGCCAGGCGGAATATAGATCTCCTGGGTTTCGTTGCGCGTCTGGAATTCTTTCGATGACAATTCTTCGAAGCGTGCCAGTCTTGCCCGTGACTTGGCGTGACGCCCCTTCGGGTTTGAGCGTACCCATTCCAGCTCGGCCTGCATTGCCTTGCGCCGCGCCTTCTCCGATTTCTCTTCCTGCGCCAGACGTTGTTCTTTTTGTTCCAGCCATGAACTGTAGTTGCCTTCCCAGGGAATACCGTGGCCGCGATCGAGTTCGAGAATCCAGCCAGCCACGTTATCGAGAAAGTAACGATCATGTGTTACAGCAACCACGGTGCCGGCATACTCGGCGAGGAAGCGTTCCAGCCAGGCAACCGATTCGGCATCGAGATGGTTGGTGGGTTCATCGAGCAATAACATGTCGGGTTCGGACAACAACAACCGGCACAGTGCCACGCGACGGCGTTCGCCACCCGAGAGCTTGCTTACCTCGGCTTCCCACGGGGGCAGACGCAAGGCATCGGCCGCGATTTCCAGTTTGCGTTCGAGTTCCCAGCCATTGCAGGCATCGATGGCATCCTGCAGTCGGCCCTGTTCTTCAAGCAGCTTGTTCATGGCGTCGTCGTCCATCGGCTCGGCCATTTTCATGCTGATCTCGTCGAAACCAGTGAGCAGGGCGCGAATCTCTGCAACGCCATCTTCGACATTGCCGCGCACGTCGCGACTGTCGTCGAGCTCCGGTTCCTGTGACAGGTAGCCCACGCGCAGGCCCGGTTGCGGTCGGGCCTCGCCTTCGATGTCGGTATCGATACCGGCCATGATGCGCAACAGTGTCGACTTGCCCGCGCCATTGAGCCCGAGCACACCGATCTTGGCACCGGGAAAAAAGCTGAGCGAGATATCGCGCAGGATATGGCGACCCGGTGGGACCACCTTGCCAACGCGATTCATGGTGTAGACGAACTGTGCCATCGGTTTCCTCGATTGATGCGGCGCCGAGACTATACAGAGGCCCGTGCGTGGCGGCAAAAGCTGCCTGCGCCGTCCCGGGTGCGGTAGACTTGCCGCTGGTTTCAGTCTCTAACCCACGGGGAATCTCGATGTTCAGCACCGATATGACCATTGCCGGATTCGATGACCAGTTGCAGCAGGCGCTCGACCACGAGCGTCGCCGCCAGGAAGAACACATCGAGCTCATCGCATCCGAAAACTACGCCAGCCCGCGCGTGCTCGAAGCTCAGGGCTCGGTGCTGACCAACAAGTACGCCGAAGGCTACCCGTCGAAGCGCTACTACGGTGGTTGCGAGTATGTCGATGTCGCCGAGCAGCTGGCCATCGATAGGGCGAAGCAATTATTCGATGCCAACTATGCCAACGTGCAGCCGCACTCGGGTTCGCAGGCCAATGCCGCGGTCTACCTGGCGCTGCTGCAACCCGGTGACACGATTCTCGGTATGGCACTCGATCACGGTGGTCACCTGACCCACGGTTCCAAGGTCAACTTCTCGGGCAAGATTTTCAATGCCGTGCAATACGGTCTCGATTGCGACACCGGCGAGATCGACTACGAGCAGCTGGCACGCCTCGCCGAAGAGCACAAACCGAAAATGATTATCGGTGGTTTCTCTGCTTACTCACGCGTAGTCGACTGGAAGCGTTTTCGCGAAGTCGCCGACTCGGTTGGTGCCTACCTGATGGTCGACATGGCGCATGTAGCGGGGCTTATCGCCGCCGGCGTCTATCCCAGTCCGGTACCGTACGCCGACGTCTGTACGACCACGACGCACAAGACACTACGTGGTCCGCGTGGCGGACTAATCATCGCCAACGACGATGAAAAAATGAACAAGAAGTTTAACTCGCTGGTTTTCCCCGGCACCCAGGGCGGCCCATTGATGCATGTGATCGCGGCCAAAGCTGTGGCATTCCTCGAAGCGTTGCAACCGGAATTCCGCAGTTACCAGGAACAGGTTGTCGCCAACGCCCGCACCATGGCCGCAACCCTGGTCGAGCGTGGTTACAAGATCGTTTCTGGCGGCACAGACAACCACCTGTTCCTGGTGGACCTGATCGACAAGGACATCACCGGCAAGGCTGCCGATGCCGCGCTTGGAGATGCCAATATCACTGTCAATAAGAATACGGTGCCCAACGACCCGCGCTCACCTTTTGTTACCAGCGGTCTGCGCCTGGGTACCCCGGCCATTACAACGCGCGGTTTCGGAGAAGACGAAAGCCGCCAGCTTTCTAACTGGATTGCCGATGTGGTCGATGCGCTCGAGGATCGAGCCACCATCGATCGCGTGCGACGTGAAGTTCTGACCATCTGCGAGCGTTTTCCGGTATACGAGAATTTTCACGCCGGGGCGGAACAGCTGCAGCGACTGGGTAGCTGACTACCGCGCCCGATGCATTGCCCGTTCTGCGCCAGCACCGACACCCGGGTCATCGATTCGCGCCTGTCGAGTGAAGGCCGGCAGGTGCGGCGGCGCCGTGAATGCACGCGCTGCGCCGAGCGCTTTACCACCTTCGAGACAGCCGAACTGGTGTTGCCTTACGTGGTCAAGGCCGATGGGCGCCGCGAACCGTTCGATGAAACGAAAATGCGCTCCGGTATGGAACGCGCCCTCGAACGTCGCCCGGTCGGCGCCGAAGAAGTAGAGGCGGCTGTCATGCGTATAGAGCATCGCTTACGCACGACAGGCGAGCGCGAAATACCGGCGCGATTGCTCGGTGACCTGGTCATGGAAGAACTGCAGGACATGGACCAGGTCGCTTACGTGCGCTTTGCCTCAGTCTATCGCCGTTTCCAGGATGTCGAGGCATTCCGCGAAGAAATCGATCGCCTGCAGGCCACCCGTGCACCCAAGCGTAGTCGTCGCCAGATGTCATTGCTGCCGGTAGACGAGATACCCAAGATCAAAAAGAAAAAGCGTCGGCGTAAGAAGAGCTGACGATGACTGAGCCGTTCAGTGCGATTGATCGTGTGCGCATGGCGCGTGCACTGCACCTGGCCAGCCGGCCACTCAATGGTTGCGATCCCAATCCTCGCGTCGGTTGCGTTATCGACCGCGGTGGCGAAGTCGTTGGTGAGGGCTGGCATAAGCGTGCCGGCGAGGCCCATGCCGAAGTCGCTGCCCTGGCCGCAGCCGCGGGGAATGCCCGCGGTGCTACCGCTTACGTCACGCTCGAACCCTGCTGTCACCAGGGCCGTACCGGTCCCTGTAGTGAGGCGCTGATCGCCGCCGGTATTGCCCGGGTCGTTTTTGCTGTTGGTGATCCCGACCCCAAGGTGGACGGCGGTGGGGCCGCCGCATTGAGCGCAGCCGGTATCGCAGTCGAGAGCGGGTTGCTCGAGCAACCGGCTCGGGAAATTAATCGTGGATTTTTCCACCGGCACAAACATCACCGGCCGTTTGTTACCAGCAAGATTGCCAGCAGTCTGGATGGCCGCACCGCGCTGTCCGATGGCACCAGCAAGTGGATAACCGGTGATGCCGCCCGCGACGATGTGCAGCGTCTGCGGGCGCGATCCAGTGCGATTTTGACCGGCATCGAAACGGTGCTGGCCGACGACCCCAGCCTGACCGTGCGTCTGACGGACAAGTCAGGCTGGCAAATGCCGCTGCGGGTTATCGCCGATAGTCAATTGCGTACACCTGCCACTGCGAAGATGCTGACGCTGCCCGGACAGACGCTGGTTTTGACCGGGTGTAACGACGAGGTGCGAACCCGGCACCTTGCTGAGGCCGGGGCCGAGGTCATTCGGGTCGCAACGGGAAGCGAGGGGCGCATCGATCTCGTGGCCGCGCTCAAATTGCTTGGCGATCGCGGTGTAAACGAGCTCATGGTCGAAGCCGGCGCAACACTGAACGGCGCACTTTACCGGCAAAGCCTGATCGACGAACTTGTCGTCTACCAGGCGCCGGTGCTGCTGGGTACCACTGCGCGATCGTTACTCGACATAGGCGCCATCAACAGCATGGACCAGCGCGCGCAACTGCAATTACAAAGCCTGCGCCGGGTCGGCAACGATTGGCGACTGCGTCTGCGACCGCGTAACCTGTAAATCATGTTTACCGGCATCATCCAGGCTGTGGGCAAAATCGCCGCCATCGAGTTGGTCGATGGCGATTGCAGACTGGTCGTGGTGACCCCGGAAGGATTTCTCGCAGACGCCGTTGCCGGCGACAGTATCGCGGTCAATGGCGTCTGCCTGACCGCCGTCGAGATCGATGACCGCAGTTTTCATGCCGATGTTTCGCGCGAGACGCTCGATTGCACCAGCCTCGGTGCCCTGGATAGTGGCAACCAGGTCAATCTCGAACCGGCGCTCCGTGCCGGCGATCGCCTCGGCGGGCACCTGGTCAGCGGGCATGTCGATGCTGTGACCGAGGTGCTTGCGCGCCACAGCGATGCGCGCTCCGATCGCATTCAGTTCGCGATCCCGGCTGGAATTGCGCAATTTATTGCCGCCAAGGGCAGTATTTGCATCGATGGCACCAGTCTCACGGTCAACGAGGTGGAGTCGGACCGATTCGGGGTTAACATTGTCCCGCATACGCGTGAGGCAACGATTGCCGGCCAGTATCAGCCCGGCACCCGGGTCAACCTCGAAGTTGACCTGATTGCCCGTTACGTCGCCCGCGTGCTGACCGCCGACTAACTGAGGTAGAAAGACATGGCCAAAGTCGAGCCACTGCATCGCTCGGGTGAGTTCAACGCCATCGAGGACATACTCGCTGACCTGAAAAATGGTCGCATGGTCATCATCCTCGATGACGAGGATCGCGAGAACGAAGGCGACCTGATCATGGCCGCCGATCGTGTTCGCCCCGAAGATATCAATTTTATGGCGCGCTACGGTCGTGGACTGATTTGCCTGACCCTGACGCGGGATCGCTGCCAGCAACTGCGACTACCGTTGATGGTCAGCGACACCGATGTCGATCAGCGCACCAACTTCACTGTCTCTATCGAGGCTGCCGAGGGCGTGACTACTGGTATCTCCGCGCACGATCGCGCGCACACGGTCAAGGTGGCCGTCGCCGCCGATGCGCGTCCCGAGCACCTGCGCCAGCCCGGTCATATTTTTCCGCTGATGGCGCAACCGGGTGGTGTGTTGACCCGCGCTGGTCACACTGAGGCCGGTTGCGACCTGACCCGACTGGCAGGCTTCGAGCCGGCGGCGGTAATTGTCGAGATTCTGAATGACGATGGCAGCATGGCGCGCCGCAATGACCTCGAGCAGTTTGCGCGTACCCACGACCTGAAGATCGGCACCATCGCTGACCTGATTCGTTACCGCTTGAGCAAGGAACAATCGGTCGAGCGTATCGCCGAGCGCGTAGTGCCGACAGAGTTTGGCGAATTCACGCTTTATTGCTTCGATGACTACGTCAATCGCAACGTCCACCTGGCCATGGTCTACGGTGAGATCGATCCCGATGCGCCAACGCTGGTACGTGTGCACCTGCAGGACACCCTGGGCGATGTCGCCGGCGTGCAATGGGAATCGCTAGGCTGGCCGTTACGCGATGCCATGCGCAAGATAGTCGATGCCGGCAGCGGCGTTGTCGTCATATTGCGCGGTCACGACGATGCGCGTGAACTGGTGCGCGCTATACAAAGCGGTGGTGAGCGGCATGACAGCGACGACGACGTCAATCGAGAGTTGCGTACCTATGGTGTCGGCGCGCAGATACTGGCGGATGTCGGTGTGCGTCGCATGCGCGTGCTTAGCGCACCCAGGGTCATGCATGGCTTGTCCGGCTTTGGTCTCGAAGTGGTCGAGTATCTTGGAGACAGCCAATGAGCGGTACCCGCGCGGGTAGTGCAGAAATCAGTGCTCGCGACATGCGCATCGCTGTCGTGGCGGCGCGTTTCAACCAGGCCGTGGTCGATGGCTTACTTGGTGGTGTGGAGCGCACCTTACAAGAGCACGGAGGCAAGGTGCTGGAGTGCCACTGGGTGCCGGGAGCCTGGGAACTGCCGGTCGCTACGCAATGGGTAGCGCGTCATACGCAGCCCGATGCCATTATCGCACTGGGTGCCGTTATACGCGGCGACACTGCGCACTTCGAATACATCTCAGGCGAATGTGCGACCGGATTGTCACGTGTTGCGCTTGATCACAATGTGTCGGTCGCGTTTGGCGTGCTGACCTGCGACACGCAACGGCAGGCCGATGTGCGCAGCGCCGATGATGAACACAACAAGGGTGCCGAGGCCGCCCTTGCCGCACTGGAAATGGTCGCACTCGCTCGCGAACTGGAGACCTGAGCAACGATGGCTGCCAAAACCCGCCCCGGTCGCAACCGGGCCCGTCGTTGTGCCATGCAGGCCACCTACCAGGGCCTGATGACAGGTCAAACCTATACCGAAATCAGTCGCCAGTTTCACCAACTCGGTTATCTGGACGGGGCCGACCAAGATTACTTCGATGGCTTGCTGCAGGAGATACATCGCCGTCGCGACGATCTCGACGAACTGATCGATCGCTTTGCCGACCGGCCGCGTGACCAGATCAACCCGGTCGAGCATTCGACTCTGCTGGTGGCACTGGCAGAACTGGCCGCGCGAATTGATGTGCCCTATCGGGTAGTAATCGATGAGGCAATCAAAATGTCTCGCCGCTATGGCAGCAACGACGCTCATCGATATATCAACGCTGTGGTGGATCGCGCCGCGAAGGAATTACGTGCCCCCGAGTACGGACGTCCCCGTCCATGAGTACCGAACAACGCCTGATCGATAAGTATTTCCGTCGCGACAATTCTCCGGACGATGTAGTTGCCGGTATCGGCGACGATGCCGCGGTATTGCGTCCGGCCCCGGGCAACGAACTTGTTGCCGCAGTCGACACCCTGGCCGAAGCGGTGCATTTTCCGCGTGGCCTGGCGTCGCGCTTCGTTGGCTGGCGCGCATTGGCAGTCAATCTCAGCGACCTCGCCGCGATGGGAGCGGAACCGTCATGGGCGTTGCTGAGCCTGTCGGTGCCCGCCGCTGACGAAAGCTGGTTTTCAGGTTTTGCCAGCGGATTCTTTCGCCTGGCCGAAGAATACGATGTTGCCCTGGTTGGCGGTGACACGGTGCGTGGACCCCTCAGTATCAGTGTGACAGTGCTCGGGCAGGTACCGGCAGGTGTGGCTTTGACCCGCAGTGGCGCGCGTCCCGGTGACCGGCTGTTTGTCAGCGGAAATCCCGGTGCCGCCGCTCTCGGTCTGCAATCGTTGCAGGGGCTGGCTGGTAACGAGCGCTATCAGCCGGCATTTCTGCAACCGCATCCAAGAATCGCGCTGGGCCGTGCATTGCGAGGTCTCGCCAGTGCGGTTATCGATATCTCCGACGGTCTTGGTATGGACTGCAAGCGCCTGGCCGATGCGTCGGGGGTGGCAATCGATATAGATCCGGAACGGCTGGCCGGGGTAGCTGCCGCTGGCGACGTCGCCAATGCGCTCAGTGGCGGCGACGACTATGAACTGGCGTTCACGGTACCGGCAGCACAACGCAGCAAACTGCCGGCGCAATTCGCTGCAGTCGAGATCGGCGAGGTTTGTCACGGTCGCGGCGTTAACATGCCGGGTTTCGATGATCCGGGTTTGTCCGGCTACGATCATTTTCGCAATGAAGACACCTGAAGTCGGGCACCTGCGTGACCCGGTGCAGCTACTGGCGCTGGGCTTTGGCAGCGGTCTTTCGCCGCGAGCGCCGGGCACGATGGGCACGCTGGTCGCAATACCCATAGACCTGCTGCTGCGTTTTCTCGATATGCCCTGGCGTATAGCTATCGTTAGCTTGGCCATTGTGGCCGGTGTCTGGCTGTGCGATGCCAGTGCGCGGCGACTCGGTGTACACGATCACCCGGCCATCGTTTGGGATGAGATCGCGGCGTTCCTCGTGATTATGTTATTCGTGCCATTGTCCTGGGTCTGGATCGCTGCCGCCTTTGTGCTGTTTCGCCTGTTTGACATATGGAAGCCCTGGCCAATACGCGATTTGGATCACAGTATCGCCGGGGGCCTCGGGATTATGCTTGATGACGTTATCGCGGCCATCTACACGGTCGTGTTCCTGGCGGGGCTGCAGCTGATCGAAATCTGAGCGCCGTCAACCACCTGCACAGGGGTTAGCGGCGTAATATGCTTGGCAAGATCGGCAAATACGACATCATCAAGGAAGTCGGCAAGGGAAGTACCGGCACAGTTTATCTTTCCCATGATCCGTTCTATGGTCGGGACGTTGCGATCAAGGTTTATCACATGGAAGCCACGCGCGAAGAAGATCGCGACGTGGTACGCAAGATGTTCTTCAACGAGGCCAACATGGTTGGCATGTTGCAGCATCCGAACATCCTGCCTATCTATGACGCCGGTGAAGAGAGCGACCGCTACTACGTGGTAATGGAACACGTACACGGTGCCCGTACACTGGCGGCGTATTGCGATCCAAACAACCTGCTGCGTATCTCCGATGTGGTCGAAATCGTGTTCAAGTGCGCCAAGGCGCTGCACTACGCGCACGGTCGTGGGGTAGTTCACCGCGATATCAAGCCGAGCAACATCATGCTGACCACTGACAGCGATGTACGCATTATCGACTTCGGTATCGCATTGCGCGATGGTTCCGAGACGTCGCAGATCAACGGTATCGCCGGGTCACCCAGCTATATGTCGCCGGAGCAGGTGCAGGGTGGTGATATTTCTCATCGCACCGATCTGTATTCGCTTGGTGCGGTGATGTACGAATTGCTGACGGGTTTCCGCCCGTTACGTGCCCCGACATTGTCCAAGTTATTGCACCAGATTGTGTATGCGACCCCAACTCCGATGCATTCCCACCGCCCCGGGCTGACCGAGATTCTCGAAGAAGTCGTGGCACGTGCAATGCAGAAGGAGACGGAGAAGCGCTACAAAAACGGACTCGACTTCGCCGGAGACCTGACACGGGCCTTCCAGCAACTGCAGCAGCAGGAAGACGAGATCGACCAGCAGCAGCGTTTCGACCAGCTACGCAAGCTGAGCTTTTTCCATGACTTTTCTCATGGCGAGATTTGGGAAGTACTGCGTGCCAGCGACTGGCACACCTACGCGCCGAGTCAGGAAATCGTGAAGGAAGGCGAGATGGATGATCGTTTCTACATCATCGTCGATGGCAGCGTGCAGGTGCACCGCAATAACTCAGTAGTCGGGCAACTCGACCAGGGTGATTGCTTTGGTGAAACCAGTTATGTGCGTAATGCAAGGCGAACGGCGACCATCAAGGCCAAAAACTCAGTAACCTTGCTGCGCGTCAGTTCAACTCTGCTTGAACAGGTGTCGGCTGCGTGCCAGCTACGTTTTACCAAGATGTTCCTGCGCTCGCTGATACATCGTCTGCAACGCGCCGATGAAGCGCATCGCCAGACACACTCGGCCAGCCTGACAAAAGTCAGCTGATTGGGTCGGTTTTTCCGGCCTCCTGGCTGGCTTCCTTATCGTGCTCGATGAGCGCGTAGGCAGAGTGATTGTGGATCGACTCGAAGTTCTCTGACTCGACGACGTACGAGACGATGCGTTCGTCTTCATTCAGGCGCTGGGCGATATCGCGCACCATGTCCTCGACGAACTTGGGATTCTCGTAAGCACGTTCAGTGACATACTTTTCGTCGGGACGCTTGAGAATGCCAAATAATTCGCATGAGGCTTCCTGCTCGGCGATCTCGATTATTTCTTCGATCCAGACAAAGCCCGTCGTTCGCACGGTGATCGTGATTAGCGAACGCTGGTTGTGGGCGCCGTAGTCGGAAATGCTTTTTGAGCATGGACACAGGCTGGTGGCGGGCACTTCGACGCGGATGTATATACAGCTGTCGTCGCCATCGCGTTCGCCAATCAGACCCGCCTTGTAGTCCATCAGGCTTTCGACACCACTGACCGGCGCCTTCTTGTTGACGAAGTAAGGAAAGGTCATCTCGATGTGCCCGCGTTCGGCTTCGAGCCGCTCGGTCATTTCCTCGAGCATGTCGGGGAACGAGCGCACCGAAATTTCTGTCTCATAGGCATTGAGGATTTCAACGAAACGCGACATGTGTGTGCCCTTGAAGTCGTGGGGCAGGTTCACGTACATGTTGAAGTTGGCAATCGTGTGCTGCTCGCCACCGGTGCGATCGAGCACCCGAACCGGGTGATAGATGTTTTTGATGCCGACCCGGTTGATCGGGATACGGCGGGTATCCGGACTACCCTGTACGTCCTCGATCTCGTTGGTGGCCGGCTGAATGTCGGTCGCTCGCGTGCTCATGCATTTCCTGGTCTGTGGTTCGCTTCGTTGCCCATTATCCACATTTGCTCGCACGATGGCGTCAAATGGGCGCGGGATCGGTGATTTTAGTGCTGGCGCTCGACGATATAGGCAGAAATCTCACGCAGCGTATCGGCTTCCGGGCCAAACGGCTGCAGCAGATCAAGTGCCTTGAGGTGCAATTCGCCGGCGCGCCGACGGGCGGTATCGAGGCCCAGCATGCTGGTATAGGTGGGCTTGTCCCGGGCCCGATCGGCACCGGGCGTCTTGCCCAGCAAGGCGGCATCGCCTTCGTCGTCGAGTATGTCGTCGCGAATCTGGAAGGCCAGACCAATACAGTCGGCGTACTGCGTCAATGCCCCCAGTGTGGCGGAATCCGGATTGCCGGCAAGGGCGCCCAGGCGAACGCTGGCACCGATCAACGCCCCGGTTTTCATCCGGTGCATGCGTTCCAGCGCTGCGAGATCCAGTTCGCGACCCATCGCGGCGAGGTCGATGGCCTGGCCACCGGCCATCCCGGCCGTCCCACTGGCAACAGCGAGTTCCGCGATCATCCGTACCCGCATGGCTGCATCGACCACCAGCTTCTCGTCACGGGCCATGATTTCAAATGCCAGGACCTGTAATGCATCGCCGACCAGCACAGCAGTGGCTTCGTCAAAGGCACGGTGACAGGTTGGCTTGCCGCGACGCAGGTCGTCATCATCCATGGCGGGCAAGTCATCGTGCACCAGCGAGTAAGTGTGGATCAGTTCGACTGCGGCAGCAGGCGCATCGAGGGTAACGGACTCGACGCCGACGGCGGTTCCGGCGGCGTAGACCAGCACCGGGCGCAGGCGTTTTCCTTCACCGAGCGTCATATAGCGCATTGCCTGGTGCAGTTTTTGCGGCTCATCGTCGGCTGATGGCAGCCAGCGATCGAGCGCGGCATCGACTTGTCCGCGGTAAGTCCGCAGCAGTTCGGCAAAGTCCGTCATGGCTCTAGTCTTTTGACCCGAAGTCCTGCGGTTCCGCATCGGTCGTTTTTTTCAGCAGGATTTCCACTTTCTGCTCAGCCGCTTGCAGCTCTTTCTGACAGCGGCGCGTTAACGCAATGCCGCGTTCGAACTGGGCCAGCGTCTGCTCCAGTGGCAGTTCGCCTTTTTCCAGGGTGTGTACCAGCTCTTCCAGTTCAGCCAGCGCACTTTCGAAGGAATGCTTGTCTTTATCGCTCATCGGGATGCCTGTTTCGAGGGCCGACACGGTAACGTGCCACCCTGGAGCGGTCAACGTCGTATCATTGACGAAACCGGGTTTGACAACTACAGTTTAGGGGTCGTCTTTAGACTTATTCTAAAACCGGGTTTAACAATCCGGACACCTCAGACGCGGAGGACATTATGGACCTGAAGGGCAGTAGTACCGAGCAAAATCTCAAAGACGCCTTTGCCGGCGAATCGCAGGCAAACCGTCGTTATCTTTATTTCGCTGCCAAGGCCGACGTCGAGGGCTACAACGACGTAGCAGCGGTGTTTCGTTCGACGGCGGAAGGCGAGACCGGCCATGCCCATGGCCATCTCGAGTATCTCGAGATCGTTGGCGATCCGGCTACCGGTTTGCCCATCGGTGAAACCTCGGCCAACCTCAAAGCTGCTATCGCAGGCGAAACCCACGAGTACACCGACATGTACCCGGGGATGGCACGGCAGGCACGCGAGGAAGGATTCGACGAGATCGCCGACTGGTTTGAAACACTGGCGAAAGCGGAGCGCTCGCACGCCAACCGTTTCCAGAAGGCACTCGACAACCTCGATGACTGATCCGCGCGTGTTGCCATGAGCGACACGCCCGGGGACAAACGCGAAGGCAGTCTCGAGGCACCGACGCGACACCCGATTGACTGGAAGTCACCTGACTTCTGGGACGAAGGCGCGCTGCACAAGGAAATGGAGCGCGTCTTTGATATCTGTCACGGCTGCCGACGCTGTTTCAATCTCTGTCACAGCTTTCCTACGCTGTTCGATGCAGTAGATGAAAGCGATAGCGGCGAAGTCGACGGCATGGACCAGAAAGCCTACTGGGAAGTCGTCGATCACTGTTACCTGTGCGACATGTGTTACATGTCGAAATGCCCGTATGT